>JAMOBE010000177.1:0-3630 GCA_039908285.1 Alphaproteobacteria bacterium
CCTTCCAGCCGGGCGGCGGCGTTGCCGAACATCTGCGGCACCCGGGTGAAAGCGCCAAGATCGTCGTTGATGATGGCCTGGCGGGTGACCCCGAAAATGCGCCCGTAGGACTTGAGGCGGTAGATCTCTTCACCCTCGCCGATGCTGCCGCGGGTGATCTCGCCGTTTTCCTTGACCTCCACAAGGGAGGGTGCCTCGCCAAGCTGGACCCGGTGCACGTCCTTGAAGTCGGGCGACGTGACCTGTCGGCAGAACGGCAGGAAGGTGCGTGGGGTCGCCTCATACGCCTGGCGCAGGGTCTTGCCGGCGACGCCGGCCAGGATGCGCGGAAAATCAGAGCCGGCATGGAGCGACCGGGTCGCCACTTCATCACGGGACAGGCCTCGCGTGCGTTCGCCCTCGGCATCAAGGACGGCACGCGCCATCTCGAGAAGCGTCAGGCCGCACCACTCGCCGGCCGGACCATCAAGCTTGTTGGCCGACGGGTTGAAACGGTGCAGCAACGCCCCCTCGATGGCCGCGCGGCGGGTCGCCTTTTCGTCCTGACCACCGGGGACGGTCATGCCGAAGGCATGCATGGGCGTCATGCCAGAGGCATGCATTGGCAAAATTGCGCGGGTTTCCCTGGTCCCATCGACCTTCGCCGCCTCGTCGATGAGAACGCGACGGGCATCGTCCAGCGCCACCCCACGCGTCACCAACCCATCGGCGATCGAGCGGGCCACCCCCAGCTTGCCCTGAGCATCATAAATGCCGGCGATGCGGGTGCGTTCGGTGGCGACGGCGCGCTCGGCGACCACGGAAGGATCGGGCGGTGGAGCCGGAGGTGCGGGAGGAGGTGCGGCAGCCGCGGGCTCGGGGTCCGAGACCGGCTGGTCGGTGATGGGGACTTCGTCGGCCATGGGACTCTCCTGGCGATGAACAAGGTGACAGGGATGGGTGGCTGGTGCGGACCTGAAACCGGCCCCCGGATCGGCGCCGATGGGAACGGCGGACAGTTCGGCCGGCTGCCAGTCGACCGCCCGCCAGATCGGCACCGGGGCGTCGGTGATTTCGTAAGCGCGGACCGCGTAGCCGACCGAGACGTTCCTGACGATCCCGGCCGCCACGTCCCGCCAGATCGGCTCCACATCGGGGCGATCGGAGAAGCGGACCAGCGCGCGGCCCTCGGGGCCATTGACGCCCTCGGCAATCCAGGCCCGCTCCACCACGCCGATGACCGAGGACAAATCCCGGGCGCCATGGGTGTCGAGGAACGGCGCCCCGGCATTGAGGCGGGTGAGGTCGCAGGCGCCCGCGTCCAGCACCAGCACCTCGTCATAGGGATCGCCGCTCATCCAGTCGCGGCGACGAACGGTGGCTCCGGTGGACCACACCAGTTCCACCGAGCGAGCCTCGGCATTCGCGGTGCCGGGCACCAGGGAGGCCGCCCGGGTCTGCAGCGGCAGGTCGATCATGTGGTCAGGCATCGGGATGGCCCTCCATCTGTTGCATCGGCTTGTCCTGGCCGGTGCGGGTGGATTTGCGGGGATCGGTGTCCAAAACGATGCCGAGACGATCGATTTCGGCGAAAGTGGCGGCGATTTCGGCCAGAACAGCCGCCGGATCGTAGCCCTGGCGGGCAATCGCCTCTTTCATGGTCATGAACCCGGCGCGAACCGCGAGAATGTCGGCCTGGACGTCCTTCAAAGGGTCCACCGCCTCAAACCGGGGTGGCGTCCATTCCGCATCGATCTCTCCGGGCCCGAGCACCCCGGCGGCCTGGGCCGTGTCCACGAACCGCCGCCACACCGGGCGACACAGGCCCGGCACCAGCACATTCCACTGGAGCTGCTCGATGCGGCGGCGGAACTCCAACAGCCCGGCGCGGATCGAGGAATAGTTGACCTGGGAGAGGTCCCCAGTCAGAAGCTCATAGGTCAGGCCGAGCGCCGCCGCGACCGCATGCAACTGGACGCGGGCGCATTCCGCGTACCCCGGACTGGAAGATGGCTGGCCGAAACGCACGTCCCGGCCGGGCGGCAGGTAGGTGATCATGCCGGGCCGAAACCGTTCGATGCGCTTGCCCTGGTCGTCTGTGGAGGCGTCGGCGATGGTTTCCTCGGTATCGCCTCCGAAGACGAAAGCACAGAAGCAGGCTTCGATCTTCTTCCGGACCAGTTCCGCCTCGTCAAAGTCGTCCAGATCCCGCAGTTTCATCAGCGCCGGCGCGAACCACGTCACGCCTCGGAACTGTCCCGGCCGCAGCATGTCGTAGACGTGCAGCACATCCCCGGCCGGCACCCGGACGCTGGTCCCCCCGCCGAACCAGCAGTCACCTGGATGTCGCGGGAACAGCCAGTAGGCGGCCGGTGCGCCAAGCGGATCGAACTCGATGCCGTGGCGGATATAGCGGCCGTCCGACAGTTCGGCGTCCCGCCCGCTGTCGAGATGATCGGGCTCCAGCACCTGGATCTGAAACGGCACCACCAGATCGTTACCAGTCTGACGCCGGCGCAGCCGCACCAGGCACTCGCCGCTCTCCACCATGGTCCGGGCGATCAGCGTCTGCAGTCCGAAGAAATCCGTGTGGCCGCCGGCATCGCATTCTCGGACGAACCGGGACCATAGGACGTCGGCCGCTTCGGCCAGGGCCGGATCGTCGGCCCGTGCGCGAGGAATGATGCCGGTGCCGATCAGGTTGGTGGCCAGTGCCGTCACCGCCTTGGCGGCATAAGCGTTGTTGCGCACCAGATCCCTGGCCCGGTCCCGCAGGCGGGAGAGGGCTGGGCCGACTTCGGCATTGGCGTCGGTGCCGGAGGCGACCCACCCCTCGGTGCGCCGTCCGACGGCGGCCCCCTCGTAACGCCGAGTGAGGGCGTCGGTGGCGACGCGGGCGCGCACCCGCCGGAGGCCCGCCTGCGGAGAGACGAAGCCGATCAACTGGTCGATCACATTCACGGGATCAGTCCTTCGAGAAACTGGCGAAGCTGTGGGAACGGCGGGCGCGGCCTGCGGCGATCTCCCGCTCGATGGTCCGGATGCGTGACAAGAGATCTTCGGCCGAGCCGTATTCCACCGACTTGCCCTCGTAGGAGACGCGCAGGGCGCCGGCGGCATAGGCCCGTTTCAGGGCATCCAGTTCTTCCTGGGTCCAGGCCAAGACTACCTCCCGTCCAACCAGTTATCCCCGCCGCGACCGCCCAGCCAATCATCGCCATGATCGCGCGAGGGTGGCGGTTTCCGCTTCGGCTCGGTCTTCACCGCCGGTGACGCCGTCGTGACGCCCGGCACCCCCAGCGGTTCCTCGAGACGCTTCCACTGCCGCTCGTCGAGGCGGTCGATGCCGAACACCGCCGCCGCCGCGCGGGCGTACACCCGGCAGTCCAGGGCCTCGTTGCGCCTGCCGCCGTCTTTCTCCCAGACGCCGCGTGGAAAGCCCTTGACCATGCGGGTCACCAGGCGTTCGGCGGTGAGCTGCTTGAAGAACTCCTCGCCGTACCGTGGAAAGTGACAGAAGCCTGGCGGCCACCCTTCGCCCTTGGCCAATGCTTCATCGGTCGGCCGATCCAGCTTCAGCCACCGATAGAGTTCGCTCTTGGCGACCGGCGTGCCCACCGACCACACCTTGAGGCCGCGCTTCTTGCTGCC
>JAMOBE010000178.1:0-3601 GCA_039908285.1 Alphaproteobacteria bacterium
GGCAGGGTACGGCTCAAAGGCCAGGTGCCTTTGCTTGAGCCGGCCACCTGCGCGGCCATGGCTGGTTTTGCTCCCCCGGCCACGAGTTTTCCGAAGCGGCGGCGTCTGGTTTTCCATTGCTTCCAGGCGACGGCGCGCAGTCTGCGTCGTGTCCACTCGTCCAGTCGTTGCAACACGGAAGGTGTCTTGCAGAAGCCGAAATTGCGTATTCCGACGATCCCGGCCATGCATTCCGATCGGATGCCGGCCACCTGTTCCGATCGGATGGCGGCCGGGTCGTGATGGTCTCCGGACAGGTCTGGTTGGTGATCTCATGGTGGTTAGAGCCGGTCAAGCCGGAACTGGAAAAGGGTGTCGGATTTTGCCCTCTTCGGCGTCATCCAGTGGGCACCGTGCTTTGGGCTGAGACGGGGGTGGGGGGTGCAGGGGGGCCTTCCCCCCTGCGCTGACTCAGGCGGTGGGGGCAGTTCGGTGCTGTTCGCTGCTCAGACGGTGGTGGTCCAGGACAAGTCTTCACCTGCCGAGCAAACACTGGTGCAACCAGCTTCGCCGCTGGGTGTCGGCGTTGTGTGGTCACCGTCGGCATTATGATGCCCGAAAGGGGCGTCGTTACCCGGTAACGGACGTGCGGTGACGCTGTTACGTGGTCACCGCCAGCAGTTTGACGCCCGAAAGAGGCGTCGTTACCCGGTAACGGACGTGCGGTGACGCTGTTACGTGGTCACCGCCAGCAGTTTGACGCCCGAAAGAGGCGTCGTTACCCGGTAACGGATGTGCGGTGACGCCGTTACGTGGTCACCGTCGGCATTTTGATGCCCGAAAAGGGCGTCGTTACCCGGTAACGGACGTGCGGTGACGCCGTTACGTGGTCACCGCCGACAGTTTGACTCCCGAAAGAAGCGTCGTTACCCGGTAACGGACACGTTGTGACGCCGTTACCGGGTAACGCCATGAGCCCGGTTCTTGCCGGATTACGTCTGCTCCCCCTTTGGTCGGCACTTGCGCAGGGAGTCTCCGGTGAGGTCGATACGGTGGGCGGCGTGGACGATGCGGTCGAGGATGGCGTCGGCCAGCGTCGGGGCGCCGATGATCTCGTGCCAGCGATCCACCGGCACCTGGCTGGTGATCTGGAGTGAGCCGCGCCCCTGGCGGTCCTCGACGATCTCCAGGAGGTCGCGGCGCTGATCGCCGGTCATCGGCTCCGGTCCCCAGTCATCAAGGATCAGAAGTTCGGCCCGGGCCAGGCTGGTCAGCAGCTTGGCGTACCGGCCGTCGCCGCGGGCCAGATCAAGGCTTGCGAACAGGCGTGGGACCCGCTGGTAGAGGACGGAGATGTCCTCCCGGCAGGCCGCATCGCCGAGGGCGCAAGCCAACCAACTCTTGCCGACCCCCGTCGGTCCGCACAGGATCAGGTGGCGGTGGTCACGGATCCACCGGCAGGTGGCAAGCGTCATGAACAGGCTGCGATCGAGGCCGCGGATGGCTCTGTAGTCCACGTCAGGCCTATCGCGGCGGAGCCGCAACCAAAAAGATTCGTATTACTGATCTCAGGAATCTTCGCAGCCCGCGAAGATTCCTGAGATCAGTAATACGGTGGCCGTCTGGCGCAGCTTGGCCCGTCTGGAACGAGCCTCGAAGCGCTTCTGCCGGTTCTCGGTGATCTGGTACTCAAGGAGCAGCGCCAGCCACTCGGCATGGCTCAGGTCTTGCGCGGCGGGGTTGGCTTCCAGGTCCTTGAAGGCCTTGGCACAGCCGGTGAGGCCAAGTTCGTAAAACAACTCCAGGGTAGGATGTGACAGCATCTGGACCTCCTCAATGATAATAGCCGCGACCGCGGATGTTGCCGTGCAGCAGTGGCGTGGTCTCTACTTTGTGTCCATGGTTCTTGGCTCCGATATTGTTGTCGAGGATTGAGGAAAGGCTCTTCAAGGACAGGGCACCGATGGAAAGTGCATGGGCGCATGCCGTCTCGGCCCGATCACGGTCGATGCCGCGCAGGCGCTTCAGGATCCCAAGGCAGGCGCGGAAGCCTTGCTCGGGATGCTGCCGCGCGGCGAGAACGGCGACGACCAGGGACTCGGTCTGTGGGCCGATGGCGGCGGCCTCACGCCGGAAGCGCTCCTCGCTCCAGTCGGCGTAGTGGCGGTGGGCGCTCGGCATGTGCTCGGGCATGGTGACGTGGCGTTCACCCCCGTGGCGCCGCATGTGGGCGGCGATCCGTTTGCCACGGTGAAACAGCTCGACCGTGGCGGCGGTGATGCGCACCTCGACCTCCTGGCGGATCAGGGCGTGCGGCACAGAATAGTAGAAGTCCAGCGCCTCGACGTGATAGTCCAGGTTGACCAGCGCTCGCTTCCATTCGGCGTATTCGTAAGGAGCCGCCGGCAACGGCTGCAGAGCGGGCTGTTCGACCGCCAGGAACAGGTCTTGGCGTGACACACCAAGGCGACGCATGATGCTGCCGTTCATGCGCTCAAGGGCCTCCTTGATTGCCTGGTTGGCGTCCTCGAGTGAGAAGAAGGTGCGTCATGCGGGACGCATGCCTTCGGCATGACGACGCAGCCGCCCCAGGATGTACGACTGGGCGAAGCGGACCCCCGCCTCCACCTTGGCCTTGTCGCGCGGCCGATAGGGGCGTGCCGGCAGGATGCCGACCCCGTAGTGCTCGGCCATGCGGCCATAGGTGCGGTTGATCTCCGGATCGTAGAACGACGGCTTGTGAACGCCAGCCTTCAGGTTGTCTGGCACAAGCAACCGCGAGACCCCACCAATAAAGCGGAACATGCGGACATGTGCGCCGATCCAGTCCGGCAGCGTCTGCGTCCAGGTGACCTCGGCGTATGTGTAGTTCGAGGCCCCCAGAACTGCCACGAACAACTCAGCCCCGTGGACATCGCCGGTCTCTGGATCGACGATCGGCACCTTCTTGCCAGAGTAGTCCACGAATACCTTGTCACCGGCGACATGATGCTGGTGCATGGTCGGCGAAAGGCGAAGCTCGAACCCGCGGTACAGATCGCAAAACCGGCTGTAGCGGTAGCCGTCGGGGTGAGTGACCCGGTACTCCTCCCACAGAATCAGCAGGTTGACCCCGGGCCGCTTCATCTCGCGGACCAGCGTCGGCCAGTCCGGCTCCTCCCGCAGCCGCACCCCGGCAGCCACCCCGGCGGGCCGGCCAAACAACCGCTGCTCAAGGATATCGTCCGTGACATCCTCGGGCAGAGGCCAGCTCAATTCAGCAGCCGCCGCCCGGCGCAGATAGTCCTGAACCGTGCTGCGGGCGATGCCCAGCTGACCGGCAATGACCCTATCACTGGTCCCGCCGCCGCTGAACTTCAGGCGCAGCAATTCTCGTATCCGTCTCATGGTCAGCCTCTTGGTTGGCATCGCGCCTATCCTTCAATGGGAAAAAGGTAACAGGGGCAAAAGTCCGGGCAGAATCGGCGGTCCCGACTCATTGGCGGTTGCATTTTTCGAGAATCTCGGATTCAGTGGGGCATGGCCAAGCTGCCCCCAGATCTTGATTCTCTTCCGCCAGATGCCCTCAAGCTGACGCTGGGGTTGCTGGAGGAGAACGCCCAGCTCAAGTCGGAAAACGCGG
>JAMOBE010000179.1:0-3576 GCA_039908285.1 Alphaproteobacteria bacterium
TACAGCCACCGCATCCCCGTGGAGATCATCACCACCGGTGACGAGGCGGCCCTCGACAGGCTGCTGATCACGGTGGGCGAAGCTCTTTCCGCCGCCGACACCCTGGGCGGTCTCGCGGAGATGGTGACGGTATTGGCGCCCGACGTGGGCGTCACGCCCATTGAGGGCGCAGCCACGGTTCGTCACGCCACCATCCCTTTGGTCGTCGAGTATCAGGTCACCGGAATCCTGCAGGACGAATGACATGAGCAAGAGGCGAGCCTATGGCGCCGACGCGCGTTTGATTGCCGCGGTGGAAGCCACCTATGGCACCGCCCCGGCGGGCGGAGCATACCGTAGCCTGGACTTCAAGCAGACGGACTTGAGTTCCGAGCAGAAGCTGGGCGAGGACCCGCTTCTCGGGCGGGGCCGCAATGCCCAGGACCCGTACCGGGGCCTGATCATCGACGAAGGGTCGGTCGAGATTCCGCTCGATGTTCGGGGCATCGGCTTCTGGCTGTTCGCCCTGCTCGGCCCGGCGGTCACCACCGGCACCGGTCCCTACACCCACGTTTGGGCCAGCGGCGCCGATACCCTGCCCAGCCTGACGGTGGAGATCGGGCATCCCAGGCTCCAGACGCCGACGTTTTTTCGTCATACTGGCACCATGGTGGAAAGCCTCGACTTCGACCTTGGCCGGGAGGGTGCCGCCAACGCGACGTTGAAACTGGTCGCCCAGGGCGAGGACAATGCCGGCACCACCATCGACGCCACGCCGGAACCGTTCGTCCTCAAGCGCTTCAGCCAGGCCAGGGGGTACATCAAGCGCGGCGCGACCGCCCTGGCCGGAGTCACCGGCGGCAAGCTGTCGTTCTCCAACACCCTGGAGCGGGTCAGGACGATCCGGGACGACGGCAAGATCGATGGCGCAGATCCCACCATCGCCTCGGTCAAGGGCAGCCTGACGTCGCGCTTCGACGGCGTCACCCTGCTGGCAGAGGCCGCATCGGGCGATCCCATCAGTCTCGAGTACGGCTTCACCACCGGCTCCGGCCAGAGCCTGTCGTTCCTCATGCCGCGTGTGTTCCTGCCCAAACCCAAGTACCGCATCGCCGGCCCTGGCGGTGTCGAGGCGTCATTCGATTGGCAGGCCGCCCATGACGAGACCTCCGGCACCATGATGACCGTGACCTTGGTCAACGACGTGGAGGAGTATCAATTATGTTAAGCTTAACATAACGTATATTCTGCGTCATCGTTCGGCCAACACCACTGCCTACTACGCCAAGGTAGACATCCCCACGCTGCAAAAGGTCGTCCAACCCTGGCCGGGAGAGGAGTCATGCTGAACGACGCCATGACGAAATATGTGGAAATGCGGCGTGCGACCGGGTTCAAGTTCGTAGGAGCGGCCGGTATGCTGAAGAGCTTCGTGGCTTTTGCTGAAGCGCGGGGCGATGAAGTGGTGCGTGCTGCCACCGTGCTCGATTGGGCCGCCCTGGCACCGTCACCGCAGCAGCGGCACAACCGCCTTATCACGGTTCGCCTTTTCGCTCTGACGGTCAAGGCCGAGGATCCCCGCCATGATGTGCCGGCTCCCGATGCGATGGGGCGAACGTGTTATTATGAACGGCGGGTTCACATCTACACTGCGGGCGAGATCTCACGACTGCTGCAAGCCACAGCCAAATTGGGACCGAAGGATTCAATTCGGCCGGTGATGTACACGACGTTGTTCGGACTTCTGGCCGCGACGGGCCTGCGCGTATCCGAAGCCCTGGCTCTACAGTACGATGACGTTACCGAGGACGGCCTGATCATCCGCGAGACCAAGTTCAAGAAAAACCGGCTTGTTCCTCTGCATGAGACGACGCGACGGGTTCTTGCCGCGTATATATCGGTGCGCAAAAGGCACAAAGCGTCCAACGATTCTCTGTTCATCAACACTTTCGGCCGCACGTTGAAATATTACTCGGCCAAGACCGTCTTTGTACAACTAACTCGCTCGATTGGATTGCGTGAGGCAGGCCGACGCGGGCCCCGCATCCATGATTTTCGGCACACCTTCGCCGTCCGCTCACTGGAACAGTGCGGATGCGATCGCGACGAAGTAGCCCTTCATATGGTCGCGCTCAGCACCTACATGGGCCACGCGCATGTCACCAACACGTATTGGTACATGGAGGCGACGCCAATCCTCATGAGACAGATTGCCGAAGCTGCCGAGACCATGCACCAGGGAGCTGTCCAATGACTGCGCTTGCCCCCCACCTGAGTTCGTTCCTGCGCGAATATCTGCCGCGTGAACGAGGCGCGAGCCTTCAGACCTGTGAGGCCTACGCCACGGCCTTTCAACTTCTGGCCAGCTTCGCAGCGCAGAGACTGAAGATCAAACCGTCCCAGATCGAAGTCGAGCATCTGGACGTGTCGCTGATTCTTGCCTTTCTCGAACACTTGGAAGAAAAGCGAGGCAATTCGGCAAGAACAAGAAATGCCCGTCTGGCCGCCATTCATGCATTCTTCCGTTATCTCGAGTATCGGCAAATCTCTTGCCTTGATCAGTCGCGGCAAGTTCATGCCATCCCGATGAAGAAGACCAATCAGGCGCTCATTGACTACTTGACCAGAGATGAGTTGCAGGCCTTGCTCGACGCACCGGACCCGCGCAAGCCGTCCGGTGTGAGAGACCGGGCAATGTTGCACCTGATCTATGCCGCAGGCTTGCGGGTCTCGGAACTCGTCGCCCTGCAGGTGGACGATCTCGATAGCCGGCAGCCGTCCAGCATCCGCATTATGGGAAAAGGACGACGCGAACGAGTGTTGCCATTGTGGAAGGAAACGGCCTCTGCCATCAAGGCCTGGCTCGCCATCCGCCCGGACAATGGCAGACGTGACCTGTTTTTTAACGGCACAGGTCAGGCTATGACTCGCTTCGGCTTCGAGTACATCCTTGCCAAGCATGTTGCCACGGCGACGAGCAAGCAGCCGTCTATCGCCAAGAAGCATGTCACTCCCCACGTCCTACGTCACACCTGCGCCATGCACACCTTGCAAGCAACCGGAGATGTGCGCAAAGTCTCACTGTGGCTGGGTCATGCCAGTATCCAAAGCACCGAGATCTACCTGCGAGCCGACCCGACCGGGAAGCTCGAGGCGCTCACCAAAACGGCCGCGCCAACACTTACACGTGGTCGGTTCAATGCGCCCGACAAGCTTCTGGCAATGCTGAAGGAGGTGAGTAAGGCATAATATTATGTAGGGTAATAATATAGTAAACGCGGCGGCGACAGGAATGTCGCCGTCGCAGGCTCTACATAATTATGCGCTTCTCATAATATACGTGATGATCGGCATCGGGATCGAGGGCGACCTGCGCCGTCTCATGGAAACCAGGCTGCAGGTCATCGGCCAAGCCGTGAATGCCACCGTCGTCAAGGCGGCGGAGGTCATGAAGGATGATCTCCGCCGCCAGACGGAGGCCGCCGGATTGGGAAAGCGGCTCGCCGAGTCCTGGAATGTCCAGATCTATCGCAACAACGGCATCAATGCCGCCGCCATGGTCTACACCACGGCCCCGGCCATCATGGGCTCCCACAT
>JAMOBE010000036.1:0-31872 GCA_039908285.1 Alphaproteobacteria bacterium
GTGTCGCCATCGCCCGAAAGCTTTTGGTTCGGCTCAATGCCAAAGCACGCGAAATTAGACAGGAATGCGCATTTGCTACTTGACAGCCCAGACAGTCGCTCACCCCGGCCCTCTCCCCCTCGAGGGGGAGAGGGAGTGAGGTGACCGGGACCTATTTCTTGCCGGCGGCGCGCGCGATCAGCAGCTTGTCCAGCTCCTCGAGGATCTCGACGGCAAGCTCGGCGATGCCGCGGGGAGTCTCGTAGGACTCGTTGCCGGCGATGGCCGTGGCCGCCGCCTGCAGGGCGGCCGCCACCATGATGGGATTCTGGAAGGAAGGCATTGCGGGCTCCGTCTACTCCATCTGCGTGGTCTGCGTCGTCTGTTCCGTACCGCCGTCGGCAGTCCCCACGACAGTTCTATACCCGGCCCGCAGGGTTTTGGCCAGTCATATCAGCGATCGCTAATGATGCACCCGCTCAGTGCCCCGGGCGGCACGCCCCGTGGGGCGAAGTCGTGGCTGTCGCGCAGATCCCGATGGTGGTGCAGCGACCAGCCGACGTTGGGATAGGCCAGATCGACCCAGGGGATTTCCTCCCACGTGAACAGACGCACCTCCAGGCTTTCGGTCCCGGGGGCGAAGTCGGGAGTGATCATGGACGCGCGATAGATGAGGTGGACCTGGCTGATCTGGGGAAGGCTGTAGATGGCCAGCAGCGCGCCCACCTCGACGGTGGCCCCGGCTTCCTCCAGGACCTCGCGCCGGGCGCCGCACTCGGCGGTCTCGGTCAGTTCCATGAATCCGGCCGGCATGGTCCAGAACCCCCGCCGCGGGTCGATGGCCCGTCGGCACAGAAGGTACCTGTCCTCCCATGTCACCACCGCGCCGACGATCATCTTGGGATTTTCGTAGAAGATGAACCCACACTCGCGGCACACCAGGCGGGAGCGCTCATCCCCCTCGGGAATCATGCGGACGCAGGGTCCGCCGACGGCCGTACCGCCCCTTTCGGTCGCATCGTTCATTCCGCCACTGTGCCCCCCCGTCGGCCTCTCGGCAAGGCGAAATCCCCAGGGCAATCGAGTGAAGAAGAGATCGCCGCCATCTTCACTCCCTCTCCCTCTCCCCCTCCCCCTCTTCAGGGGGGCTACCGTATGCACACAAGTTTCCCGCAAACCTCCAGCAAACTTAAGCCCTCCCCCCATCAAGGGGGAGGGCTTTTATCGCGGGAGACGGACAGTTCCTACAGCGAACACCCTACGGTCCAGTTTGTCCGACTTGTGTGCACACGGTAGCCCCCCTGAAGGGGGGGAGAGGGCTTTTGATAGGGTCACCCGATTGCCCTGGCGAAATCCCCCAAAAAAACAGCGCACCCCGTGGCGGTCGCCTCGGGGCGCGTCTGGCGTGGCCGCTCCTCCTCAGACGGTCACATCCACCATCGATCCTTTCTGTCCCGTCGGCCGGGGCGCGGGCCGGGGCCCGGCCTGCTCGGCCGCCTGAGCGACAAGGCTCACCACGCCCTGCTCCGCCTTGTGTGCCAACTTGATGGCCAGCAGGCCGGTGCGGCTCTGGCTGGCTCCGTTCATCGTCGACAATGTCGTGGAGATATCCATGATCGTCACCCATCTTCATGTTCCTATCATCATACAGCGGATCGACGCCGTTTTCAATGAATTGAGCATCCTGGAGTGGCGGTATGGTGCATACTTTTGTTGCTTTTCAGAGAATTAAAGATAATTTTGTAACAAGGTCAAAAGACCGGGCGGGAGCGAATTTACAGAAAGCAGGTTACACTAACCTACCGCCTGTGATATTTTCGACTCACCAGCCCAACCTGCCACACACTCGAATGCGATTCGTCCGCATTTCGAACCGCTGCTGGACATCCAGCTCTATTGCGTCGCTTTTGTGCATGGGATAGGGTAGCCTTGCGTGTGTGGGGATGTATGGTCGATGGAGTCAGACATTCGATTTTCCGATCGAGAGGAGGCACTCTACAGGAAGTCCTGCCTGCAAGGGCTCGGCTCCGTCCCGATCTACGCCATCGAGCACGTGATCGATTTCCTGGCCGAGTTCGTCCGCTCCATGTCGCATGTGGAACTGGTCGACAGCATCATCGAACGCTGCCCAAAGCCCATGCGCGCCCGGCTTCGAAAGGCGCGGCCGCCGGATACTCAATGGCTGCAAACGGTTCCAGCCATGTTCGCGGACCTGAGGGTGCACTCGTTCGACAGGTTTTTTCGCTCCTTTCCCCCGCAGTATCAGGAGCATCTGACCGCCATCCTGCTGGGCCACATGGCCGAACGGTTCGATCCCCTCGCCGTCGAACGGTACTTCGCCGAGGTGGCAACCCTGGCGATGGGACGACCTCTCGACCCGACCGTCCGGTTCGACCCGTCCATGCTCGACGATATCATGATCGCGTATGCCCGTCGCTTCTTCGGAGCCTTCATCACGACGGTCAACGACAGCGCCCGCAGCCATGAGACCGTGGTGTTCATCAACTCCCGCTCCGATTTCAAGCCCCTGCGGGAATCGCATGCCCTGCGTGGGCGCGGCCGCAAGACCTACCTCATCTGCCTCGAGGTCCTGCCGGAGACTTTGCGTCCGTTGTTCGACCGCTGTTTCGACGGCGTGATCGAGATACCTTTCATGCCGCTGATACTGAAGGGGCTGGTGCAGACCCTGACACCGCACATTTTCCATGTGCAGTGCGCGATGCATTACTACTTCCTGGGGCGCCTGATCGACGAAGCGAAAGGCGACGCGATCTCCGTGTGTGAATTCAACGATATCACGTCCGTGTTTCTTCTTCGCGACGTTCTCGATGAGTACATGACAAAGGACGTCGCCGACCTGGACTGGGCGAGCGAGCGCTACATCAGCCATGAAGTCGACGTCGTCCTTCATCAATTCGACGAGGGTTTTCCGGAAGCCTGGCGAACCCTCCATGGCGGATTCCGCCGGGTTCTGCAGATGCAGCCTTACGCGATCAGGGAATGGCTGCCGAGTGAGCCCCGACCGGACCGGGGTGACGGCCCGGTGAAAGTCGTCTGGGCCGGCCAGGTTCCGGGCCGCCGGAGCCTCAATCCCCGGTACTTCGATTCCCTGTACCTGTGCGAGGCCATGGAACAACTTGTTGACCAGGGGATTGCCGTCGAGATTATTGCCAATCCGATGTTTCTGACCGATTACCAGGATCAAAACTACCGTTATTATTATGACCTCGCCCAGAGAACATCCCTGTTCCACGCCTCCCCGCCGGTAACGCCCGACGTGCTTCCCCAGGTGATCGCGGACTTCGATTTCGGCCTGCTGCTGTTCGACATCGACTTTTCCAAGTCGAATGCGACCCCGATAAAAAACAAATATATGTTGACTAATAAGCTGTTCGGCTACATCGAAGCGGGCATTCCAATCCTTGTCAACAAGGAGTACGAGAGGATGGCGGCCCTGATCGAGGACAACGGTCTCGGCATCACCCTTTACAGCCACGAGATCCGTACGGCTGGGGAGAGAATTCGCGCCTACGACGTCAAGGCTGCCCGCGAACGCGTCAGGCGCTATCGCGACGGCCACATGATGGAGCATGAAATCGGCCGGCTGATCGCGTCGTATCACGAGGCGATGGCGGAGCGGCGCCTCTCGCCCGTGTCCGCGTGAGGACGCGGTGATCATCGTCGGCATCCACAATACCGGCACCACCAGCTCCGCCGCCATCGTGGTCGACGGCTCCCTTGAGTTCGGCTGTGCCGAGGAACGGCTTGACCGGCGGAAGTATTCCAAATACTTCCCCGAACGCGCGATCGATGCCTGCCTGGACTGGACCGGAGCGACACTGGCCGACGTGGACGCCTTCGCCATCGGCTGGAACCCGGGAATCAACATCGCCGGACGCTACCGGGCCGGCTTCTCCGAGTGGCCGGCGTACCCGGGAGCGCGGCTGTACACCAGCGCCAACCGGCTTCTGCCGCGGCTCGAGAGCGGAGAGTTGACGGCGACCGACCAGATCTTCGCCGCCGAGCCGGGACAGGGAGCGGACACCCGCTTCGTGCACGTGACCCACCATCTCGCTCACTGTGCGAATGCCTTCTACCTTTCAGGGTTCGACGACGCGGCCCTGTTTTCCTGCGATGGCTATGGCGAGCGCACCACGACCGTCTGGGGACGGGGTCAGGGCGGTGACATTACGACCCTGCGCCAGAGCGCCTTCCCCCACTCCATCGGCAGTTTCTACGCGGCGGTGACCCAGTTCCTTGGTTTTCGCCCGGATCTCGACGAGTGGAAGGTGATGGGCGCCGCCGCCTACGGCGATCCGGCCCGCTACCAGGCCGCCCTGAGTGGGCTGCTGAACTATGACGAGGACGGCCGGTTCGAACTCGATCTCCGCTATTTCGCCCATTTCGATTTCGACTCGCGATCGCTGTTCGCCCCCCGCATCACCGAGCTTTTGGGACCACCCCGGCCGGCATCGGCCCCCATGGAGCCGCGGCACTTCGATATCGCGGCGGCGTTGCAGGCGGTGGTCGAGACCTATCTGTTCACCGCCGTCCGCTGGCTGGCGCGCGCCACCGGCTGCCGCCGGGCCTGCCTATCCGGCGGCGTGATGATGAATTCGCTGTTCAACGGCAGGTTGGCCCAGACCGACATCTTCGACGACGTGTTCATTCCCTTCGCCCCCGACGACAGCGGCAACAGCATCGGCGCCGCCCTGTGGCTGGCGCATCGGGAAGAACCGCCCGGACGCTGCCGCGTTCAAAGGTCGCCCTACCTCGGACGGGACTATGCCGACGACGCCATCCGCGCCGTCCTTGATCGATTCAAACTGCGCTACCGGGTATTGGGCGACGTGCCGGGCGAGGTTGCGGACCTCCTGGCCGCGGGCAAGGTCGTCGCATGGTTCCAGGGACGGATGGAGTTCGGACAGCGGGCGCTCGGTGCCCGCTCCATCCTGGCCGACCCGCGCGATCCGCACATGAAGGACCGCATCAATGCCGCGGTGAAGTTCCGTGAGGGCTTCCGGCCTTTCGCTCCCGCCGTGCCGGCCGAGAGCCTCGGGGAGTGGTTCGCCGTGGACCGCCCCCTTGCCGTACCCTACATGGAGAAGGTCCTCCCCATCCGCGCCGACCGCCGCCACCTGATTCCCGCCGTCGTCCATGCCGACGGAACGGGACGGCTGCAAACGGTGGAGCGGTCCATGAACCCGCTGTTCCACGATCTCCTCACCGCTTTTGGGCAACGCACCGGCGTTCCCATCCTCCTCAACACGTCGTTCAACGTGGCCGAGGAGCCGATCGTCGAGTCCCCCGCCGACGCCATCCGCACCTTCTACGCTTCCGGAATTGATGCCCTGGTCTGCGGCCGGTATAGTCTGATCAAGGATGGCGTGGCGACGGGAACGCCTGAGTCCAGACCCGACCGAGGTCCATGAGCAGAATAGACGTCCTGAGTCTCGATCGCAGCGAGGACTGGCGCCGGTACGCCGACCGGCTTCCCGTGGCGAACGTCGTCTATCACCCGAGCTACACCTCGATCTTCGAGGCCTATGGTGACGGCCGGGGCGAGTGCTTCGTCTTCAGCGACGGCGACGACGTCGTCCTCTATCCCTACATCATCCGGTCCATCGATCCGGCGCTGCAGGCGGCGGCGGGCCTCTCGGGCAAGGTCGATATCATCACCCCCTACGGCTATGGAGGGTTCGTCCACAACCTCCCGGACGACGCCCGTGCCGCCCCACTCCTCGCGCGGTTTCGCGCCGCATTCGACGACCATGCGCGAAGCCTGGGTGCGGTGTCCGAGTTCATCCGCTTCCATCCCCATATGGCCAACCACCGACACTGCGAGGGACTGATCGACGACGTGCGCCTGCACGAAATGAACGTGATTCTCGACCTGACCAAGGGCAAGGACGAACTCCTGGCCCAATGCCGGCCGACCCACCGCCGATATATCCGCCGAGCCCAGGATGGCGGCCTCGTCCTGTGTCAGGAACCCAATACGACGGCCATCGACACATTCTTCGATCTTTATCAGCGGACGATGAAGAAGCACAACCAGGTCGGATATCTCAATTTCCGCGCTGGTTTCTTCAAAATCCTGTCGGAAAAGCTGAGCGATAACTTGCTGACGTTTACCATCCGCATGGATGGCGAGGCCATGGCCGGCGCTCTGTTTCTGGTCTCCGGCAAGTACATGGACTATTTCCTGGGAGCATCGCACCCCGCCAACCTGACCCTGCACCCCAATCATTTCCTGTTCTATCAGGTGGCCTGCTGGGGGCACGACCTTGGGTACGAGTGGCTGCATCTCGGCGGCGGCTCGCCGACCCTGATGTTCTTCAAGGGCGGTTTCTCGCGGTTTCGCGAGCCCTACTACACGGGACGCCATCTGCACGACCGCGACGCCTATCGGACGCTGAGCGAGCGCCACTGGGCCAGTCTGGGACTGTCCTGGGATGAGACCAGTCCCTACTTCCCGGCCTATCGCTACACGCCCTGACGGCGGAGTCACCGCTCCGGCAGGCATCCACACACTCATATTCGCTTTGGAAGCGGAAACCGTATCACACGAACAGGCCGTGCTCGTCATCCACCGCCAGGTAGTCGTGCACCGCCAGGTTCTTGGTGTGGGTCACGCAGTGGTGGCCGCACAGCTTGGACGGATCGAAGCCGTAGATCCGCGCGCGGTTCTCCTCGGAGAACCAGAACTCCCTGAACGAGCGGTCGGCGATGGAGCCCAGGATGCCGTCCTCCGTATAGGCCTTGTCCTGGCAGGTGTAGACCCGAAGATCGGCGCCGATCACCGTCAGGAACATGAGGTAGGGACAGAGGGTGTAGTCCTTCTCGAACCGCTCGCCGAGCGTATGGTAGTGGTCGAGGACCGTGAACCCGGAGTCGGCCAGGGCGCGGGCGCGGGCCACCTGCTCGCTGGCGCGGGCCATGATGGCGTCGTGGTAGGCGTTGTTGGCCTGGACGTCGTTGGCGACAACCGCCGCCGACAGCTTGACGTGATTGACGCCCACGTCCTTGAACAGGCGGCAGACGTCGAACAGGTGCTCGTGGTTTTCCTTGGTGACGATGAAGCTGATGCCGAGCACGCACCTGGAGCGGCGGGCGGTGAAGACCCGCAGGTTGTCGATCAGCCGGGTGAAGCCGCCCGCCGGCGCCCCGCGCGAGGCGGTGTAGCTGGCGTCGTCCCAGGCGTCCACCGACACCCGCACCCAGGTTCCGTGGGTGGCGAAGGCATCGGCCATGCGGCCCTGCAGGTTCGAGCCGTTGGACAGGGCCGCCACCCGGACGCCGCCGGCGGCCAGGCGGTCGATGACCTCGGGCAGCGGCTTGTAGAGCATGGGCTCGCCGCCGCCGGAGAAGGTCACGGCCTTCACCCCCATGGCGACGATGTCGTCCACGATCTCCATCATCTTGGCCTCTGGGATCTGGTCGCTCTCCTCCATGTCCTCGCCGAGCTTCAGTCCCTCCATGCGATAGGCGCAGTACCAGCAATTGTGATTGCAGCGGTTGGTGGGCTTGATGCGGATGTGCACCGGCGCCGCCATCCGCCGCTCCTTCAGGGCCTGCAGGCGGTCGGTGAACCTCAGGAATTTGAGCGAGCTGTACAACGTTGCCATGACTCTCAACCTTCCGTCCCGGTCGCGTGAAAAGCGGCAATGGCATCGCATACGGTGGCGATGTCGTCCTCGTCCAGGAACTGGTGGATGGGCAGGGAGAGGATACGCCCGGCCTGGGCCTCGGTCACCGGAAAACTGCCGGGACCATGGCCAAGCGCCCGCGCCACCGGCTGAAGATGGATGGGCACCGGATAGTGGACGCCGGTGCCGATGCCCCGGCCGGTGAGGAAGCGCTGGAGATCGTCCCGCCGCTCCACCTGGACCACGAAGGTGTGGAAGGTGTTGAACTCGTGGTCAAGGCAGGGCGGGGCGAACACGTGGGCGGGATCGAGCCGCGCCCGGTACAGGGCGGCGTTGCGCCGCCGCCGCTCGATCACCGACGGCAGCCGGCGCAGGCGCAGGCGCAGAATCGCCGCCTGCAGCGTGTCGAGCCGCGACACGGTCCCCCACTCCACCACCGTGTTGCGATCCTTGAGGCCGATGGTGCGGTAGAGCCGCGCCTTCTCCGCCACCTGGTCGTGAGGGGTGGTGATGAACCCGGCATCCCCGGCGGCGTTCAGGTTCTTGAGGGGGTGGGCGGAGAAGCAGCCGATGTCGCCGAAGGCGCCGCTCATGCGGTCGCGATAGCGCGAGCCCATGGACTGGGCCGCGTCCTCGATGACGAACAGGCCATGACGGCGGGCGACGGCGCCGATGGCATCCATGTCGGCGATGCGGCCCGTCAGGTGGACGACCATCACCGCCCTGGTCCGGGGGGTGATCGCCGCCGCCACCCGCTCGGGGTCGATGGTCTGGTCGGGCAGGACGTCGGCGAACACCGGCGTCGCTCCCACGGCGACGATGGCCGAGGTGGAGGCGACGAACGAGTTGGGTGGCGTGATGACCTCGTCCCCCGGCCCCAGGCCGAGAGCCCGCATGCCGAGGATCAGCGCGTCGGTGCCCGAGTTCACCGCCACCACGTGCGGAACGGCGATGGCGGCGGCCAGCTCCGACTCCAGCAGGGCGACGTCCGGACCGCCGACGAATTCGCCGCGCGCGAACACCCCCTCGACGGCGGCCATGATCTCGTCGCGCTCCTCGGCGAACTGGGCGGGGAAGTTGACGAAGGGAACCGGACGGCTCATGGCGGTGCTCCTCACCGGCCGGCGTAGAAGGCGCGCACGGTCTCCACCACCAGTTCCTGCTCGGCCCGGCTGATGTGCTGGTCCACGGGGAAGCTGATGACCTGGGTGGCGTGGCGATCGGTCACCGGGAACGTGCCGGCCGGGTAGCCCAGCGGCTTCAGGCCCTCCTGCTGGTAGAGAGGGATCGGGTAGTGGACCTTGGCCTCGATGCCATGGTCCAGGCAATGGCGGAACAGGTCGTCGCGGTGCTCGGCGAACACCATGTAGAGGTGGAACACCCGCTTGACGTTGGCCCGGCGCGGCGGCACCCGCAGGCCCGGGATGGCGGAAAAGGCCTGGTCGTAGAAGGCGCCGTTGGCGATGCGCCGTGCGGTGATGTCCTCCGTCTGGCCGATCAGCCAGTTGCCCACCACCGCCTGCACCGAGTCGAGCCGCGAGTTGCAGCCGAGAACCGCGATCTCGTCCCGATTCCTGAGGCCATGGTTGCGGATGAGCCGCAGCCGTTCGTCCAGGGCGTCGTCGTCGGTGACGATAATGCCGGCGTCGCCCCACACGTTGAGATTCTTCAGGGGATGCAGCGAGAAGCCGGCGGCGATGCCCCAGGTTCCCCCGCGCCGGCCCTCGTGCTCGGCCAGGATGGCCTGGCAGGCGTCCTCCACCACCGGCAGGCCATGGCGTGCGGCGATGTCCATCAG
Source organism: Alphaproteobacteria bacterium (assembly GCA_039908285.1). Lineage (GTDB taxonomy): Bacteria > Pseudomonadota > Alphaproteobacteria > Rhodospirillales > Rhodospirillaceae > JAMOBE01. The sequence goes on from JAMOBE010000036.1 coordinate 9,427, forward strand.
ACGCGGCATGTCGGTCATCTCGCCGGTGAACTGCACCGGCATGATGGCCTTGGTACGGGGGGTGATGGCGGCCTCCACCTGGCCCACGTCCATGCAGAAGGTGTCGTCGCAGTCCACCAGCACCGGCCGCGCCCCGGTCTCGGCGATGGCCCCGACGGTGGCGATGAAGGTGTTGGCGGCGGTGATCACCTCGTCGCCATGGCCGATGCCAAGCGCCTTCAGGGGCAGCTTCAGGGCATCGGTGCCGGAGTTGACGCCGATGGCGTGCCTGACGCCAATCAGCCTGGCGAAGCGACGCTCGAACTCGGCGACGGGCGCGCCGAGGGTGAAGTCGCCGGTGGGCACCAGCCGTTTCAACTCCTCGAAAATCTCCGAGGGATCGGCGAACTGCTGCGGCAGATATGAGTAACGTACCTTCCAGGCCATCTCGGTCTTGTCCCCGTTAGAAGCGTCAAACTGTTTGACTGCCGATAGAAATCGTTTCGTTCGTTCCTCCGTTGAGCAACACGGATGAACACGGATAAAAAGAGATGAACACGGATGTCACCGAATGACCCGCCGGACTTCGAGACGCGGCCGACCAAAGTTCATCAGTAGACCTACCGGCAATCCACTGGCACTCAAATAATTCAATAGTTGCGCCCTATGGGCGCTCGATAGCGCATCAATTGCTTTCAACTCGATAATTACGGCATCCTCAACAACAAGATCAGCAACGTACAAGCCAACATCCTTTTCACGATAAGTTATCCTAAACGCTTTCTCTTTTGCAACACGCATCCCGCCGTTCAATAGCTCCTCGACAAGGGCATTCTTATAGACGGACTCAAGGAACCCATGCCCAAGGGTATTCGACACGGTGAAGGCCGCTCCAATAATCCTTCCCGTCAAATCGTCGAGATGAGGATCAATGATGACCTTCATCCGTGTTCATCCGTGCACATCCGTGTTCATCCGTGTTGCATCTTCCTTGCTTGATTACTTTCTTACTTACTTACTTTCTTACTTACTTCCCAATCCCCTCCGCACGGCGGCGACGATGCCCTCCACGTCCATGCCATGTTTTGCCAGGTGCTCGTCCTGGGAGCCGTAGTCGTCGGGGAAGGCGTCGGGGAGGCCGAGGCGGATGACCCGCGGCATCGGTCCGTCCAGGTGGTCGGAGAGGGTCTCCAGCACCGCGCTGCCCAGTCCGCCGATGCGGGTGTGTTCCTCGACGGTCACCAGCACCGTGACGCGGCGACCCAGATCCAGCACCGCCGCCTCGTCCAGCGGCTTGACCGAGAAGCAGTCCAGCACCCCGCACGGCTCGCCAAGCTGGTCGGCCGCCGCCAGCGCCCGGCCGACCATCGGGCCGGTGGCGATGATGGCCGCCCGTCCCGGCTCGCGCATCAGGATGGCGCGGCCGATGTCCACCGGGTCGGTGGGGCGGCTGACGATGGGGTCTCCGCCCTTGGCCAGGCGGATGTACAGGGGGCCGGGCCAGTCCACGGTCTTTGGCATCAGGCGGCGCATCTGCTCGGCGTCCACCGGGGCCAGCACCGCCATGTTGGGCAGGGCGCGCAGCAGGGCCATGTCCTCGGTGGCCAGGTGAGTCGGCCCGAGGGGCGCGTACACCATGCCGCCGCCGTTGCCGATGAGGCGCACCGGCAGACGGTGCAGACACAGGTCCACCGCCACCTGCTCCAGCGCCCGGCGGGTCAGGAAGGTGGAGATGGTGTTGACGTAGGGGATGAAGCCGTCCATGGCCATGCCGGCGGCCATGCCGACGATGTTCTGCTCGGAGATGCCCTCCATGAAGAAGCGGTCGGGGAACTCCTTCTTCATGGCCTTCAGGGTGCCGTCGCCAAGATCGGAGCCGATGAACACGATCCGCTGGTCCTCGCGGGCCAGGGCGTGCACCATGTCGAGACAGACCTTTCTCATGGGATGTCTCCCAGCGCATCGGTGATGACGGCGATTTCGGCCGGCTTCAGGTTGCTCTTGTGGTGCCACGAGGCATTCATCTCGGCGGCGGGGATGCCCTTGCCCTTCACCGTGTGGCAGATGACGCAGTGCGGTCGCCCGCCGGCGGGGTCGAGGCCGGCGAAGGTCCGCCGCAGGGCGGCGACGTCGTGGCCATCGACCTCGCGCACGTCGAAGCCGAAGCTGAGCCACTTGTCGGCCAGCGGCTCCAGGTCGCAGACGTCGGCGACGCGGCCATAGGACTGCATCTTGTTGTAGTCGATGAGCACCGTCAGGGAGCCCAGGCGATGCATGGCGGCGGACAGCGCCCCTTCCCACACCGAGCCCTCGCCGATCTCGCCGTCGCCGAGGATCACGAACACCCGGCTGTCGCGTCCGGCCATGCGGGCGGCCAGCGCCTGGCCGATGCCGATGGCCAGGCCGTGGCCCAGGGCCCCGGTGGAGGCCTCCACCCCCGGCACCTTGCCGCGCTCCGGGTGGCCGCCCAGGATGCTGCCGGCACGGCACGAGGTGGGCAGCACCGCCTCGGGGAAGAAGCCCCGGTCGGCCAGGATGGCATAGAGGGCGAGGCAGCCGTGGCCCTTGGACAGGATGCAGCGATCCCGCTCCGGCCAGCCCGGCTCGGCGGGGCGATAGCGCATCACGTCGTCGTAGAGCACCCGCAGGATCTCGATCAGCGACATGGCGGAGGGAAGATGGCCGCGCCCTCCTCCCAGCAGCGCCTTGGCCGCCAGCCGGCGCAGGTGCAGCGAGCGCTCATCCAGTGGCGTCGCGGCGCCGATATCACGCGAAAGCGATGCCGCAGTCATTCTCTCCCCCCGTCACCCTCGACAACATGGCCCGCGCCCGGGCGAGCTGGCGGGCGGTGGCGGCGGCATGAGTGTCCACCCCGCCGGCCAGCACCCGACGCTCCCACCGCTCCGGCAGGAATTCGTTCAGCATGATCATGGACCAGATTACCACATATAGCGGATACAAAAACCGAAACCGCACCTGGAAGTGCTCCCAGCGCTCAGGGTCGATGATGGTGCCGGCGCCGTCGAAGAAGCGATGGGCGGAGGCGGTGTCCAGGTTCATCCCCGGATGCAGGATGACGTCGGCCACCGCCTTCACCGGGTCGTCCCAGCCGAAGTACTCGAAGTCGAGAAAGGCGAGCGAGCCGTTCGGCCGCTTCAGCACGTTGTGAAAGCCGAAGTCGGATGGGCTCAGCCACTGGTCGGCGCGCTCCAGATCGGCGTCGAAGGAGAGACCTGCGGCATCGTAGCCCTCCCAGGCGTGGGTGGCGACGGCCTCCAGGGTGGGCTCCAGGTCGTGGGCGATGAAGGCGGCAAGCTCCGGCGCCCCCATGACGTCCTTGAGGCGGTTCAGCCGCTGCTCCGCCTGGTTGACCGCCGCGGCGGCCGAGGGACAGGCGGCCGACGCCGGCGCCAGGCCATCGGCGCCCTCGGCGTCGCGCAGCCACTGCACGCGGTAGAGGAACCCCACCAGCGCGTCCACGTCGTCGCGGCTCGGCGCGGTCAGCCGCACGCCGTCGATCCACTGGTACAGGGCGCAGCCGGCGGCGACATCGACGGCCAGCGGCCGGGGCACGTCCAGGATGCCGTTGCGGGTGAGGAAGGACAGGGCCGCGTACTCGGCGCCGACGCGGTCGCGGGGATCGGCCGCCTGCCGCGGATAGGTCTTGAGGGCGAAGGTATCCGAGCCGGCGATCACCTTCCACAGCCGGTTGTTGCCGCCGCTGCCGCCCGGCTCCACCCGGTCCGGCGGCGCTCCCAGCATGTGGGTGGCGAGGTTGACGGCGAGCTGGGCGGCATCGTGCATCATCGGGTTTCCTCGCTCCCAGGGCCGAACACCGCCCGCGAGACCTCGTCCCACGAGCGCGCCACCCGCCAGTCGCCGGGCCGGCCGTCCTCCCCCGGCGCGAACAGGATGCGCGCCACCGGTCGGGGGAAGTGCCCGACCCGGAACACCTCCTCCAGGTCATCGACGAAGTGGGTCAGGTCGAGACCGGCGATGCGGTCCACCTTGGCCTCGCGGGTCGCCTCGAAGAACACGCGGGCGGGATCGAGAACCGGAGCCGCGCCGGCGAACCACCCCCGCGCTTCCATCCACGCCATGGCCTGGCGGCGCAGGTCCACCCGGCCGGGATCGCGGGCGGCGTGGACGGTCTTGTGGCTGACGACGAACACCGGGACGCCCCGCTCCCGGCAGCGATCGAGGAAGTCGCCCACCCCCGCCATCGGCACCGCCCGGTCCATGCGGTAGGCATAGACCTCGGCCTGCACCTCCTGCCAGAGAGTCTCGCCGTCGTGGCGGCGGCGGACGGCGTCGCGGACCCGCCGCTTGTCGCCGACCGGACCGTCGAGCCAGCCCCTCTCGGCCGCCACCTCGACGAAGAGATGGTCGTAGCCGACGATGGTGTTGTCGAGGTCCAGTCCGACGCGGGTCACGGCCCTCCCGTCCTCAGAGCCTGAAAATGTTTCGACACAGGAGCGTGATCGCGGGGCTGCCGCCCCGACCCCGCCCGGGGCTATGCCCCGGACCCCCTTTGATTTCATTAATACCAATGAAGGGGGTTTGGGGCATAGCCCCAAACGGGGACCGGGGCGGTAGCCCCGCATCGTTCCCGAATCGATACATTGTCACCCTCTCACGTCATCTTGATCTGCTGCATCAGCTTGATGTTGTAGTAGCGAGGATCGGTCATGGAGTTGGGCAGCTTGCCGGCCTTGAACGCCTCCACCAGCTCGCGCACCGCGTCTTCGATGGTGTAGTGGGGCTCGAAGCCCAGTTCCTTGCGCATCTTCTCCGACGACACGTGGTAGGAGCGATTGTCGTTGGTGGGCTCGATGTCCACCGGGATGTCGCCGCCGACCACGCCCTTGACGATCTCGGCGAGCTGGAGAAGCGTGTGGTTCTCATAGCCGGCGTTGTAGATCTTGCCGTCGATCTTCGCGTCGGGCTGATCGAGGAGGAACAGATACAGGTCCACCATGTCCTGGATGTGGATGTTGGGCCGCTTCTGGCCGCCGCCGAACACCTTCATGCGGCCGTTGTTGACCGCGTGGTTGGTCAGGATGTTGACGATGACGTCGAGCCGCTGCCGCGGGCCATAGCCGCACACCGTGGATGGCCGGATGGTGCAGGTGACGAAGCCAGGCGCGCGCTCGGCCTCCAGTTCCTCCTCGCACAGCACCTTGAACTTGGAATAGTCGGTGAGGGGCTCGAGGGGCAGGTCCTCGTGCACCTCGGGATCGTCCTTGATCCCATAGACCGACGACGACGAGGCGTAGATGAACCGCTTGGCGCCTGCCTTCTTGGCGGCGCGCACCAGCGGCCGGAAGGCATCGTAGTTGATGGACTTGCCGAGTCCCGGGTCCAGGTCATAGGAGGGATCGTTGGAGATGCAGGCGAGATGGATCACCGCGTCGCAGCCGGTCAGCGCCCGCTCCACCGCCGCGCCGTCCCGAAGGTCGCCCTTGACCTCCGTCAGGCCGGGATGGGGGCGGATGGCGTCGAACACGTCCCAGCCGTACATGTAAAGGTCGAGCACCGTCACCCGGTGCCCGGCGTTCAGCAGCTTCGGCACCAGCACGCTGCCAACGTAGCCAGCCCCCCCGGTCACCAGAACGTGCCATTTCCGCGCCATGTCGTCTCTCCGTCAATTGTTCGGCCACTCAGAGCCTGAAAACGTATTCGGAACCTGGACTCCCTCTCCCCCTCGAGGGGGAGAGGGCCGGGGTGAGGGGGTGGGGCAACCGGCAAGGTCCCTGGGGCCTCTCCCCCCCCTCACCCAACCCTCTCCCCCCGGAAGAGGGGGGAGAGGGCTTTTTATGGTCGTGGTGCCGATACATTTTCAGGCTCTCACTTGAGCAGAGTGGTGATGTACTTGATCAGCGGCACCTTTTCCACCGACTGGCGATGGCCGACGATGCCGACCTTGACGGCGCCCACGGCATTGCCGATGAAGCCCGCGTATTCCATCGGCGCGCCGGAGGCTACCAGCGGCGCGGTGATGGCGAAGAAGGCGTCCCCGGCGCCCACGGTGTCGACCACGGTCTTGGTGAAGGCGGGGATGAGGCTCACCCCCTCGCCGCGCCCATAGGTGACGCAGCCGTTGCGGCCGTGGGTGACGATGACGTGGTCGCAGGTCAGCATGCCGGGCAGCTTGGTGCCGGCGATCTCGCCGACGTCGCCGTGGCGGTCGGAGGTGGCGAGCCGCGCCTCGGGCGTGTCGATGCACACGTAGTCGGCGTGAGGGTACTTGGTGATCAGGTTGAAGCCCAGATTGCCGCTGTTGCTCTGGGCGTTGACGGCCAGGAAGCCGGCGTTCTTCACCAGGGTGTCGACGATGTCCGGACCGATCAGGCCATGGCCGAAGTCGGTCACCACCACCACGTCGTAGGAGCGGCCGCTGCCCTCGATCAGCCGCTGCAGGGTCCGGGCCTCCCAGCCGTCGAGGGGGGTGTCGTCCATGTGGTAGACTTCGAACAGCTTGCGCAGATAGCCGCTTTCGATGAAGCGGGTCTTGCACACGGTGGGCTTGCCCTGGCGGCGGAACTCGGTCAGGCGGACGTTGGGCTTGAGGCTCGCCCGCACCAGGTCCTCGTGGGAGTCCACGGTGCCGAGGCAGGTGACCACCTCCACCTCCTTGCAGAACGAGGCGGCATGGTTGGCGGCGGCGATGACGCCGCCGGCGAAGACTTCGCGGTCCTGATAGAGGGTGGCGATCATGTTTTCCTTCGGCGACTTGCCGAGGGGAACCACGTACTGGTACTCGTCGATGATGGTCTCGCCGACGAACAGGACCTTGAGGTCCTTCAGTCCGTCGATCAGCTTCATGATGTCGCCCAGCACGTCGCGATCGCGCAGCTTGGTCAGATAGGCGTTGAGCGGCGGGTCGTAGACATCGAAATAGCGGTTGATCAGCGTCGAGGACGAGAAGGTGATCTCGTCGGTGAACACCAGCCGCCCTCCCCCCTCCTCGACGGCGTTGCGCTCGTCCAGGATCTTGCCGGTGACGTCGGCCCCGGCGTCGGCGTAGTCCGAGCCCTTGACGTAGACATCGGGACGGACGGTCAGCAGGGCCTCGACCGCTGTCGCCGAGCGGTTGACCGCCACCCAGTCCACGTATTCCAGATTGGCCAGCATCTCGGCGCGGATGGCCTCGGAGAACACCGGCCGGCCCGGCCCCTTGTTGACGAAGGGATCGGCGGTGACCGTCACCACCAGCACCGTTCCCTCGCGGCGGGCGGCCTCCAGGTGCTTGACGTGCCCAAGGTGGAGCAGGTCGAACACGCCATGGCACAGGACCACCGTCTCCCCCGCCGCGCGCAGGCGGGCGACGATCAGGCCCAGTTCCTCGACGGAGCGAATCTTGGCGCGGGCCGGGGACTTCTCCGCCGCCGCGCTATCGGCGATGGGATCAACGTTTGGCATCGTCGTCCTTTCCGAGGTACCTGAACCAGTCGGCGGTGGCCTCCGCGATGGAGTCGGCACGCCACACCGGCGCCTCGCGCCAGTAGTCGATGGCCTGGAGCATCGCCGCCACCCCCTCCTCGAAGGAAACCCTGGGCGTCCAGCCCAGGAGGCGGCTGATGCGCGCCGTGTCGGCGAAGGTGCAGTCGGGCTCGCCCGGGCGCTTCGGGATGTGGACCCGGGGGCCGCCCAGAAGCTCGGCCAGGCGGTTGACGCTGACGGTGCCGCCCGAGCCCACGTTCATGATCTCGCCCTTGAGGTCCGAGGCGGCGGCAGCCACCAGGGCCGCGACGATGTCGGTGACGTAGGTGAAGTCGCGGGTCTGGGTGCCGTCGCCGACGATGGTGAAGGGCTCGCCCGCCAGCTTCTGCGCCAGGAACACCCCGAACACGGCGCCATAGGTGCCCGAGGTCCGCGAGCGCGGCCCATAGACGTTGAAGAAGCGTAGCGACACCGCCGGCAGGCCATAGGTGCCGGCCCAGTGCATCACGTACTGCTCGCCCACGTACTTGGTCAGGGCATAAGGGTACATGGGCCGGGCCGGGGCGGTCTCGGGCGTCGGGTAGTCGTCGGGGATGCCGTAGCACGACGACGAGGCCGAATAGACGAACCGCCGCACCCCGGCCGCCCGCGCCGCCTCCAGCACGCTCATGGTGCCATCCACGTTGGCGTGGTGGTACTCGTGGGGCCGCTGGATCGAGGGCACGATGTCGGCCAGGGCAGCCAGGTGGAAGACCCAGTCAACGCCGGTGAACATGGGGGCGATGCGCGCCGCGTCGGCGATGTCGGCGTGGTGGACCACCAGACGCCCCTCCCTGGCCATATGGCTCAGGTGGGCCAGGTTCTGGGGTCGGCCGGTCGAGTGGTCGTCGATGACCACCACCGTGTGGCCGTCGTGGAGCAGGCGCTCCACCAGATGACTGCCGATGAACCCGGCTCCCCCCGTCACCAGACAACGCAGTGCGACCATTTCCGAAGTCTTTCCCTCGATCATCTCCCGAGTCGCCCGCCGATCGGACGGACTCGAACGGACCCGAACGGAGTGTTAGCGCATGCCGGAGCCTTTGACCAGTCCGGATTTCCCGAATGGGAGCGCCCCGGACGGCAATTGAATAAACCTGAATTCGGCCGTTGGAATCAATTTTTCAATGCCAATCAATGTGTTGCAGCAACTCTCGGCTCTCCCGAAGGGTGAATGGCGGGCTACCGCCCGCGCCCGCTCGAGGCTGCCGCCCCAAGTGTAACTGCCGGATTTTGGGTAATAGAAGCATTGCCTTCTGGGATTACCTCGGTGATCGCTTCGGCATCACCCCTGGAACCGTTTCTCCTCTCGCCGACATCATCAAATGCCGCACCGAAGAACTGCCGCACCGAAGAACTCCGACGCGCGCCACTCGCGCCAGCCCCGGCGTAGCCCTGCCTTGTCCGCTTCTGGCCGGCGCGCCACGGATCATTGAGAAGTTACGAATAAGCCGCCCCGACCAATGTTCCTCGAAGTCCTCGCGCAACAGCGTCACGGGCTGGCGGAAGAGCGCCTTCAGCACCAGCACCTTGTCCTCCGCCACCTTGGCGAGCACGAAGAACGACCCGCCCCGACACTCCATGGGCGTGGTGAATCTGCGACACATCCGCCGGTATGTCCATATGCTGGGCGACCAACCCAAGACTGATCAGGCCGGTGTCAGGAGAGGCATCGCCATCCGTGGATTTGGCACTCTCTTGGAGAGTGTTGCTGTAATCGCACGTTTATGACATGCGACGCTCCACGGCAGTTCCTATTGGTCGTGGGCTTCCCAATCTGTCCGAGCCTTCACACCGCCCTCGCCGGGATGGATCGTACCCTGTTGGATGTCCAAGAATCAATCTTGACAACTTCATTGCCCACGGAAATATAATCCCCCCGTTCCGGTGGCCGGGGACCATGGCGGGCCGGACCGTAAAGCTAGGTCATTCTGGCTTGAATACGTAACCATACGCGCAGAAAGCGCTTTGACGTGCGCGTTGAAAAACGGGGGGTAGAATGTCCTTCATCATGCGTGACGCCCGGACTCCGTTCTTTTCTCCAGATGGTAGCGCCAGCGGTGGCGGGAAAAAGGTGGAATCTGGGTCAAAGAAGGACAACGCCCCAGAGAAGGAGACCAAACCAAAGTCGAAAGTGACGGGAACGTCAGGACCTGACACTATCGTCACCGCACGCGACCACGTGCAGGTCAATGGTCTGGCCGGCAATGACTCGCTGAGTTCCGCCGGCGATCACGTCAAGCTGAGTGGCGGGACCGGGGATGATTCCCTCGTCTCTACCGGTGATCACGTCAACATGAGGGGCGGGGCCGGGAATGATTCCCTCGTCTCCACCGGTGATCACGTCAACATGAGGGGCGGGGCCGGGAATGACACCCTCGTCTCCACCGGCGATCATAACCGGTTGCGCAGTGGCTCGGGCGATGACCTGCTCGTGGTCGACTCGCCGGACGGCAATCGGATCGATGGAGGGGATGGCACCGATACGGTGGACTACACCGGGACCACCGCGATCAACGTGACTCTGCGCGATCATGGGGAGGCCCATGTCAACGGTCCCGGCAAGTCCAAGGACATCCTGAGCGGAATCGAGAACATTTTCGGCGGTGAGGCCGCCGACGTCATCGGCGGCAATGGCGCCGACAACACTCTGGGTGGCGACGGCGGGAACGACACCCTGTCGGGCGGCGGCGGGAACGACACCCTGATCGGCGGCGCGGGAGCGGACACCCTCGACGGTGGTACGGGCAACGATACGGCGAGCTACGCCGGCTCGGGCGCGGGCGTCGCGGTCAGTCTGGCGACCGGCGTCGGCTCCGGTGGAGACGCCGAGGGCGACCGGCTGAGCGGGATCGAAAACCTGATCGGCTCGGCCTTCGCCGATACCCTGACGGGCGATGCCGGGGCCAACCTCCTGTCGGGCGGGGCCGGCGACGATACGCTGAATGGTGGCGCCGGGGCCGATACCCTCGACGGCGGCACGGGCGACGACACGGCGAGCTATGCCGGCTCGAGCGCGGGTGTCGCGGTCAACCTTGCGGCGGGAACCGCCCAGGGTGGCGATGCGACGGGCGACCGGCTGGTCTCCATCGAGAACCTGACCGGGTCGTCCTTCGCCGATACGCTGACGGGTGATGCCGGAGCCAACACGCTGACGGGCGGGGCCGGCGCCGATACCCTCGATGGCGGGGCGGGGAGCGACACGGCGAGCTATGCCGGCTCGAGTGCGGGTGTCGTGGTCGACCTGGCGGCGGGCACCGCCCAGGGTGGCGATGCCGAGGGCGACCGGCTGACGTCCATCGAGACCCTGACCGGATCGGCGTTCGCCGATGTCCTGACGGGCGATGCCGGCACCAACACTCTGTCGGGCGGCGCGGGTGACGACACCCTGGCCGGCGGCGGCGGGAGCGACTCTCTGAATGGCGGCGACGGCAACGACACGGCGGTGCTGTCCGGCAGCTACTTCGACTACGCCATCCAGCGGACGGACGGCGGCTGGACGGCGACGGCGGGCTCGGACTCGGCGACCATGACCAGCATCGAGCACCTCCGGTTCGGTGATCGGGTCATCCACCTGGACGGCACCAACAACGAGGCGATTCTGCGCGGCCCCCTGGCCGACGCGACCGACGAGGACGCGCCCCAGCCCTTCACCATGAACCTCCTGACCGGAGCCTCGGACTTCGACGGCGACGCCCTGTCGGTGCTGAACCTCAGCCAGACCTCGGGGACGGAGGCGCTGTTCACCCAGGACGGCGCCACGTTCGGCCTCGACCCCGCCCAGTTCACCAGCCTGGCGGAGGGAGAGACGGAGACGCTGGTCTTTTCCTATGACGTGTTCGACGGTACGGCCCTGGTCAAGCAGTCCCTGACCCTGACGGTGGAGGGGCGCAACGACGCTCCGGTGGCCACCGGGGTGATCCAGCAGCTTCTGGACAGCGACCCGCCCGCCACCTTCGCCTTCGAGGCCTTCGACGTCGACCACGGCGCGGTGCTGGGCTTCGAGGTGGTGGACCCGCCGGGCAAGGGCAGCGTGGTCAACAACGGCGACGGTACCTTCAGCTTCACCGCCGGCAGCGACTTCAAGTTCCTGAAGCGCGACGAGCCCTACCTGCTCACCTTCACCTACCGGGTCACCGACGAGCACGGCGCCTCCAGCGAGGCCACCGCCGCCATCACGGTGATCGGCACCAATACCGACCCGGTGGCCCATGCCGACTTCGTGGCCGGCACCGAGGACGTGCCGCTGATCCTCGACCCCGCCCATCTGCTGGCCAACGACATCGACGACGACGGCGACGCCCTGACGGTGACGGCGGTCGGCAATGCGATGGGCGGCACGGTGACGCTGGTGGACGGGCAGATCGTGTTCACCCCCGATGCCAACGTCAACGTCAACGGCGACGTGACCTTCGACTACACCATCGACGACGGCCGCGGCGGCGTGGCCACCCAGACGGTGACGGTGAGCCTGGCCGCGGTCAACGACGCGCCGGTGGCCAGGGACGATGCGGCGGACATCCTCGAGAACCAGCGGATCATCATCCCCGCCGCCGATCTGTTGGCCAACGACAACGACGTGGACGGCGACACGCTGACGGTGTCGTCCGTCGGCCTGGCCCTCAACGGCACGGTGTTCCTCAACGCGGACGGGAACGTCGTGTTCACGCCCCAGCATGGCTTCGCCGGCGAGGCCGGGTTCACCTACACCATCAGCGACGGGGCCGGAGGGGAGGTCTCGGCGGTGGCGGCGATCACCGTCACGGCGGTGAACGACGTGATCTACGCCACCCCCGACCCCGAGGTCATCGACGGCGGCGCCGGCGACGACACCGTCAGCTATGAGAACATCCAGATTCCCTGTACGATCGACCTTCACTTGAAAGAGGGCCGCGAGGGAGCGCTGGGCGACCGGTACGTTGGCATCGAAGGCGTGATCGGCGGTCCTGATAACGACACCATCATCCTGGACAGGCCCGGGTACCGGGTCAACGGCGGCGGCGGAACGGACACCCTGTCCTTCGAGCCAGCCGATGCCGTGACGATCACGCTGAACGACGTCGCCAACGTCGAGAACCTGATCGGCTCGGACTTCGGCGACGTGCTGGGGGGTGACGACAAGGCCAACGTGATCTGGGGCCGCGGCGGCGACGACATCATCTATGGCAGTCGCGGGGGCGACAGCATCCATGGCGGGGCCGGAAACAACACCGTCAGCTATCGCAACATGCAGGCCGTGCGCGTCTCCATCCGGACCGTGCAGGGTCCCCTCTGTGTCGATGTAACGGACCTGCTGTACGAGATCCAGAATCTCATCGGCAGCGATCACAATGACTATCTGGGCGGCGACGAAGCGGTCAACGTCCTGGACGGTGGGACCGGCGACGACTGGCTGGAAGGCCGGGAGGGCGCCGACACCCTGATTGGCGGGGCCGGCAGCGACACCGCGGCCTATGACTCCTCGGCCGCCGGGGTGTGGGTGAACCTGGACAGCGGACTGACCCAGGGCGGCGACGCGGCGGGCGACCAGTTGACCTCCATCGAGAACCTGCGCGGTTCGGCGTTCGAGGACATCCTGCTGGGCGATGCCGGGGCCAACACCCTGACCGGTCTTGGCGGAGCGGATGTCCTGGCCGGCGGCGACGGCGCCGACACCGTGACCTATCGGGAATCGTCCGAGGGCGTCACGGTCAATCTGGCGACCGGTGACGGACAGGGCGGCGATGCCGAGGGTGACCGGGTGATCGACGTGGAAAACGTCATCGGCTCGAGCCATGGCGATACCCTCACCGGCAGCCTGCTGGACAACACGCTGACCGGCTGGGCGGGCGCCGATGTGCTGGAGGGCGGGGCCGGGGCCGACGTCCTGGACGGTGGCACCAACACCGACACCGCCTCCTATGCCGGGGCCGGGGCGGGCGTCGCGGTGGACCTCGGGGCCGGAGTCGGCTGGGCCGGGGACGCGGCCGGCGACACGCTGGTCTCCATCGAGAAGCTGATCGGTTCGTCGTTCGATGACGTGCTGATCGGCAGCGACCTCGCCAACACCATCAAGGGCGGGGCCGGAGACGACACCATCGACGGCGGCGCCGGCGACGACGTGCTGGAGGGCGGCCTGGGCGCCGACGTGTTCGACGGCGGCTCAGGCGCGGACTTCGTCTCCTACGGCCATGCGACGGCCGGCGTGGAAGCGAGCCTGGCGACGGGCGGCAGCGGTGGCGAGGCGGCGGGCGACCTCTATACCAACGTGGAGAACCTGGCTGGCAGCGCCTTTGCCGACGTGCTGCGGGGCGACGGCGGCGACAACACCCTGATGGGGCTGGCCGGAAACGACGTGATGGAGGGCGGCGACGGCGCCGACCTGTTCTGCGGCGGCTCGGGCACCGACACCGTCACCTATGCCAATGCGGCGGCCGGCGTAGTTGTCACCCTGGGGGCCACCGGCCCCGACCGCGACACCCCACCCGATACCGACTCCGGCGAGCCCGATCCGGTGCTGACGCCCGAGGACCTGATCTGTCCGTACTCCCATGGTGGCGATACGGCCGCGGAGCCGGTGGCGCCACCGGCGTTCTCCCTCTCCCAGGCCCTGGAGGCGCCGGCCGGAAGCGGCGATGCCCTGGTGGGCCTTGGCCTGATGGCTTTCAGCCAGGAGGCGCCCGTGGACCCCAATCCGGCGGCGGGGGATCTCTTCGTCTCCATCGAGAACCTGGAAGGCTCGGCCTTTGGTGACAGCCTGACCGGCAACAGCGCCGCCAATGCCCTGTACGGGCGGGACGGCGATGACGTGCTGAACGGCGGTCTTGGCGCCGACACCCTGAACGGTGGGGCCGGCCACGACGTCGCCGACTACTCCACATCCACCACCGGCGTGTGGGTCAATCTCGCCACCAACGTCAATCTGGGCGGCACGGCCCACGGCGATACCCTGACCGGCATCGAGGACGTGATCGGCTCGGGCCAGGCCGACAACCTGACCGGCAATGGCGGCGACAATGGTCTGTACGCCGGGGGCGGCAATGACTTCCTCGGCGGCAGCGCCGGAGCCGACGTGCTGGACGGCGGGGCCGGAACCGATACCGCCGACTACCGGGCCTCGATCGACGGCGTGGTGGTGGACCTTGGCACCGGCACCGGCGGCGGCGGCGGCGATGCCCAGGGTGATACCCTGATCGGCGTGGAGAACGTGTGGGGCTCCGGCCAGGCCGATACCCTGAGCGGCGACGCGGGCGCCAACGAGATTGCCGGCTGGGGCGGCGACGACCTTTTGCGCGGCGGCGGCGGCGCCGACGTGCTGGTGGGCGGCGATGGCGTGGACACCGCCGACTACGCCACCTCGGCAGCCGGGGTGACGGTCGACCTGGTGGGTGGCGCCGGCCTGGGCGGCGACGCCGAGGGCGACGTGGTGTGGCAGGTGGAGAACGTCACCGGCTCGGCCCATGACGACACCGTGGTGGCCAGTGACGCGGCTAACGCGATCGACGGCGGCGCCGGCTCCGACACGGCGAGCTATGCCTGGTCCTCGTCCGGAGTCCAGGTGAACCTTGGCGCCGGCACCGCCTCGGGCGGCTGGGCCGAGGGCGATGTCCTGACCAGCGTGGAGAACCTGATCGGCTCCGATTTCGCCGACACCCTGATCGGGGATGCCGGAACCAATACTCTGGCCGGCGGGGCGGGCAATGACCGCCTGGCCGGCGGGGCCGGCGCCGACGCCCTCACGGGCGGCGAGGGCGCGGACACGGCGGACTACACGGCCTCGGCGGCCGGGGTGACGGTCGATCTGGTGGCCGGCACCGGTTCGGGGGGCGATGCCGAGGGCGATACCCTCGGAGGCATCGAGACCCTGGTGGGCTCGGGCCTGGATGACGCGCTGCTGGGCGACGGCGGGGCCAACACCCTGGAGGGTGGCCTGGGCGCCGACGTGCTGGATGGGCGGGGCGGCAAGGACCTGGCCACCTATGCCAATGCCACGGGTGGGGTCGTCGTCGATCTGACGACCGGCACCGGCGGGGCCGGAGAGGCGGCGGGCGATACCCTCACCGGTATCGAGGACGTGCAGGGCTCGGTGTTCGCCGACAGCCTGAAGGGGGATGCGGTCGTCAACACCCTGCTGGGCGGGAGCGGTGACGACGTGCTGGAAGGCGCCGGCGGCGGCGATCGCCTGGAGGGTGCCGATGGCAGCGACACGGCGAGCTATGCCGGCTCGGGCGCGGGGGTCACGGTCTCCCTCGCGAGCGGCGCGGCAAGCGGCGGCGATGCCGCCGGCGACACCCTGGTGTCCATCGAGAACCTGCGGGGCTCGGCCTTCAGCGATGCCCTGACCGGCAACGGCGGGAGCAATGTCCTCGAAGGCCTGGGCGGTGACGATATCCTGGATGGCGGGCTTGGTGCCGATATCCTGGATGGTGGCGCCGGCTCCGACACGGCGAGCTACGCCGCGTCCACGGCGGTGGTCACCGTCGACCTGACGGCCGGTACGGGTCTTGGCGGCAGCGCCGAGGGCGATACCCTGATGGATGTGGAGAACGTCATCGGCTCCACCGGTGGCGACACCCTGCGCGGATCCGCCGGGGCCAATGCCTTGAGCGGCGGCGCGGGCAACGACCTGCTGGAGGGGAGGGGAGGGGCTGACCTGCTCGATGGCGGCACGGGCGCCGACACCGCCACCTATGCCGGCTCGGACGCGGGCGTCGTCGTCGACATGCTGAGCAACGTCAACATCGGCGGCGACGCGGCGGGCGACGTGCTGACCGGCATCGAGACCCTGATCGGCTCGAGCCATGACGACGGCCTGGCCGGCACCAGCGTGGCCGAGACTCTCTCCGGCGGCGACGGCGCCGACGTGCTGGAGGGCCGGGGCGGCGCCGATCGCCTGGACGGCGGTGCGGGCAGCGATACGGCGAGCTATGCCAGCTCGGACGCGGGCGTCACGGTCTCCCTGGTGAGCGGCGCAGTGAGCGGCGGCGATGCCGCCGGTGACACCCTGGTGTCCATCGAGAACCTGCGGGGCTCGGCCTTCAACGACGCACTGACCGGCGACGCCGGGGCCAATGTCCTTGAGGGCGGAGCCGGCAACGACACCCTGGACGGCGGTTTCGGCAACGATACCCTGAACGGCGGCGCGGGCTTCGACGTCGCCTCCTTCTCCAACGCGACCCAGGGCATCGCCGTTGACCTGGCCTCGGGACAGGGCATCGGTGGATTCAGCCTGGGCGACACCTTCATCGACATCGAGGGCCTGTCCGGAACCGCCTTCGACGACGTCCTGATGGGCGACGGCGCCGCCAACGGCCTGTATGGCTTCGGCGGCAACGACCTGATCGAGGGCCGGGCCGGGGCCGATACCCTGGATGGCGGAACCGGCACCGACACCCTGTCCTACCAGGGCGCGACGTCCGGGGTCGCGGTCAACCTGACCACCGGCACCGGCAGCGTCGGCGACGCGGCGGGCGATGTGGTCAGTGGCTTCGAGATCGTGGCGGGTTCGGCCTTTGGCGATGCCCTGACGGGCTCGGCCGCGGTCGACACCCTGCTGGGCGGCAGCGGCGACGACACCCTGTCCGGCCAGGGCGGCAACGACCTGCTGGAGGGCGGAGCCGGGGCTGACCGCCTGGATGGCGGGACCGGCACCGACCAGGCCACCTACGCCCATTCGGGCGCGGGCGTCACCGCCGATCTGGCGGGTGGACCGGGCCAGGGCGCCGACGCGGCGGGCGATGTCCTCACCGGCATCGAGATCCTCACCGGCAGCGATTACGACGACCACCTCTATGGAGCCACCGCCGCCGAGACCCTGACGGGCGGCCTTGGCAACGACATCCTGGAAGGCGGCGCCGGCGCCGATCGTCTGGACGGCGGCAGCGGCAGCGACACGGCGGGTTATTCCCGCGCGACGACCGGGGTCAGCGTCAGCCTCGCCACGGGCACCGGCACCGGAGATGCGGCGGGGGATACCTTCGTCTCCATCGAGAACCTGTCCGGCTCGGGCCTGGCCGATACCCTGGCGGGTGATGGCGGCGTCAACGTGCTGTCCGGACTGGCGGGCAACGACGTCCTCGAGGGCAAGGGCGGCGCCGACACCCTGGACGGCGGCGACGGCCTCGACACCGCGAGCTATGCCAACGCCACCGGCGCCGTCACCGTCTCCCTGGCCAGCGGCCAGGGAACGGCCGGCGAGGCGACCGGCGATACCCTGATCGCCGTCGAGTCCCTGCTGGGCTCGGCCTACGCCGACACCCTGACCGGCGACGCGGCCGCCAACACCCTGAGCGGCGGGGCCGGCAACGACCTGCTGCAGGGCGGGGCCGGAGCGGATGCCCTGGACGGTGGAACCGGCACGGACACCGTCACCTATGCCGACGCCGCGTCCGCCATCACCGCCGACCTGGCCAGTGGCCAGGGCAGCGGGGGCGACGCCGAGGGCGATCGATTCACGTCCATCGAAAACCTGACCGGCAGTGCCTTCGCCGACACCCTGCGGGGTGACGGAGCCACCAACATCCTGAGTGGTGGTGACGGTGACGACCTGCTGGAAGGCCGGGGCGGCACCGATACCCTGGTGGGAGGTGCTGGCCTGGACACCGCCAGCTATGCCTCGTCGGCGGTGGCGGTCACCGTCAGTCTCACCACCGGCACCGGCAGTGGCGGTGATGCCCAGGGCGATGTGCTGTCGCAGGTGGAGAACCTGGCGGGCTCGGCCCTCGGGGACAGCCTGACGGGCGACGGCGGGATCAACACCCTGTCCGGCGGCGACGGCGGCGACGTGCTGGAGGGCCGGGGCGGCGCCGACCTGATCGACGGCGGGGCCGGTATCGACACTGCCTCCTATCTGTCGTCCCAGACCGGGGTGACGGTGAATCTCGCGGCCGGCATCAGCCTGGGCGGCGACGCCGAGGGCGATACTTTCCGCGACGTCGAGAACCTGACCGGCTCGGCCTTTGGCGACGTCCTGACCGGCGACGCCGGTGACAACCTGATGGAGGGCCGGGGTGGCGCCGACCTGATCGATGGCGGCACCGGCAGCGACACGGCGAGCTATGCCAACTCGGGCGCGGCCGTCACCGTTGACCTGGCAACCGGCACCGGCCGGGGCGGCGACGCCGAGGGCGACACCCTCACCAACATCGAAAGCGTGCTGGGCTCTGGCCTGGCCGACACCCTGAGCGGCAGCGCGGGCGCCGACACCCTGTCGGGTGCGGCCGGCAACGACGTGCTGGACGGCGGGGCCGGGGCCGACCGCCTGGACGGCGGGGCCGGCGCCGATACCGCCACCTACGCCCGCTCGAGTGCGAGCGTCGCCGTCGACCTGGCGAGCGGCTCCGGCCTGGGCGGTGACGCCGAGGGCGACGTGCTCTCCGGCATCGAGATCGTCACCGGCAGCGCCTTCGATGATACCCTGATGGGTGGCGCGGGCGCCGACACGTTGCAGGGTGGAGCCGGCAACGACCTGCTCGCCGGTCGCAGCGGCGCCGATACCCTCGACGGTGGAGCGGGCCTCGACACGGTGACCTATGTCGACGCGACGGGGGCCGTCACGGTCGATCTCGCGAGCGGCCAGGGCAGCGGCAGCGACGCCCAGGGCGACCGCCTGATGGGCATCGAGAACCTGATCGGCACGGCATACAACGACCAGCTCTACGGCGATGCTCAGGCCAACGTGCTGGAGGGCGGCGACGGCTGGGATGCCTTCGAAGGCAGAGCCGGTGCCGACACGATGATCGGCGGGGCCGGGAGCGACGCGCTTCTCTACAACCGGTCGACCTCGGGGGTGACCGTCAATCTGGCCACCGGCTTTACCAGCGGTGGCGATGCCGAGGGAGACGTTTTTTCCGGCATCGAATTTCTGCAAGGCTCCGACCATGCCGACCGACTGACGGGCGATGCCGGAGAGAACAAGCTTTTCGGCCTTGCGGGCAACGATACCCTCGAGGGCGGCGCCGGAGCGGACCTGCTGGATGGCGGGTCGGGCACCGACACCGCCGACTACTCCTCGTCGGCCGAAGCGGTCACCATCGACCTGAGCACGGGGCGCAGTCAGGGCGGTGACGCCCTTGGCGACGTACTGACCAGCATCGAAGGCGTGACCGGCTCGGGCCTTGACGACACCCTGATCGGCGACGCCAACGCCAACACCCTGTCTGGCGGTGCCGGCAACGACCTGCTGGAGGGCCGGGGCGGCGCCGACCTGCTGGACGGCGGGGATGGCGTGGACACCGCCACCTATGCCAATGCCACGGCCGGCGTCACGGTCAACCTGGGAACGGGCGGCGGCAGTCGCGGCGAGGCGACCGGCGACCGCCTGTCGGGCGTCGAGAACCTGGTGGGCTCGGCCTTCGACGACACCTTGACCGGCGACGCGGGAGTCAACACCCTGTCGGCCGGAGCCGGCATCGACACCCTGTCCTTCGCCACGGCGACGGCGGGGGTCGCGGTGAGCCTCGCCACCGGCACCGGTACGGCCGGCGATGCCGCCGGCGACACCCTGATCGGCTTCGAGAACCTGACCGGCTCGGGCCTGGACGACGTGCTGCAGGGCGACGGCGGCTCCAACGTCCTGGTGGGCGGGGGCGGCGCCGACGTGCTCGATGGCGGCGCCGGCGTCGATACCGCCGACTATGCGGGCTCCTCGTCCGCCGTCACGGTGGATCTGCTGAGCGGCACCGGCGCCGGCGGCGACGCTTTGGGCGACACCCTCTCCTCCATCGAGACCGTCATCGGCAGCGCGTTTGCGGACACTCTCTCGGGCGGCGTCGGGGCTGAGCGCCTCGACGGCGGGGCCGGCGACGACCGGCTCCAGGGCCGGGGCGGCGCCGACACCCTGGTGGGTGGAGCCGGCTCGGACACCGCGTCCTATGCGGACTCGGTCGATGGCGTGACGGTGGACCTGACCGTCGCCGTCCAGGTGGGTGGCGACGCTCTGGGCGACGTGCTCTCCGGCATTGAGAACCTGTCCGGCGGCGCCAACGCCGACAGCCTCTCGGGCGACGGCGGCGGTAACATCCTGAGTGGTGGCGACGGCGACGACGTGCTGGAAGGGCGCGGCGGCGCCGACGCCCTCGACGGCGGCGCCGGCCGCGACACCGCGAGCTACGCCCGCTCCTCCGCCGGCGTCACGGTCTCCCTGGCGACGGGGACGGCGAGCGGCGGCGACGCGGCAGGCGACACCTTCCAGGGCATCGAGAACCTGTCCGGCAGCGCCTACGCCGACACCCTCTCGGGCGACGGCGGCGCCAACGTGCTGGACGGTGGAGCCGGCACCGACACCGCCACCTACCTGGCGTCGGCGGCGGGCGTTACCGCCGACCTGGCGGCCGGCACCGGCCAGGGCGGCGATGCCGAGGGCGATGTGCTCATCGGCATCGAAAACGTGATCGGCTCGCTCAACGCCGACACCCTGACCGGCGACGGCGGCGCCAACGTGCTGGATGGCCGGGGCGGCGCCGATGGTCTTGATGGTGGAGCCGGCGTCGACACCGCCACCTATGCGGCTTCGGCCTCGGGCGTCACCGTCGATCTGAACACCGGCACCGGCCTGGGCGGCGATGCCGAGGGCGACACCCTCGCCAACATCGAGAACATCGTCGGCACCAGTTTCGCCGACACCCTGGCCGGAGACGCGGCGGCCAATCGGCTGGACGGCGGCGCCGGCCAGGACACCGTCACCTACGCGGCCTCCACGGCCGGCGTGCGGGCCGATCTCAACGGCAGCGCCGGCAGCGGCGGCTTTGCCGAGGGCGACGTGTTGCTGAACATCGAGACCCTGATCGGCTCGGCCCACGCCGACGACCTGCGGGGCAGTACCGGCGCCGACACCCTGTCCGGCGGCGACGGCGACGACAGCCTGGAAGGCCGCGCCGGAGCCGACACCCTGAGTGGTGGGGCCGGCAGCGACACCGCGAGCTACGCCTCGTCGGCGACGGGGGTCAGCGTCAACCTGGCCACCGGCGCGGTGGCGGGCGGCGACGCGGCGGGCGACACGTTGAGCAGCATCGAGAACCTGAGTGGCTCGGCCCTGGCCGACACCCTGACCGGCGACGCTGGCAGCAATACCCTGTCCGGCGGCGCCGGTGACGACACCTTCCGCACCGGCGGCGGCAGCGACGCCATCGACGGCGGGGCCGGCTTCGACACCCTGGTCTTCGGCGACACCTATGCCGAGGCGCAGTTCCAGCGCCTGCTGGACGGGTGGCAGGTCACCAACCGCTCCACCGGCGGCTCCGCGACCCTGACCAGCGTCGAGGCCGTGGCCTTCACCGACCGGACCATCTATCTGGATGGCCGCAACAACGCCCCGATCACCGTCGCCGACACCTCCGCTCCGACGGCGGAGGAAACTCCGATCGTCATCGCCGCCGCCGACCTCCTGGCCAACGACAGCGACTTCGACGGCGACGAGTTCGTTCTCCTGTCGGTCTCCGATGCCGTCCACGGCACGGTGACCCTGGACGGCTTCAACAACGTCATCTTCACCCCCGAGAAGGATTTCAACGGCAACGCCAGTTTCGCCTACACGGTCCGGGATAGCCGCGGCGCGACAGCCCGGCAGACCGTCACCGTCGAGGTCACTCCCGTCAACGACGCCCCCGTCGCACGGGATGACAGCGCGACCCTGGTCATGGGCGATCCCCTGATCCTCACCCCGGCCCAGCTTCTCGCCAACGACAGCGACGTGGACGGCGACACCATCCTGCTTCAGTCCGTCTCCAACCCTGTCAACGGCACCGTCGCCCTCGACGAGCACGGCAACGTGGTCTTCACCCCCACCCCCGGCTATGTCGGCCCGGCCACCTTCGACTACACCATCGCCGACAGCCACGGCGTGACCGCCTCCGCCACCCTCCACGCCCGCTTCACCCCCTCCGGTTCGCTGGTTCAGGGGGCGGAGACGGCGGTGAACGTGACGACGGCCAATGATCAGACCGCGCCGTCGGTGGCGGTTCTGGAGAACGGCGGGCACGTGGTGGTGTGGCAGTCCTACCTTCAGGA
>JAMOBE010000180.1:0-3523 GCA_039908285.1 Alphaproteobacteria bacterium
GCAACCGGCACCATTCCGGGAGCTTCGGCACCCCCCTCACCCAACCCTCTCCCCCCGGAAGAGGGGGGAGAGGGCTTTTGATCGGTTCACCCGATTGCCCTGCGCTTCGAACTCGACGGGCTGGTGTCCTGATCGAGGGGACGGGTATACTTGCGGCGGATCGACTGCGGTGGGGGATGGAATGGGGCGTCACAGCGTTCTGATCGTGGAGGACAGCCCTTCCCTCGCCTACACTTATGCCGAATACCTGCGTGGCGGCAAATACGACGTGTCCGTGGTGGAGACGGGGCAGGCGGCCCTCGATCACATGGCCGCGCATCTTCCCGACGCGATCTTTCTGGATCTTGGCCTGCCGGACATGAACGGCATGGATATCCTCAAGCACATCGCCGAGAACAAAATTCCGACGGTGGTGATCGTCATCACCGCTCAAGGGTCGGTTTCCGTCGCCGTCGAGGCGATGCGGGCCGGCGCCCACGACTTCCTGGTCAAGCCCTTCGCCGCCGATCGGCTGCGGGTGACGCTGACCAATGCGCTGGAACGGGAAAAGCTAAAGGAAATCGTCACCACCTACCGCGAGCAGATCGACCGTCGGGGACATCACGGCTTCGTCGGATCATCGCTCGCCATGCAGGCCGTCTACCGCATCATCGACGCCGCCGCCCAGACGAAGGCGTCGGTTTTCATCACCGGAGAGTCGGGCACCGGCAAGGAGGTCTGCGCCGAGGCCATCCACCGGCAGAGTCCACGCCGCGACAAGCCGTTTGTCGCCTTGAACTGCGCCGCGATCCCAAAGGATCTGATCGAGAGCGAGATCTTCGGCCACATGAAGGGCGCATTCACCGGCGCCACCGCCGACCGCGAGGGCGCCGCCGCCATGGCGCGGGGGGGCACTCTGTTTCTGGACGAAATCGCCGAGATGGATGTCGGCCTGCAAAGCAAGCTGTTGCGGCTGATCCAGAGCGCAACCTTCCAGCGCGTCGGCAGCAGCCGCACCGAGGAGGCCGACGTTCACTTCATCGCCGCCACCAATCGCGATCCGCTGGCCGAGGTGACCGCCGGCCGTTTCCGCGAGGATCTCTACTATCGCCTTCACGTCATTCCCATCCACCTGCCGCCCCTGCGGGAGCGGGAGGCGGACGTGATCGAACTCGCCGAGTTCTTCCTTCTTCGCTTCGCCAAGGAGGAGGGCAAGCGGTTCCGCACCCTGTCCGCCGACGTCCGCGACATGCTGTTCGCCTATCCCTGGCCGGGCAACGTGCGGCAGCTCCAGAACGTCGTTCGCAACGTGGTGGTTCTCCACGACGGCGAGGAGGTCCAGCCCGGCATGCTGCCGCCACCGCTCGCGACCCGTTCGCCTTCATCCGGACCACGCCCGGTGGAGACGTCGGAATCGTCGCCCCCTCCCCCCTCTCCTGGAACGTCATCCAATGTCCTGCGGCCCCTGTGGCTCCAGGAAAAGGAGATCATCGAAAAAGCCATCGCCCTGTGCGATGGCAACATCCCCCGCGCCGCCGCCAGCCTCGAGGTCAGCCCCTCGACCCTGTATCGCAAAAAACAGGCATGGGAGCAGGGCGCGCCCCCCTCACCATGAGCAATTTGCAAACGGCGTCCCGTTTTGCGTCGTCATCGTCCGCCGGACCGTCGGAAACCACGTCGGCAAACCAGGGTATGACACCCTGAGCATGGCCCGCTTCTTGCGCCTCACCCCCCCAAAAGATCATGGGGGCGTGTCATGCTCATCAAGATATCCCGTCTGTTCAGGTTGTCGGTTGGAGGAGGGCTGCTGGCCATCGGCACCTGGGTGGCGGTGCCCCCTCTGATCACGACCACCGGCATCGACGCCGTGGTCAACGCGCCTCTCATGGTGCTGCGCTCGCCGATCGAGGGACGGATTGACAGCCACGCCGCACCGGGATCGCTGGTCGAGCGGGGCGCGCCCCTGTTCACCGTGGTCAACGAGCGGCTGAATCAAAGCCTGATCAATGAACTATCGACCGAGCGTGACACTCTGGTCCGAAGGATCGCCGCGCTCGAACGCCAGAATGGCGAGCTGGAGGCCATGCGGAGCGAGCTTCAGGAGCGAGCCCGCGCCCACCGGGCGGCCAGCCTGACCCGCCTTGACGGCCGCATCGCCGAGGCCGAGGCCAGGCTTCGGCTGAACCGGGCCATCGTCACCGAGCAGAAGGCCGAATTGCGCCGCACCACCGAATTGAGAACCGGCGGACACGCGTCCGTCGCCCGTCTGGAACAGGCCGAGGCGGCGACCGCGCGGGCGGTGGAAGAGGTGGCGCAGGCCGAGGCGGCGCTTCAGCAGTTGCGCTCCGAAAAGGCTGCCCTGTCCGACGGGGTCCTGCTGGGTGACGGACAGAACGACGTGGCCTATTCCCAGCAGCGGAGCGACGAGATCGTCCTCCGCCAGCAGGATATCTAAAGTGGACCACCTCATGCTGCGACGGCAGTTGCGCAGGGGCGACTCCGTCGGACGCTATGGGGGAGAGGAATTCATCGCGCTTCTGCCGGGCACGACGATCAGCGACGCGGCTATGCTGATGGACCGACTGCGCGCCGACTTCGCAACCATCCGTCATGATACTGACCAGGGACCATTCTCGGCGACCTTCAGTTGCGGCATAGCCTCGGTGGTGGAGGCCGCTGACATAAAGACCGCCATCTCGGCCGCCGATGGCGCGCTCTACGAAGCAAAGAGGAGCGGCAGAAACCGGGTCGTCACCGTCTGAATCCGGGCTCAGACCTGGGTGGCCAAGCCCGATCGAGCAAGCTCGACCGGTGCATAGCACGGGCAACCTGGACCGACGAGCGGACCAGGTCGCGCCCCCATTCGTCGGGCGAGCCCTGCTGCCAGCGCGCAGCACCCCGGGAGCGTCGAGTCGCGTCGAGTCGGGCCTGGTAAAGCAGAAGGGATGCGAAACGCCGCCGCACACCTTGATCGCTCATGGACCGAAATGTGAGGGTTCCTGCGGCCTACGGAGAATTGAGGGGGACACCAGATCGACGGAGTTGCACCCATCTCATTTGCCAGGCGAACGGAATGCGAAAATTCTCAGCCGCCGTGTCGTCAGTGCGTCGTGGGCGCATCAAAGACGTCCTCCAACGTTCGGGCATCGACAAAGCGTTCGCCCCACTCATCCAGTTGATCGCTGCTGGCTGCCCGAACGCGCACTTCAATTTCTGCGGGTAGCGCTCCGAAACGCCGACGGAATTGGCGGAGGAGCATTTCGGCCTTGCCCTTCTCGATGCCCTTCTCGATGCCCTTCTCGATGCCCTTCTCGATGCCCTTCTCGATGCCCTTCTCGATGCCGATCCGTTCCACGCTGGTCACGTAACGCATCCTTGATCCCTCCTCCAACGTCTCGATTTCGTGCCACAACTGCCGGGTCAGGCCATCGGGCAGGCGCATCATCCAGTCGATGACGGTGAACAGATCGATGACCCGCTGCCGGTCCCAGCCTCGCTCGTAAAGGAGCCGAACCAGCGTCCACTTCGCCGCGTAGCGCGCGCC
>JAMOBE010000037.1:0-31581 GCA_039908285.1 Alphaproteobacteria bacterium
TCACCCCGACCCTCTCCCCCTCGAGGGGGAGAGGGAGAAGGTTATTGGAAAGGCGCAGGAAGGCGCGGGCGGTCATCATTCGGCCCCCAGGGCGACGACGGGATCGAGCCTCGCCGCCTTCCGGGCCGGCATGAAGCCGAACACCAGTCCGGTGGCGAAGGCGCAGCCGAAGGCCAGCAGCACCGGTGGCAGGGACAGCACTACCGTCGATCCCAGCGCCCGTACCACCAGGGCGGTGGCGATGCCGCCGCCGACCCCCAGTACGCCGCCGATGGCGCAGACGACGATGGCCTCGGTGATGAACTGC
Source organism: Alphaproteobacteria bacterium (assembly GCA_039908285.1). Lineage (GTDB taxonomy): Bacteria > Pseudomonadota > Alphaproteobacteria > Rhodospirillales > Rhodospirillaceae > JAMOBE01. Next base: position 308 of record JAMOBE010000037.1, read on the forward strand.
AACAGGATGTTCCAGGTGCGGGCGCCGGTCGCCATGCGGACGCCGATCTCGCGGGTGCGCTCGGTGACGCTGACCAGCATGATGTTCATGACTCCGATCCCGCCCACCAGCAGCGAAATCGCCGCGATGGAGCCGAGGAGGACGGTCAGGGTGTTCTGGGTCTGCTCCACCGTCTCGATGATCGAGGCCATGTTGCGGATCTGGAAGTCCACGGTGCGGTGGCGTTCGGTGAGCAGGGCCTTGATGCGGGCCTCGGTGGCGGCGATCTCGGCCACGTCGTCCACCTGCACGGTGATGGAGCGCAGGTGGCGCTGGCCGAGAAGCCGCAGGCCGCCGGTGCTCAGCGGCACGAACACCACGTCGTCCATGTCGCCGCCATAGGGGGTGGCGCCCTTGGTGGCCATCACCCCGATCACCTGGAACGGTACGTTGTTGAGTAGGACGTATCGGCCGAGCGGGTCTCCCCCCTCCGGCAGCAGGGCCTTCAGCACCGTCTGGCCGAGCACCGCCACCGGGGCATAGCTGCGGACATCGGCCTGGTCGAAGAAGATGCCGCTCGCCGTCGGCCACTCGCGGGGGATCGGGAACTCGGCGGAGGTTGCGTCCACCATGGTCTGGTAGTCGACGCTGCCGAGACGGACGGTGACGCTGCCCTGCATCTCCGGCACGGCGCCCCGCACGTGGGGCAGGAGCCGGATCTCGTCGGCGTCGGCGGGAACCAGCGTCGCCACCGAGCCGCCGACGGTGAAGCGCAGGTTGGGCGCGCCCGGACGGACCAGCAGCAGGTTGCTGCCCATGGCCTGGATGCGGCCGACCACGTCCAGGCGGGCGCCCTCGCCGATGGCCAGCATGGCCACCACCGAGCCGACGCCGATGACGATGCCAAGGAGGGTCAGGACGGTCCGGAACAGGCTGGCCCGCAGCGAGCGGAGCGCCATCTTCACCGCCTCCAGCATGTCGGGACCGACGCCGCCGGTCCGCGCTGGAACGGGGGGGGCGACCTCGGACTCAGGTCGCCCGGGGGCGGGGCCGTCGTCGGACACTACGTGGCCGTCGGCGATGGTCACCACCCGGCCGGCCTCGGCGGCCACCTCGGGGGCGTGGGTGATCAGCACCACCGTGTGGCCATCGGCGTTGAGCTGGCGCAGGAGAGCCAGCACCTCGCGGCCGCTACGGCTGTCGAGGGCGCCGGTGGGCTCGTCGGCCAGGATCACCCGGCCGCCGTTCATCAGCGCCCGGGCGATGGACACCCGCTGCTGCTGGCCACCGGAGAGCTGGTTCGGCCGGTGGTCCAGGCGATCCCCGAGACCGAGGCGGATCAGGATCTCCCGCGCCCGCGCCAGGCGGCGGACGCGCGGCAGGCCGGCGTAGATGGCCGGCACCTCGACGTTCTCGACGGCGCTGGCGGTGGGTAGCAGGTTGTATTGCTGGAAGATGAACCCGAAGGCATCCCGCCGCAGCAGCGCCAGGGCGTCGCGATCGAGGGTGGAGACGTCCCGGCCGGCGAACAGGTACCGCCCGCCGGTCGGACGGTCGAGACAGCCGATCAGGTTCATCAGTGTCGACTTGCCCGACCCCGACGCCCCCATGATGGCGACGAACTCGCCGGCGTGGATGGCGAGGTCGATGCCGTGCAGCACCTCGACCGCCAGGGCGCCGGTACGATAGGTCCGGGTGATGTCGCGCAGCTCGATGAGGGGCGGGGCGGTCATATGCGCGGCCTGTATCCCGATGGTTGGCCTCCGCCGCCGCCGCCCATCTTTCCCCCACCGCCGCCACCGCCACCAGCCCCAGCCGGTTTCGATGCCGTTTCCCGAGAGCCGACGATCACCTCGTCGCCCTCCTCGAGGCCCGAGAGGATCTGCGTCCGCACCCGGTCGCTGACCCCGACCGTCACCGACCGGGACTCCACCGCGCCGTCGCGGAGCACCCGCACGGTCCCCTTTCCTGGGCCCTTGCCCGGTTCGTTCGCCGGAGTGGTGCGCTTCGTCCCGCGGGCGCCGGCCTGGAGCGCCGCGGCCGGCACCAGCAGCGTGTCCTTCGCCTCGGCCAGGACGAAGAACACCTGGGCGCTCATCTGGATTCGCAGGTCGCGGGTCTCGTTGGGGACGTCGAACAGGGCATTGTACAGCACCACGTTGTTGAGGACCTCGGGGGACGGCAGGATCTGGCGCAGCGTTCCCCGCCGCCGCCGGTCCGGCTCCCCGAGGGTGGTGAAATAGACGTCCATGCCGAGCCGCAGGTTGTTGATGTCCGCCTCCGAGACCTGGCTCCACACGGTCATGGTATCAAGGCTGGCGATGCGCAGGATGATGGGAGCCTGCTGGCTGGCGTTGATGGTCTGCCCCTGCCGCGCCGGCAGGGTGACCACGGTGCCGCTCATCGGCGCGTGGATCCGGGTATAGCCGAGGTTGGCCTCGTCGCCCTCCAGGGACGACTGGGTCTGCTGGATCTGGGCCTCGATGGCGGCGATCTGGGCCTCGGCGGCCTTGACGGCGGTTTCACTGCTCTGGAAGGCGTCCTGGCTGGTGGCGTTGGCGCGCAAAAGGCGGTCCTGGCGCTCGAACTGCTGCCGGGCCAGGGCCCGCTGCGCCCGTTTCTCCGTCAGCATGGCCCGGAGGTTCTGCAACTGGGCCTGGGCCGAGGCCACCCGGGCGCGGTAGAGGGTCGGGTCGATCTCGGCCAGCAGATCCCCCGCCGCCACCACGTCGCCGATCTGGACGTGGATCTTGCGGAGCTGCCCGGAGACCTGGGTGCCCACGTCCACATACTCCATCGGCTGCAGGGTGCCCTGGGCGGAGATGGTCTGCTCGATGTTTCCCCGCGTCACTTTGGCGGTGACGTAGCGTTCCGCCTCGGCCGGTGCGCGTCCCCACTGCCACCAGGCCCCGCCGCCGCCGCCGGCCAGGATCAGGAGAAGCCCGAGGATCCACAGGACCTTGCGCATGTCAAAGCCCGAGAAGGAGCTTCGAGCCGATACCCCCTCTCCCCCTCGAGGGGGAGAGGGCCGGGGTGAGGGGGTGGGGCAACCGGCAAGGTCCTTGGGGCTTCTCCCCCCCCGCACCCCACCCGCACCCCCCTGAAGGGGGGGGAGAGGGCTGTTGTTGGTTCTGGTGCCGGATCATCCCTCTCTCTCCTCCCCGAGCCAGGCGTCCAGGGCGGAGCGGGCGCGGCGGGTGTAGGCGAGCTTGCGGTCCTTGCCCCTGAGTTTGCGGCGGGGCGGATGGCCGGGCACGTCCAGGACACTCGGCTCGGGGAACAGGCCGAAGTTGACGTTCATGGGCTGGAAGGTCTGGGCATCGGCGCCGCCGGTGATGTGGGCCAGCAGGGCGCCAAGGGCCGTGGTGGGCGGCGGCGGGATCGGCTCCCGGCCGAGGCGCTGGTCCACGGCGAAGCGACCGGCGAGCAGCCCGATGGCCGCACTCTCCACATAGCCCTCGCAGCCGGTGACCTGGCCGGCGAATCGCAGCCGCGGCATGGCCTTCAGGCGCAACGCCGCATCCAGCAGCCGGGGGCTGTTGAGGAAGGTGTTGCGGTGGATTCCGCCGAGCCGCGCGAACTCGGCCCGCTCCAGCCCTGGTATGGTGCGCAGCAGCCGGACCTGCTCGCCGTGGCGCAGCTTGGTCTGGAAGCCCACCATGTTGTAGAGGGTGCCGAGGGCGTTGTCCTGGCGCAACTGGACGACGGCGAAGGGGCGCTCGTCGGGGCGGTGGGGGTTGGTGAGCCCGACCGGCTTCATCGGCCCGAAGGCCAGGGTGTCACGGCCGCGCTCCGCCATCACCTCGATGGGCAGGCAGCCCTCGAAGAAGGGGGTACCCGTCTCCCAGGCGTGGAAGGCCACCGTGTCGGCGGCGCGGAGCGAGTCGACGAAGGCGTAATACTGGTCGCGGGTCAGCGGGCAGTTGATGTAGTCGCGTCCATCTCCTCCGTCCGCGCCCTTGTCGTAGCGGGACTGGAACCACGCCACCTCCATGTCGATGGAGTCGCGGTGAACGATGGGGGCGATGGCGTCGAAGAAGGCGAGGGAGTCCTCGCCGGTGAGGCCGCGCAGCGCCTCGGCCAGGGCCGGCGAGGTCAGCGGGCCGGTGGCGATGATCACCTCGTCCCAGTCGGGTGGCGGCAGGCCCGCCACCTCTCCCCGTTCGATGCGCACCGACGGCTGGGCGCCGAGCGCCTCCTCCACCGCCGCGGCGAAGCCCTCGCGGTCCACGGCCAGGGCGCCGCCGGCCGGCACCTTGTGGGCATCGGCCATGGCCATGATCAGCGAGCCCGAGCGGCGCATCTCCTCGTGCAGCAGCCCGACGGCGTTGTGGTCGGCGTCGTCGGAGCGGAACGAGTTGGAGCACACCAGCTCGGCCAGGCGACCGCCGACATGAGCCGGCGTGGGGACGAGGGGGCGCATCTCGTGGATCACCACCGGTACCCCGGCCCGGGCAAGCTGCCAGGCGGCCTCGCAGCCGGCCAGTCCGCCGCCGACGATGTGAACGGGTGGGAGGATGGTGGTCATACGTCTGACTTAAGCCCATTGCCGGCCCAAGTCCAGGACGGCTTGACAGGACCGGGCGCCGCGGATACCTGTGCGGCCGGATTACACCGCGCATGGAGGACACGGGGGTGCAGGGAACGGACCTGGATATCACGACGATTCTCAGCGTCGCCGCGCTGATCGGCGCCTTCGTGGTCATGAAGTACCTGCCGAAGCTGCTGGCGGGGGTGCCGTTCGAGGCTCCGGCCGATCTCAAGGCGCGCCTGGACCGCGGCGAGGACCTGCTGGTGGTGGATGTGCGGACCGCCGCCGAGTTCACCGGCCCCGACGGTCACGTGGCCGGGTCGCTCAACCTGCCGCTCTCCGAGCTTGGCGAGCGGCTGAAGAGCCTGTCCGGGAAGCTTGAGCCCCACCGGACGGCCCCGGTCTACCTGATGTGCCGCACGGCCAACCGGGCAGCCCACGCGGCGCGCATCTTCGTCAAGAGCGGCTTCACCGACGTCAAGGTGGTGGACGGCGGCATGGTCCGCTGGTCGCGCCAGGGCCTGCCCTCCAGCCGCTACGATTAAGGCCCGCCGAGACACGTTCTGAGGGAGCGGGCGTTCGACCGCATCATCTCGAAATACTGGTCAGAACCGCTCGCGACCGCCGCGCCGTTCGGATCCAGAATGCCGGTGCGGGCCGGCGTGCCCTCGGTGAGGGTCTGGAACAGTTTTGGCGGGAACTGAGGTTCCTGGAACACGCAGACGATTCCCGACGTCATCAGTCGCCGCCGCAGGTCGGACAGGCGCCGGGCGCCGGGCGGGCGCTCCGGGCTCACCGTCACCGCACCGACCGCCCGCAGGCCATAGCGGCGCTCGAGATACTGGTAGGCGTCGTGAAAGACGATGAAGCCCCGCTCCCGCACCGGCGTCAGCAGGTCGCGCACCTCCCTGTCCAGGGCATCGAGTCGTTCGAGCAGGCGGCCGGCGTTGGCGCGGTAGAGATCGGCGTGTCCGGAGTCGGCCGCCGCCAGGGCCTCTGCTGCCGCGGCTACGATGCGCCGGGCGTTGTCGGGGTCGAGCCACAGGTGCGGATCCATTCCTCCGTGGTCGTGGCCCTCCTCCCATGAATCGACAGGGCGGGCCGGGTGCAGGGTCAGGCCCGGCAGGTTCATCAGCTCGACCACGGTGGTGCCGCCGCCGAGGCCGGCGAGCGGCCGGGCCAGGAAGCCCTCCAGTTCAGGGCCGACCCAGAACACCAGACGGGCCTCGTTCAGCGCCCGGGCGTCGGAGGGACGCAGCGAATAGGTGTGGGGCGATACCCCGCCCCGCAGCAGCAGCACCGGCGTGCCGGCCCCCTCCATTACCCCGCTCACCAGGGAATGCACGGGGCCGATGCTGGTCACCACCGTCATCGCCATGGCCGTTGGAGAGACGAGGGCCAGGGCCAGGACGAGAACGAGAACGAGAGGGTGGCACCACCGCCGGAAACACGCCATGCTCGCCATTGCCAGGGACCTCGTTCTTCGGTTATCTCTCCCGGACGGCGGGAGTCCAACGATTCCACAGTAGTGCGATCGCCACCGTGCCGCAATTCCGGAGCGTTTCATGACCGCTGCGCCGTCCGAGCCGCCGCCGCTGATCGAGGGGCGGAGGCTGTGCCTGAGCCTCGGCGGCACGGTCGTGCTGCAGGACGTGGACATCGCCGTCCAGCCTGGACAGGTGGTGACGCTGATCGGCCCCAACGGCGCCGGCAAGACGACCCTTGTCCGGGCGATGCTGGGTCTGGTGCAGCCGGACCGGGGGGAGGTGCGGCGCCGGCCGGCCTTGCGCATCGGCTACATGCCGCAGCGGCTGGCCATGGACCCGACCCTGCCGCTGTCGGTGGAGCGCTTCCTGCGGCTCGGGCGGCCGGCGGGAGCCGCCCGCCTCGCCGAAGCCCTGGCCGAGGTCGGGGCCTCCCACGTCATCGGCAAGCCGATGCAGCGCATCTCCGGCGGCGAGACCCAGCGGGTGCTGCTGGCGCGGGCGCTCTTGCGTGACCCGGATCTGCTGGTGCTGGACGAGCCGGTGCAGGGGGTGGACGTGGGCGGCCAGGCCGATCTCTACGCCCTCATCGGCCGGCTGCGGGAGCGCCACGGCTGCGGAGTCCTGATGGTGTCCCATGACCTTCACCTGGTGATGGCGGCCACCGATCAGGTGGTGTGCCTCAACCGCCACGTCTGCTGCGCCGGCGAGCCCCGCTCGGTCAGCCGTCACCCCGAGTACGTCGCCCTGTTCGGCGCCGCCGGAGCCGAGGCCCTTGCCGTCTACCACCACCGCCACGACCACCACCACGACCTGGGCGGAGAGGTGGCGTCCGGGGAGCATCATCATGGATGACTTCGTCATGCGGCCCATGGATGACTTCGTCCTCCGGGCCCTGCTGGGCGGGATCGGCGTCGCCGTGGTGGCGGGGCCGCTCGGCGCCTTCGTGGTGTGGCGGCGGATGGCCTATTTCGGCAGCGCCATTTCCCATTCGGCGCTGCTCGGGGTGGCGCTCGGGCTGCTGTTCGGGTTCGACACCACCGTCGGGGTCATCGCGGTGTGCGTCGGGCTGGCGGCCCTGATCGTGTTGATGCAGCGGCAGCGCCAGCTCACCGACGACACCCTGCTCGGCATCCTGTCCCACGGTACCCTGGCCATCGGACTGGTGGCCCTCGCCTTTCTCGATCGCGTCCGGGTGGACCTCATGGGCTATCTGTTCGGCGACATCCTGGCGGTGAGTGCGGGCGACCTGTGGTGGAGCCTGGGCGGTGGTGTCGCGACTCTCGCCGTGCTGGCGGCCATCTGGCGACCGCTCCTGTCCGCCACCGTGCACGAGGAACTGGCCCGGGTCGAGGGCGAGCCGGTGGCGGTGAGCCGCGCCGTCTACATGCTGCTGCTGGCCCTCTACATCGCCGTGGCCATGAAGGTGGTCGGGGTGCTGCTGATCACCTCGCTGCTGGTGATCCCGGCCGCGACCGCCCGCCGCTTCGCCACGACGCCCGAGTCCATGGCCGGCATCGCCGCGCTGTTCGGCGCGACGGCGGTGATGATCGGACTCGCCGGCTCGTTCAGCGTCGATACCCCGTCGGGACCCAGCATCGTCGTCGCGGCCCTCGCCCTGTTCGGGGTGAGTCTGCTGGTGCGGCGCCGACCGGGGTGATCAGGGGATCAGCCCGGTGTGGCTCAGGATGCCGGTGTGGCGCAGGATGAAGGCGGCGATCGCCTCGTGGTTCCCAAGGTCCAGCACCGGCAGCGTCACCCCGGGAAGGGCCTCGTCGCTGGCGATGGCGACGATGGAGGGGATCCCCGGCCACAGGGGCTCCCGGCCCAGGGACGGGCGGTACACCTCAAGCTTGTCGTGGGCGTAGGCCTTGAAGCCCTCGATCAGCAGCAGGTCCACCGGGGTCATGCGGGCGATGAGGTCGGCGATGGGCGGCTCGGGCTCGTCCCGGTTCTCGTGCAGGAGCGCCCAGCGGCCGCTGGAGGCGATCATCACCTCGGAGGCCCCGGCCTCGCGGTGGCGCCAGGAGTCCTTGCCGGGCTTGTCCACGTCGAAGGCGTGATGGGTGTGCTTCATCGTGGACACCCGCACCCCCCGCGCCACGATGGCGGCGAGAAGCCCCACCATGAGCGTGGTCTTGCCGCTGTTGCTGGACCCGGCCAGGCCGAACACCTTCATCTATTCCTCCTCGGGGCTCAGGGCCTGGAAATGTATTTGAAACCAGGACCACCTCTCCCCCGGAAGAGGGGGAGAGGTGGGGGCTTTTGATCGGTTCGCCCGCTCGCCGTTCACACCTCCAGCAGCAGCCTGGCCGGGTCCTCGATCGCTTCCTTGACCCGCACCAGGAAGGACACCGCCTCGCGGCCGTCGATGATGCGGTGATCGTAGGACAGGGCGACGTACATCATCGGCCGCGCCTCGATGCGGCCGTCGGGCATCACCACCGGCCGCTGCTGCACCTTGTGCATGCCGAGGATGCCCGACTGGGGCGGGTTGAGGATTGGTGTCGACATCAGCGAGCCATAGATGCCGCCATTGGTGATGGTGAAGGTGCCACCGGTCAGCTCCTCCATGGACAGCTTGCCGTCGCGGGCCTTGACGCCGAGGGCGCCAATGGTCTTCTCGATGGCGGCGAAGCCCAGGACGTCGGCGTCCCGCACCACCGGCACCACCAGTCCCTGGCCGGTGCCGACGGCGACGCCGATGTCGTAGTGGTTCTTGTAGACCAGGTCGTTGCCGTCGATCTCGCCGTTGACCGCCGGGAACTCCTTCAGCGCCGCGACGCAGGCCTTGACGAAGAACGACATGAACCCGAGCCGCACGCCATGGCGCTTCTCGAACGCCTCCCGGTGGCGGTTGCGCAGCGCCGTCACCTCGGTCATGTCCACCTCGTTGAAGGTGGTCAGCATCGCCGCGGTATTCTGCGCCTCCTTCAGACGCTCGGCGATGCGCCGACGCAGCCGGGTCATCGGCACCCGCTCCTCGCGGTCGGCCCGCGGACGGGGGGCCGGCGCGGGAGTCGGCGCGGAAGCAGGGGCTGGTGCCGGAGCGGCCACCGGAGCCGGAGCCGGTGCCGGAGTCTTCTGGCGCGCCAGGTTTTGTTCGTAGTTGACCACGTCCTCGCGGGTCAGGCGCCCGCCCCGGCCGGTGGCGGGGATGGTCCCGGCATCCAGGTCGTGCTCCTCCACCATCTTGCGCACGGCGGGAGACAGGGGCTGAGTCGTGCCGCCGACGGCGGCCGGCCCGACCACCGCGGCGGCGGCGGCCGCCGCCTGCACCGCCGGGGGAAGTGGCCGGGCGGTCGCACCCGCGGCGCCCGGGGCGATGTGCCCGAGCACCGCCCCGACCTGCACGGTCGCGCCCACCGCCGCCGTCACGTCGATGAGTGCGCCCGACGCCGGAGCGCGAACCTCGACCGTCACCTTGTCGGTCTCCAGTTCCACCAGCGGCTCGTCGGCCTCCACACTGTCGCCGGGGGCCTTGAACCATCTGGCGATGGTGGCCTCGGTAACCGATTCTCCAAGCGTCGGTACTTTTATTTCGGTGGTCATGGTTTCCCCCGATCCGATATCAACTGGTGAGCAGGCTCAACTCGGTGGGCCGGCGGAATGGCTGGGCGATGTCGCCGCCGGTCCAGGTCAGGGCCTGCTCCACCAGCAGGGCCTGCTCCTCGACGTGGCGCTTCAGCAGTCCGGTCGCCGGCGACGCCGAGGCCTTGCGCCCGGCATAGATCGGCCAGCGCTGGGAGCGGCCCAGTTCGTCCAGGATGTACTGCAACCGGCGATCGGCGAAGACATAGGCCCCCATGTTGGCCGGTTCCTCCTGGCACCACACCAGGTCGGCGGCGGGGTAGCGGCGGACCTCGGCCACCAGCGCCTCCTTGGGCCAGGGGTAGAGCTGCTCCACCCGCACGATGGCGACGTCGCGGAGGCCGAGTTCGGTCCGCCGCTGCACCAAGTCGTAGTAGACCTTGCCGGTGCACACGACGACGCGGCGTACCTTGTCGTCGGCCACCAGGGTCTCCGTCTCCCCCTGTATCCGGCGGAATCGCGACCCGGGGCCGAAGTCGGCGAGCGGCGACACGCAGGCCTTGTGGCGCAGCAGGGACTTCGGGGTGAAGCAGACGAGGGGCTTGCGGAAGTTGCGCCGCATCTGTCGCCGCAGGACGTGGAAGTAACTGGCCGGGGTGGAGGGATAGACCACCTGCATGTTGTCCTCGGCGCAGAGCTGGAGATAGCGCTCGATGCGCGCCGACGAGTGCTCCGGCCCCTGGCCCTCGTGGCCGTGGGGTAGCAGCACCACCAGCCCCGACATGCGCAGCCACTTCGACTCGGATGATGAGATGAACTGGTCGAAGATCACCTGGGCGCCGTTGGCGAAATCGCCGAACTGGGCCTCCCACAGCACCAGGGCATGGGGCTCGGTCAGGGCGTAGCCGTACTCGAAGCCCAGCACCGACTCCTCCGACAGCGGGCTGTCGATGACGTCGAACCAGGCCTGGCCGGGACGTACGTGCTCGAGCGGGATGTAGGTCCTCTCGTTCTCCTGATCCACCAGCACGGCGTGGCGCTGCGAGAAGGTGCCGCGGGAACTGTCCTGGCCCGACAGGCGTACCGGCGTGCCCTCGGCCAGCAGCGAGCCGAAGGCCAGGGCCTCGCCGGTCGCCCAGTCGATGTTCTCCCCGGTCTCCATCATGCGCGCCTTGGCCTGAAGCTGGCGGACGATCTTGGGGTTGACGGCGATGCCGGTGGGCGGCGTCGCGATGGCCCGGCCCACCTCGTGCAGGGTTTCGAGCGGTACGTCGGTCTGATACTCCCGCAGTTCCTCCTCGCCAGTCGCCTGGGCCAGCCCCTTCCATTTGCCCTCCAGCCAGTCGGCCTTGTTGGGCTTGTAGGCGGCGGCGGCCTGGAACTCCTTCTCCAGCCGGTCATTGAACCCGGCCACCATGCCCGACACGTCGTCGGCGCTCAGCGTGCCCTCGTCCACCAGCCGCTTGCCGTAGATCTCGCGGGTGGTGGGATGGGCGGCGATCGCCCGGTACATGATCGGCTGGGTGAAGCCGGGCTCGTCGGCCTCGTTGTGGCCCTGGCGGCGGTAGCACACCATGTCGATGATCACGTCGCTCATGAATTCCTGACGGAACTCGGTGGCGATGCGGGCGACGTGCACCACGGATTCGGGGTCGTCGCCGTTGACGTGGAAGATGGGCGCCTGCACCCCCTTGGCCACGTCCGAGCTGTAGGTGCTGGAGCGGCTTTTGTGGGGGGCTGTGGTGAAGCCGATCTGGTTGTTGATGATGACGTGGATGGTGCCGCCGGTGCAGTAGCCCTTGAGCTGCGACAGCCCCAGGCACTCGGCCACCATGCCCTGGCCGGCGAAGGCGGCGTCGCCGTGGAGGATGATGCCGAGGACCTCCTCCCGCCCGTCGATGCCCCGTTGCGCCTGGTTGGCCCGCACCTTGCCGAGCACCACCGGGTCGGCCGCCTCCAGGTGCGAGGGGTTGGCGATCAGGGCGAGGTGCACGACCCGGCCGTCGAACTCGCGGTCCGCCGACGTGCCGAGATGGTACTTTACGTCGCCCGAGCCCTGCACGTCCTCGGGGTTGGCGGGGTTGCCCTGGAACTCGGAGAAGATGGCCTGGTAGGGCTTGTGCAGCACGTTGGCGAGGACGTTCAGGCGCCCGCGGTGGGCCATGCCCACCACGACGCTGTTGATGCCGAGCTGGCTGCCCCGCTTCAGCACCTGCTCCAGCAGGGGAACGAGGGCCTCTCCCCCCTCCAGCCCGAAGCGCTTGGTGCCGACGTATTTCATGTGCAGGAAGCGCTCGAACCCCTCCGCCTCGGTCAGGCGCTCGAGGATGGTGCGCTTGCCGACGTCGGTGAAGTCGGTGTGGTTGCGGGCCGTCTCGATGCGCCGCTGGATCCAGGCCTTCTGCGTCGGGTCCTGGATGTGCATGAACTCGACGCCGATGTTGCCGCAGTAGGTGGCCCGCACCACGTCGATGATCTGACGCAGCGTCGCCGTCTCCATCCCCAGTACGTTGTCGATGAAGATCTCGCGGTCCAGGTCGTCGTCGCTGAAGCCGTAGGACTTGTGGTCCAGTTCGGGGTGATAGCGCGGACCCGTGAGGCCGAGGGGGTCGAGATTGGCGATCAGATGGCCACGTACCCGGTACACCCGCACCATCATCAGGGCGCGGATCGAATCGAGGGTGCGGGCGCGAATCTCCTCGGCGGAGGGAATGGCCCTGCGGCGCTCCGCCGCCACCGCCGCCGTTCGCCCGGAGAGAGGGGGGCCGGAGAGAGGGTGGCCGGAGAGAGGGGGGTGATCGGCGTCGGCACCGGCGCCGATCACGGTAGCGGTGGACGGCGCCCAGGTGGCACCCCGAAGTTCCTTCAGGACCGCCTGGCCGTCATCCCTGAGATCGGTAAAAAAGTGGACCCAGCTCGGATCGACCGTGGCCGGGTCCTTGAGGTAGCGTTCGTACAGTTCGGCGATGAACGTTGCATTTGCCCCGGAGAGAAACGTTTCCACTGTGCGTCCCATGTGTGGTCGGCGCGACCTTCACGGCCGCGCCGCCTCCTCTACGACGCACGGTCGACGCGTCCCCCCGCGTGTCAGCCGCGCTGTTTCATCATGACCACCACGCGGCTGTCAGCCGCGCATCGCCTTCAGCATCGTGCTGCCCAGGGCCGCCGGCGACTCGGTCACCGTGATGCCCGCGGACCGCATGGCCTCGAACTTGTCGCCCGCGGTTCCCTTGCCGCCGGAGATGATGGCGCCGGCATGGCCCATCCTCTTGCCCGGAGGCGCGGTGACGCCGGCGATGAAGCCGACGATGGGCTTCTTCACCTTGTTGTGCTTGACGAAGTCGGCGGCCTCTTCCTCGGCGCTGCCGCCGATTTCGCCGATCATCACGATGCCCTGGGTCTCCGGGTCGGCCAGGAACAGGTCCAGGCAGTCCACGAAGTTGGTGCCGTTCAGCGGGTCACCGCCGATGCCGATGCAGGTGGTCTGACCGAGACCCGCCTGCGTGGTCTGCGCCACGGCCTCGTAGGTGAGGGTGCCGGAGCGCGACACCACGCCGATCTTGCCCCGCATGTGGATGTGGCCGGGCATGATGCCGATCTTGCACTCGCCCGGCGTGATCACGCCCGGGCAGTTGGGACCGATCAGGCGCGACCGGGTCTGGCTCGACATGACGCGCTTGACGCGCAGCATGTCCTGCACCGGGATGCCCTCGGTGATGCAGACCACGACCTCGATTCCGGCGTCCACCGCTTCCAGGATGGCGTCGGCGGCGAACGGCGGCGGGACGTAGATCACGCTGGCGTTGGCACCGACCTTTTCCCTGGCTTCGGCGACGGTGTCGAACACCGGCAGGTCAAGGTGACGGGTGCCGCCCTTGCCCGGCGTGATGCCGGCCACCATTTTGGTCCCGTAGGCGATGGCCTGTTCGGTATGGAAGGTCCCCTGGGCTCCGGTGATGCCCTGGCAGATGACCTTGGTATCCTTGTTGATGAGAACGGCCATGTTACTTCTTCTCCTTCACGGCTTTGACCACCTTTTCGGCCGCGTCCGCCAGGTTGTCGGCGGCGATGATGGGCAGCCCCGATTCCTTCAGGATCTTCTTGCCAAGCTCGACGTTGGTTCCCTCGAGACGCACCACCAGCGGCACGTTCAGGCTGATCTCGCGGGCGGCGGCGACCACGCCTTCGGCAATGACGTCGCAACGCATGATGCCGCCGAAGATGTTGACCAGAACGCCTTCCACGTTGGGATCGGACAGGATCAGCTTGAAGGCGACCGTGACCCGCTCCTTGGTGGCGCCGCCACCGACGTCGAGGAAGTTGGCCGGCGATCCGCCGTAGAGCTTGATGATGTCCATGGTGGCCATGGCGAGACCGGCGCCATTGACCATGCAGCCGATACGCCCGTCCAGCTTGATGTAGTTGAGGGAGTGCCGGGCCGCTTCCAGCTCCTGCGGATTCTCCTCGTCCTCATCGCGCAGTTCCTCCACGTCCTTCTGGCGGAACAGGGCGTTGTCGTCGAAGCCCATCTTGGCGTCGAGGGCGATGACCTCACCGGCGCCGGTGACCACCAGCGGGTTGATCTCGACCATCGAGGCGTCGAGGCCGGTGAAGGCGTTGTACATCGCCAGGATGAACTTGGTGGCCGAGCCCACCTGCTTGCCGGTCAGGCCCAGGCCAAAGGCCATCTTGCGGGCATGGAAGGGCATGATGCCGGTGGCGGCGTCGATTCCCACCTTGACGATCTTCTCAGGGGTGGCGGCGGCGACCTTCTCGATCTCCATGCCACCCTCGGTGGAGCCCATGATGGTGATGCGGCCGCTGCCGCGGTCGATCAGCATGCCGAGGTAGAGTTCGCGGGCGATGTCGCAGCCCTGCTCGATGTACAGGCGCTTGACGGTCTTGCCGGCCGGGCCGCTCTGGTGGGTGACCAGGGTCTTGCCCAGCATCTGGAGGGCGTTGTCACGGACTTCCTGCGCCGACTTGACGACGCGCACGCCGCCCTTGTCGCCGGCCTCGGGCTCCTTGAACTTGCCCTTGCCGCGCCCGCCGGCGTGGATCTGGGACTTCACCACCCAGACCGGTCCGCCGAGCTGCTTGGCCACCGCCTCGGCCTCGTCGGCGGTATAGGCGACACCGCCGCCCAGCACGGCGACGCCATACTTCTTCAGGAGCTGTTTCGCTTGGTATTCGTGGATATTCATCTCTTATCGTCTCCCACGGATCACTTCGGCATGAGCTGCTTGGCGGCGTCGATGAGACCGCTCACAGCCGCCACGGACTTGTCGAACATGGCCTTTTCGTCGGCATTGAGTTCGATCTCGACGACCCGCTCGACGCCACCCTCGCCGATCACCACCGGCACGCCCATGTACATGTTCTTGACCCCGTACTGGCCGGTGCACCAGGCCGCGCACGGCAGGACGCGCTTCTTGTCCTTGAGGTAGGACTCGGCCATGACGATGCCCGCCGCCGCCGGCGCGTAGAAGGCCGAGCCGGTCTTCAGCAGGCCGACGATCTCGGCGCCGCCATCACGGGTGCGCTGGATGATCTTGTCGATGCGCTCCTGGGTGCTCCAGCCAAGCCGGACCGCCTCGGTCAGCGGCACGCCGCCGATGGAGGAATAGCGCGCCAGCGGCACCATGGTGTCGCCGTGGCCGCCCAGCACGAACGCCTGCACGTCCTCGACCGAGACCTTGAACTCGTCGGCGAGGAAGGTGCGGAAGCGGCCGGAGTCGAGCACGCCGCCCATGCCCACCACCATGTTGTGGGGCTGGCCGGACACCTCGCGCAGCACCCACACCATCGCATCCAGCGGGTTGGTGATGCAGATCACGAAGGCGTTCGGGCAGTTCTTCTTGATGCCCTCGCCCACCGCGGCCATGACCTTGGAGTTGATGCCGATCAGGTCGTCGCGGCTCATGCCCGGCTTGCGCGGCACGCCGGCGGTGACGATCACCACGTCGGAGCCGGCAATGGCGCCGTAGTCGTTGGCCCCCGCCAACTTGCAGTCGATATCCTCGATCGAGGACGACTGGAGGATGTCCAGGGACTTGCCCTGGGGCACGCCCTCGACGATGTCGAACAGCACGACGTCGCCGAGTTCCTTGAGCGAAATGAGGTGAGCCAGCGTGCCGCCGATGTTGCCGGCGCCGACCAGTGCAATCTTTCTACGAGCCATCAGATATTCCCCCTTCCAAGATAAACGTTCCTCAACGAATCAGATAGAGCGGACGCTGACAAGCAACAGCGAAGCGACACCCCCAAGGTGCCGTGATTCGCCATGGTTGGCAAGGCCATACCTTGCCGCCCCCGACACATTAGGAGTCTCGCATGCAGGACCGCGGACGACCTAGGCCGCCGTCCCCTCCGCGTGCAGCTTGAGCGCGCCGTAGATGAAGTCATGGGTCGGCGTGGCGACTCCGAGGTCGCGTCCGAGTCGGGACACCGCACCCGACAGCCACGGCAACTCGAGCCGCCGCCCCCTTTTCAGGTCATGGTACATCGACGAGCTGCTGGCCGGATCCAGGCTGTCGGCCTGTTTCATATTGCGGTCCACTTGATCGTCCTTGAGGCCGACCCCCCTGGCTTTGGCGACGGCGCACACCTCGGCGACGGCCGTGCGGAACATCTCGCGGGTAACTGCATCGCCGCGCACCGCGCCGATGGGCATGCGGGTCAGCGACGTCATGCCGCTGTAGGCGGCGAGGAACGAGAACTTGCCCCAGATGTCCACCATCACCCGATTGCTGAGCACGGCGTCGATGCGGGCCTTGACGCAGGCGGCGTGAAAGTCGGCGAGTCGGGATGACCCATGGCCGTCAAGCTCTCCGAACACCAGCTTGGCGTTGGTGCCGGTGTGGGTGATGACGCCCGGATCGGAGATTTCCGACACGATGTAGGTGCAGCCGCCGGCGACGTGCTCCCTGCCCAGGGTGGCGGTCAGGGTATCGACGGCGGTGACGCCGTTCTGGAACGATATGACGACGGTGTCCGGGCCGATCAGGGCCTTGCAGCCCTCCGCCGCGGCGTCGGTGTCGTAGAGCTTCACCCCCAGCATGACCACGTCGCAGGGGCCGATGGTGGCCGGATCGTCGGTGGCCTGGGGAGAGGGAAGGTGGACGTCACCGTTGCGGCTGATCACCCGCAGGCCATTGGCGCGGATGGCGGCCAGGTGCGCTCCCCGCGCGACAAAATGGACGTCGACTCCCGAGTCGGCCAGCCTGGCCCCGTAATAGCCCCCAACGCCGCCGGTTCCGTAGATGGCGATCTTCATGGCGCAGTCCTCCCCCGTACTCCCCCGTTCGGGCGCGGATCATAAACGCAGTCGTGGGAGAAAGGCCAGAGGGAGATGACGGAAAACCGGCCCCCTCATCCAAACCTTTTCCCCCGGAGGGGAGGGGAGGGGGCTTCATGAGTCCACAGGTGCCGCTCGGCCAGAATCGCCCGGGCGCGGAGGCAGTCCTCGGCCATCTGGGCCTGGAGGGCATCCCGCCCCTCGAAGCGCCGCTCGGGCCGCAGGTACTCCACCAGGGCCACCCGCAGGTGCTGGTGATAGAGATCCCCGGCGAAGTCGAACAGGTGGACCTCCAGCAGCGGCGGTCGGTCGTCGAAGCTCGGCCGGCGGCCGAAGTTGGCCACGCCGTCGTGCCACACGGTGGCGGTGCCGTGGTCGATGCCGGCCCGCACCGCATAGACGCCGGTCGCCGGGGGCTGGTACTCCCCAAGGTGCAGGTTGGCGGTGGGATAGCCGAGTTCGCGGCCCCGGCGGTCGCCGGTCTCGACCCGGCCCTCCACCTCCCAGTCGTGGCCCAGGACCGCCGCCGCCGCCGCCGGACGTCCGCCCACCAGGTGGCCGCGGACCCGGGTCGAGGAATAGATGTCGCCATCCGGAGCCTTGACCGCATCCACGGTGGTGACGGCGAACCCGCGCACCGCGCCGGCCTCCATGAGGAAGGCCGCGTCGCCCCCGCGGTTGCGGCCGAAAAGGTAGTCGTAGCCCACCACCACGTGGCGGACCTCCAGGCTCCGCACCAGCACCAGGTCCACGAACTCCGCCGCCGTGTGGCTCGCAAAGTCCCGGTCGAAGTGCTGGGCGATGACGAAGTCCACCCCGAGTGCCTCGATGAGGCGGGCCTTGATGCGAAACGGCGTCAGGCGGAACGGCTCGACGGTGGGACCGAACAGCGCGCGGGGGTGGGGCTCGAAGGTCAGCACCCCCGCCGGCGTCCCTATGCTGCGGGCAATGTCCAGAGCGGCGCCGATCACGGCCTGATGACCGCGATGCACCCCGTCGAAGTTGCCGAGCGCAACGACGGCTCCGCGTGCCTCGGCGGGAAGTTCGGTGAAGTGGCGGTATAGGCGCATGGCCTCGCGGTACCTGATCCTCGGCGTCGGGCAGGGAACGGTAGTCCATCACTCCGCCCGACGCAAACCATTTGCAGCCGGTTCCCGGCAGGGCCATTTGCAGCCGGTTCCCGACCGGGTATAGACCTGCTATTCATCCTCTCCCCCGAATCGACGGAGCATGACGATGCGACAAGGTGTCCCGACAGGTCTTGCCGTTATGGTCGCGGTGTGGAGCGCGACCATGCCGGTCGCCGCCGCTCCCGAGCTTGAGGCGCCGCGGCTCGATCTTCCCGTGCAATGCGTGGTGGGCCGAGACTGCTGGGTGACCAAGTACGTGGACCTGGATCCGGGACCCGAGATGCGGGACTTCGCCTGCGGGCGTCTCGCCGACAACGGCCACAAGGGCACCGACTTCGCCGTTCGCGATGGCCGGGCCATGGAGGCGGGGGTCATCGTCCGGGCCGCCGCCGCCGGCACGGTGCTTGGGATACGCGACGGCATGGACGACGTCAGCACCCGCACCACCGGCCTTGCGGCCGTCAAGGACAAGGAGTGCGGCAACGGCGTGGTGCTGGGCCATGGCCGCGACTGGCACACCCAGTACTGCCACCTGCGCAAGGGCAGCGTCCGGGTGAGGAAGGGGGATGAGGTCAAGGCCGGAGCGCCGCTTGGCATGATCGGGCTGTCGGGAGCCTCCGAGTATCCCCACCTCCACTTCGAGGTGCGTCGGTCCGGCAAGACGGTGGACCCCTTCGTCGGCGATGGGGTGAGCGCCACCTGCGGCCTCGGCGACAGGCGCCTGTGGAGCGACAACGCGGCGGCCATTCTGACCTATCGGCCGGTGGCCGTCTTCAACTCGGGCCTTTCCGCCACTCCGCCCGACGAAGTGACGGCCCGCGCCGGAGCCCTCGCGTCCAACAGCTTCCCAGCCGACGCCGAGGCCATGATCGCCTGGGCCGAGGTGTTGGGGCTGAAGGCCGGGGACGTA
Source organism: Alphaproteobacteria bacterium (assembly GCA_039908285.1). Lineage (GTDB taxonomy): Bacteria > Pseudomonadota > Alphaproteobacteria > Rhodospirillales > Rhodospirillaceae > JAMOBE01. Next base: position 19,170 of record JAMOBE010000037.1, read on the forward strand.
ATCGATTTCGCCGTGCGTCTTCCCGACGGCAAGATCCGCAGCGACCGGATGAAGGTGGACAAGAGCGTCCTGCACCTGTTCCCCCGGATGTCCATGAAGCGCACCGGCGAGCGGTGGCCGGCGGGGCGCTATCAGCTCGAGGTCTCGGTATCCCGCCCCTCCCATCTCGGCGAGCCGGTCGTCACCCGCAGCGAAACCGTGGTGCCATGAAGGGGTGGATGGTCCTGGTGCTGGTGCCGCTCATCACCGGATGCGCACCAGCCAACCGCTGGACCAGGAGCGACGCCCCCCCAAACCAGGCGGATCGGGATTGGGCGCAGTGTCGCCGGGCAGCCGATCGCGAGGTTCTGGGGCGGTCGCCCCGGTCCTATGACGCCGACATCGGCATCGCCGCCGGTCCCGACTCCGGCCGCGGCAACCCGCTGGCCATGGCCTCCCGCCAGCAGGACGAAAAGGCGCACGAACGCGCCGTCGGCTCCTGCATGACCGGTCTCGGATACCGTTTGACGCCGACGAAGTGACGCTCATGCCCCCCCAGGGCAATCGGGTGAACCTATCAAAAGCCCTCTCCCCCTCGAGGGGGAGAGGGAGCATCCGTTGCCAGTCCGTTTTCACTCTTCAAGACGTTCTCTCTTTCACCCCATTGCCCTGGGCGTTAACCAGTCGTAAGCAATTCTTATGATATCCTGAACGTTGTGAAAGATCTCCGCCGGAATGGAGCGGAGGCGGTTCCCTCGTCTTCCTGCCGGATGGATGGTTCAGGATGAATCATCGGTTCGGACCCTGGGGCTTTTTCTGCGAGAGATCTTTCCTTTCCGCCGTCGTCCGGATGGCGGGAAGAAGCGGTTGATTTCACGGAATCGCCAAGCCAGGAAGTGGAGGCAGCCATGAAGATCACTCTCAGCGTCATCAAGGCGGACATCGGTTCGGTGGGCGGTCATATCCGTCCCTCACGGCGCCTTGTCGACACCGTGCGGGCTCATGTGGTCGAGCACGGCCGGGAATTTCTTATCGACTCCTGTATCAGCTTTACCGGTGATGATATCGCCATCCTGATGACCCACGAGCGGGGCTCCGGCGACGAGGTCGTGCACAAGCTGGCCTGGGACGCTTTTCTTGCCGGGACCGCGGCGGCCCGGGAGCAGGGGCTCTATGGCGCCGGCCAGGACCTGCTCAAGGATGCGTTCTGCGGCAACGTGCGCGGCATGGGGCCGGCGGTGGCGGAAATGACCATCGACGAGCGGACCGCCGAGCCGTTCCTGTTCTTCGCCGCCGACAAGACCGATCCTGGCGCCTACAATCTTCCCCTGTACCTGGGGTTCGCCGACCCCATGAACACGCCGGGTCTGCTGCTGGTGCCAGGCATGGCGGAAGGGTTCCGTTTCGTCATTCTCGATGTGGCGCACACCGAGGGGGATCGGATCATCGAGCTCAACGCGCCGGAGAACCTCTACGACATCGCGGTCCTTCTCCGGGACCAGGAGCGCTATGTGGTCGAGTCCGTGTGGTCGCGGGCGACCGGTGAGCAGGCGGCGGCCATTTCCACCTCCCGGCTGCACAACATCGCCGGCAAGTACACCGGCAAGGATGACCCGGTGATGCTGGTCCGCGTGCAGAACGCGTTCCCGGCGACCGGCGAGATCCTGGCCCCCTTCAACACCGCTCATTATGTCGCCGGCGGCATGCGCGGTTCCCACCAGATGCCGCTGATGCCGGTCCTGCAGAATTCGGGGATCAGCTATTTCGATGGACCGCCCATCGTCAGTTGCGCCGCCTTCTCCATGAAGGGGGGCCGTTTCACCGAGCCGGTGGACGCCTTCGACCATCCCTTCTGGGACCGGGTGCGGGCTCGCGCCTCCGACAAGGCGGCGGAGATGCGGCGTCAGGGATTCTTCGGTGCCGCCATGCTGCCGATGATCGAGCTTGAGTACACCGGCATCACCACGCGGCTCGCGACTCTCGATGACCGCTTCACGGTGCGTGCCTGAAGGTCGGTGGAGGCACTCCCTTTCGTCGTGCCTCCACACGGAACGTACTTCCGACTAACCCGCTTCAAAGATCAAGCCAGCATCCGCCGGATCGGTGAGAAAAGCGGGTTAAGCGCTCCCGACAAGGTTGGCAATCGACCGAGCGAATTCCTCAGCCACGGCGCTTACTTCGCAGGATGACAGCACGCCATCGAACACCGCCTGGTCCAGACCGCCCCCGGTCTCCACTCCCCTCGTTCCCGCCCCCATCGCCAGCAGAACAGGCAGTCGCCTCGGGCAGGACGTGCGCATCATCCTCGCCACCGCGTCCGCCGGCATGTCGCCGGTATCCTCGGCGATCACCACCAGGGCGGGGGACAACTCGATCACATGCCGCAGGAACCTGATGCCGCTGTCGATGTGAACCACGACGAAGCCCAGGTTTTCGAACGCGGTCTGGCAACCGGACAGGGCATCCGGATTGGCGGCCACCATGACGGCCGTCCTGGGCTCGGTATCCGCCACGGCCTCGAGGTTGTCGACCTCGTCGTCGTCAAGCCGGGTCTCGTCGCACTCCATGGAGCGATACAGGGCGAACATCTGCATCTGCTTCCTGACCGTCATGCGCGTGACCTGGGCCAGACGCGCCTCGATGGTGGCGAGAAGCAGTTCGTAATCGACCGGCTTGGTGACGTAGTCCTCGACGCCAAGCCTCTTGCCCTTGATCACCTGCTCGCGATCGGCGAGGGCCGTGAGGAGCACCACGGGGATGTCGGCAAGCTCCGGGTGTTCATTGCGCAACGTCTCGACGAAGGCATAGCCGTCCATTTCCGGCATCATCACGTCGCTGAGGACCAGATCGGGCTTGTGGGCGATCACCGCCGCCAATCCCTCTCGGCCGTTCGTCGCCTCCAGCGTCTCGTAGTCACTGAAGCGAAGTTCCTCGACGATCTGTTTGCGGAGGATGGGATCATCCTCGATGCAAAGGATCACGGGCATGTCCTGGCGTCCTCTCCGGTGTATAAACCGCTGGTTTTGTTGTTTCTGGTCGTCTGCGCGGAAGTGAAACGGAGAACGTGCTTCCCTGGTCCACCACGCTGGCAACGGTTATGATCCCACCATGCATGTCTACGAACTGCTTGACAAGGCTCAATCCGATCCCGGTCCCACGAACATTTCGCACCGTGCTGCCGCGAAAGAACCTTTCGAACAGATGAGGAATTTCGTTCTGCGGAATCCCGAAACCATGGTCGCTGATTGAAACCGTCACCTGAGCATCATTAATGGTCACCGTGACATCGATCGGACGACCTGGCGGCGAGTACTTTATCGCGTTTGAAATGAGATTCGTGAACACGTGATCGAGCAGAACACCGTCAGCGATAATTTCAACCGGATCACCTACCGACGACAGCGTGACTTCACCGCCGTTGGGCAGCATCCGCAGCCGACCGATGATCGTCGAGAGAAGGTCGCCGATATTGCATGGCCCGGGACTGAACTTGACCGCCCCGCTGTCGGTGCGCAGCAGCACCAGCGTGCTTTCCATCTGTTCGGTCATGCGCTGGACGGCACTCCTGATTTCGCCGAGCTTCTCCACGAGCTGGCCCTCGGAGAACTTTTTGTGATGGCGCATGATGAGCTGCGCCGCGCCGTCGATGATGGCGAGCGGGGTGCGGAACTCGTGGTTGGCCATGGCGACGAACGCCCGCTGCTCCTCGTTGATCTTGCGCTGTCGGGCGAGGCTCATCTCCAATCGCTCGACCATGGATTTGCGGTCCCGGATGTTCTGGAACGTCATGACGACGTAGTGGGAGTCGCCCACGCTGGCATCGGCAAGGGCCAGTTCGAGGGGAGCGGCGACGCCGTCCTTGCGCCACACCCCAACCTCCCGCCGGATACCGACGACCGGCGGCCGCGCCGGGTCGGCGGATTGGAGGACCAGGGCGTATTGCTGGCCGATATCCTCGGAGAACATCAGACTGGCGATGTTGGCGCCGATCACCTCGGTCGCCGGATAGCCGAGAATGGTCTCGGCGCTGCGGTTGAACAGCAGGATCGTCCCGGAGTCGTCGACCACGATCAGTCCCTCGGCCATGGTCTCGAGGATCGTCCGCTGCCTGGCCTCGATCAGTTCCAGTTCGTTTTTCTGCCGTTCGACCAGTTGGCGGGCCTCGGCGTATCGTTCGACCAGGGAGGCCAGTTCGATACGCTGGCTCTCCAGCCTGTTTCCCCAGTCGACAAGCTCCTTTTCCTTCTGCTTCAGGTTGGTGATGTCGGTCAGCATCGAGATCACCCCGCCCTCGCGGGAACGGCTCTCGATCAGCAGGAAGCTCATGCCATCGTCGTAGTCGAGGACCTGCTGGGTGTGGGGCAGGTGCTGACGCCTGAGTCGCTCGGTGATCCATTCGGCAGCGGGGCGATCCAGGACGATTTTGCCCGATCGGGCCAGGGTGGTGATCACCTGGTCGAAAGGCTGCCCCACCTCGGGCCAGCCGAATCGCGAGGCGAAAATCTCGTTGCGCAGCTCAAGCAGTCCGCGCTGGTTCCAGATGGCGATGCCGTCGCCCATGTAGCTGGCCGAACTCTCCAGGCGCAACTGCTGGTGGACAAGTTCGGTCACGTCCGTCCACTGCCCGAGGACCGAACCGTCGGGGAGACGTCGCTCCTTGATTTCGATCCACCGGCCGTCGGCCAACTGCTCGGTGGCGCGACTTGATCGTTTGCGGTGTCGTTGCAGCCGCTCGGTGATCCAGCGCTCCGGATCGTGGATGACCTCGGCGCCGGCGATTTCCCCCGCCGTGACGACGATGCGGACCAGGGACTCGAACCGCATGCCGATCAGGTCACCGCGATCCTGAAGGCTGCGGTAGATGTAACGGAAGTGGGTGTTGCAGTAGACGAGCGCATCCCCAGGGTCGAAAATGGTAAGACCAGTACGCAGGTGGTCCAATGCATCAACCACAAGATGGCTCAGACCATCATGGCCGCGCATATCACCATGTTTCGTCTCTGGAATATCGTCCGTCAGCGATCGAGTGCTCCCAAAGGCTGCCTACCCTGTCTCTCCCCCCTCAAGGGGGAGAGACAGGGAAGCATGCTCGACCCCTCAGGCCACCAGCTTGTCCAGTTCCCGGAGGATGACATCGCCCATGACCATGGTGGAGACCTTGGCCTTGTTGGCCTGCATGATGTCGGCCGTGCGCAGGCCGCCACCCAGCACCTTCTGCACCGCCAGCTCGATCAGGTCGGCCTCGGCCGGAAGGCCGAGGGAGAAGCGCAGCGCCATGGCGAACGACAAAAGCGTCGCCAGCGGGTTGGCCTGGTCCTTGCCGGCGATATCCGGGGCGGAGCCATGTACCGGCTCATAAAGTGCCCGCCGGCGGCCAGAGGCGTCGGCGGCCCCCAGGCTGGCGGAGGGCAGCATGCCGAGGGACCCGGTCAGCATCGCCGCGCAGTCGGAGAGAATGTCGCCAAAGAGGTTGTCGGTGACGATGACGTCGAACTGCTTCGGATTGCGCACGAGCTGCATGGCGCAATTGTCGGCGTACATGTGGCTGAGCTGGACGCCCTGCTCCTTGTACTCCCGCTCCCACAGGCTGGTGACCTCCTCGCGCCACAGAACGCCGCTTTCCATGACGTTGGCCTTGTCCACCGAGCACACCCGGCGCGAGCGCTGCAGGGCCAGGTCGAAGGCCACCCGCGCCACCCGCTCGATCTCGGCCGTGGTGTAGACCTGGGTGTTGATGCCGCGGCGGCTGCCGTCCGCCAGCGTCTCGATGCCGCGGGGCTCGCCGAAGTAGATGCCGCCGGTCAGCTCGCGCACGATCACCATGTCGAGCCCCTTGACCACGTCGGTCTTCAGGGTCGAGGCGTCGGCCAGGGCGTCGAACACCTTCGCCGGCCGCAGGTTGGCGAACAGGTCCATGTCCTTGCGCAGGCGCAGGAGGCCGCGCTCGGGTTTCTTGTCGAAGGGGAGATTGTCCCACTTCGGGCCACCGACGGCGCCCAGCAGGACCGCATCCGCCGCCATGGCGTCGGCCATGGTCTCATCGGTCAGCGGCGTGCCGTGGGCGTCGTAGGAGCACCCTCCCACCAGGGCTTCCTTGATGTCGAACTGGGCCCGGCCCTTGCGGGCAAGCCAGTCAACCACACGCAGGACCTGAGCCACCACCTCGGGGCCGATGCCGTCGCCCGCAAGTACGAGAAGCTTGTTCATTGTTTCCTCACTTTCGGCAAGGAAAGGGGGAAGCCCCCTTAGCCCCGAAATCCATTACAACCAGGGCTGTTCACGGCTGCGGCGTTCCTCGTAGGCGGCGATTCCGGCCACCTTTTCGAGGGTCAGACCGATGTCGTCCAGCCCTTCCATCAGACAACGCTTGCGGAAGGGGTCGATGTCGAAACGAAGGCAGCCGCCGTCGGGCCCACGGATTTCCTGACGGTCGAGATCCACCGTCACCGTCGCGTTGGCGCCCCGCCGGGCGTCATCCATCAGCTTGTCCACCTGCTCCTGCGGCAACCTGACGGGCAGGATGCCGTTCTTGAAGCAGTTGTTGTAGAAGATGTCCGCGAAGCTCGGTGCGATGATGCACCGGATGCCGAAATCCAGGATGGCCCACGGCGCATGCTCCCGCGACGAACCGCAGCCGAAGTTGGCGCCCGCGACGAGAATCGTCGCCCGGCGATAGGCTGGTTGGTTCAGGACGAAACCGGGGACTTCCGCCCCGCCGGCGTCATAGCGCATCTCGTCGAAGAGATTGCGCCCAAGACCGGTGCGGCGAATGGTCTTCAGGAACTGCTTTGGGATGATCATGTCGGTATCGACATTGATCATCGGCAGCGGTGCGGCAACCCCCGTCAGGACACTGAACTTTTCCATGGCCCTCAACAGCCTACTTCTTGCGTCGCGCGGCCCACAGTACCGCGAGATCCGAAACGTTTTCGTCGTCGGGGGCGATTAACCCAGGCCCTCCGAAGGTCCCTCGCCTGCCCGGGCCGCTTGGGAAAACCACCCGGATGGGGGTGCCCTCGCCGGCCTCCTGGAGGCCGAACAGGGGTGCCAAAGCCAGCTTGGTCGTCGCCATGACCTCCGTATTCCCCTTCAGTCGGTAAACGCGCGCGGGTCGGCAAGCCGCCCCGTGATGGCCGAGGCAGCCGCCATGGCCGGACTGGTCAGATGGGTGCGCCCGCCGCGCCCCTGGCGTCCCTCGAAGTTGCGGTTGGAGGTGGAGGCGCACCGCTCTCCCGGGGCCAGGCGGTCGGCATTCATGGCGAGGCACATGGAGCAGCCGGGCTCGCGCCACTGGAAGCCGGCGGCGACGAAGACGCGATCCAGCCCCTCGGCCTCCGCCTGTTCCTTGACCAGGCCCGAGCCCGGAACCACCATGGCGCCGACACCGTCGGCGACCCGCCGGCCGCGGACCACCCGGGCGGCGTCCCGCAGGTCCTCGATGCGGCCGTTGGTGCAGCTGCCGATGAACACCCGGTCGATGGTGATGTCGGTCATCAATGTGCCGGGAGCCAGGCCCATGTATTCGAGCGCCCGCTCCATGGCCCGGCGCTTGTTGTCGTCGCCTGCCGCCGCGGGATCGGGCACGCGGCCGGTGATGGGCACCACGTCCTCGGGCGAGGTGCCCCAGGTCACCTGCGGGACGATGGTGGCGGCGTCGATGGCGAGTTCCAGGTCGAAGACGGCCCCCGGATCGGTGACCAGCCCGCGCCAGGCGGCACTGGCCGCCTCGAAGACGGGCCCCTTGGGTGCCCGTGGCCGGCCGGCCAGGTAGGCGAAGGTGGTCTCGTCGGGGGCGATGAGGCCGGCGCGGGCGCCCGCCTCGATGGTCATGTTGCACACCGTCATCCGGCCTTCCATCGACAGGGCGCGGATGGCCGACCCGGCGTACTCGATGACGTAGCCGGTGCCGCCGGCGGTGCCGAGGCGACCGATGATGGCGAGGGCGATGTCCTTGGCGGTGACGCCGACGCCCAAGGTACCGTCCACGGTGATGCGCATGTTGCGGGCGGGGGCCTGGAGGAGGGTCTGGGTCGCCAGCACGTGCTCCACCTCGGAGGTGCCGATGCCGAACGCCAGGGCGCCGAAGGCGCCATGGGTCGAGGTGTGGGAGTCGCCACAGACGATGGTGGTGCCGGGCAGGGTGAAGCCCTGCTCGGGGCCGACGATATGGACGACGCCCTGACGGATGTCGTCCATGCGCAGGTATTCCAGTCCGAACTCGGCGCAGTTGGCCTCCAGCGTCTCCACCTGCACCCGGCTTTCCTGGTCGGTGATGCCGAGGGCGCGGTCGGTGGTGGGGACGTTGTGATCGGCGACGGCCAGCGTGCGCTCCGGCCGCCGCACCCGGCGGCCGGCGGTCCGCAGCCCCTCGAAGGCCTGCGGGCTGGTCACCTCGTGCACCAGATGGCGATCGATGTAGATGAGGCAGGTCCCGTCGTCCTGGACGTCCACCAGGTGGTTCTGCCAGATCCGGTCGAAGAGGGTGCGCGGTGTCGCCATCGTCTGGATCAGCCTCCGGCGGCTTCGCTGCGTGCCTTGGCCGAGGTATCCTCGACGATACGGGCCGAGCGCCCGCGACGGGCACGCAGGTAATACAGCTTGGCCCGGCGGACCTTGCCGCGGCGGACCACCTCGATCCGGGCGATGGACGGCGAGTAGAGGGGGAACACCCGCTCCACGCCCTCACCGAACGAGATCTTGCGGACGGTGAAGCTCGAGTTGAGCGCCGCGTTGCGCCGGGCGATGCACACGCCCTCATAGGCCTGGAGGCGCTCGCGCTGGCCTTCGACCACCTTGACGTGGACCCGCACGGTATCGCCCGGAGTGAAGTCCGGCACGCCCCGCTGTTCCAGCAGCCTGGTGATCTGCTCTTTTTCGAGCTCTTCAATGATGTTCATCGCCAACCTTCTCTCTCTCTTCCCTGCTTTTTCTCAGCTCTTCCTGCTTCCCTGGTCGTCCGCCAGCCCCGCGGCCGTGTAACGGGCCCACAGGTCCGGTCTGCGTTCCGCCGTCACCGTCCGGGCCTGGGCGAGGCGCCACGCGGCGACGCGTCCATGATGGCCTGACACCAGGACCTCCGGTACCGCCATCCCCTCCCACGTCTGCGGTCGGGTGTAGTGGGGATACTCGAGAAGGCCCCGCTCGAAACTTTCCTCCCGCAGTGACTCCTCCCGGCCGACCACGCCCGGAAGCAGCCGCACCACGGCATCCACCAGCACCATCGCCGCCGGCTCTCCGCCCGACAGCACGAAATCGCCGAGGCTGACCTCCAGCGCCCCGTGGCGCTCCAGCACCCGCTGGTCCACGCCCTCGAAACGGCCGCACAGAATGGTCATGCCGGCCTCCCGCGACAAACTCCGCACCAGCGCCTGATCCAGCACGCGCCCTCGCGGCGTCAGGTAGATCAGTGGGCCGGCCGCGGTTTGGCTCGTCCCGGTTTGGCTCGCGCGGATCGCGGCGTCCACCACGTCGGGGCGCATCACCATGCCCGGCCCTCCGCCGAAGGGAGCGTCGTCGACAGTACGGTGTTTATCGCGCGCGAATTCGCGAATGTCCACCGTTTCGAGTCTCCAGATCCCATCGACCAGGGCCCGGCCCGCCAGCGAACAGGCGAGAGGGCCGGGAAACATGTCGGGAAACAGGGTCAGGACGGTGATTCCATAGGCCGTCCCGGCCTGGTTTCCGTTGCTCCCATCATCCATCCGCCGTCCGTCCCTCTTCGCCCGCGAGCCCATCTCCGTTCGAGTCGCCACCGTCGCGGGACATTCCCTCCTCGTCTCCCTCCGGCCCAGCCGCTTCGAACACGCCGGTGGCGCGGGACGCGACGATCCGTCCGCCCCGCACATCCACCGTCGGCACCGCCTGGGTGGTGAAGGGCAGCATCACCGGCGATGCCCCCGGCCGCTTCACCTCCAGCATGGTGCCGGCGCCAAAGTCATGCACCGCCACCACCGTTCCCGCCGGCTCGCTCCCCGCCGGCTCGCCGTCATCCAGCACCACGGCGAGGCCGATCAGGTCCGACCAGTAGTACTCGTCCTCCTCCGGCTCCGGCAGAACCGCCCGCGACACGTAAAGCCGCGTCCCGCGCAGGGCCAGGGCGGCGTCGCGGTCGCTGACGCCGTCCAGATCCGCAAGGACCACCTCGCCCGTCGGAGCGCCCGCCAGGCGAACCCGGAAGGTGCGGCCGCCGGCCTCGTCCTGCACCGGCCCATAGGCGGCCACATCGGCCGGCCGGGCGGTGAAGCTGCGGAGCTTCACCCGTCCCCGGATGCCATGGGCGCCCACGACCATGCCGACGCAGACCCGTTCCGTCGCCACCGCCGGAGGTTACTCCGACGCGCCGGCTCCGGCGGCCTCGGCGGCCTTCGCCGCGGCCTCGGCCGCCGCCTTCAGGCGCTCCTGGGCCTTGGCCTTGGGCTGGCTCTTCCTGGTCTGGGCCGGCGTCTCGGCCTTGGCCATAATGCCCCGCTGGGCGAGGAAGCGGGCCACCCGGTCCGACGGCTTGGCACCAAAGCCGAGCCAGTGCTTCACCCTCTCATCCTTCAGCACCAGACGATCGGCGTGCTCCTGGGGCAGCATGGGGTTGTACGAGCCGACCCGCTCGATGAACCGGCCATCGCGCGGCGAGCGGGAGTCGGCAACCACGATGCGGTAGAAGGGGCGCTTCTTGGCGCCGCCACGGGAGAGGCGAATGCTGAGCGACATCGGAAAACAATCTCCATTCTCTATCTGTAACCGTACTTCATCCGTACTTCGCGCCCCGTCCAACCGGGACGTGGACCGTCATCTCTTGCGCTTGCCGGGAAAGCCTGGCGGCAGGCGCCCGGGGAAGCCGGGAAAGCCCGGCGGCAGTCCCCCAGGCGGCAACTGGGGCAGCCCCCCCGGCGGCAGGGCGGGCAATCCACCCTCGGCGGGAGCGCCACCACCACCACCGAACAGCCCGCCGAGAAGCCCCTTCTTGCCGGCCTTCTTGATCTGCTTCATCATCAGCGCCATCTGCTGGTGCTGCTTCAACAGCCGGTTGACGTCCTGGACCGTCATGCCGCAGCCGTCGGCGATGCGCTTCTTGCGCGAGGCCTTGATGATCTCGGGCCGGCGCCGTTCCTCGCGGGTCATCGACAGGATTATGGCCTCCTGGCGCGCCAGCATGCGGTTGTCGATCTTGGCCTCGTCGATCTGCTTCTTGATCTTTCCGATGCCCGGCAGCATGCCGAGGATGCCCTTGAGGTCCCCCATCTTCTTCACCTGGCCGAACTGGGTCAGCATGTCCTCCAGGTTGAAGGAGCCCTCGAGCATCCGCATCGCCATCTTCTCGGCATCGGCCTGCTCGATGGTGGCGGCGGCGCGCTCAACCAGGGACACCACGTCGCCCATGCCGAGGATGCGCCCGGCCAGGCGGTCGGGGTGGAAGCCGTCCAGTTCGTCCAGCTTCTCGCCGACGCCGAGCAGCTTGATCGGCCGCCCGGTGACCGCCCGCATGGACAGGGCGGCGCCTCCGCGGGCGTCGCCGTCCACCCGGGTGAGGACGATGCCGGTGATGCCGATCTTGTCGTTGAACTCGCGGGCCAGGTTGACGGCGTCCTGACCGGTCATGGCGTCGGCGACCAGCAGAGTCTCGTTTGGCCGCACCGCGTCACGCACGGCGGCCACCTCGGCCATCAGCACCTGGTCGATGTGCAGGCGCCCGGCGGTGTCGAGAATGACCACGTCGAAGCCGCCGCGCCGTCCCTCGTCCATGGCGCGGCGGGCGATGTCCACCGGCATCTGGCCCTGGACGATGGCCAGAGTCTCCACCCCCGTCTGGCGGCCCAGCACGGCGAGCTGCTCCTGCGCCGCCGGGCGGTAGACGTCGAGGGAGGCCATCAGCACCCGCTTGCGATCGCGGGTTTTGAGGCGCAAGGCGATCTTGGCGGAGGTGGTGGTCTTGCCCGACCCCTGGAGCCCTACCATCAGCACCGGTACCGGCGCCGCGGCCGCGAGGTCGATCTCCTCCGACTCGGACCCCAGCATGTCCACCAGGGCGTCGTGAACGATCTTGACCACCATCTGGCCGGGGGTGACCGAGCGGATCACCTCGGCGCCGATGGCGCGCTCCCTGACGGTGTTGACGAAGTCCTTGACCACCGGCAGCGCGACGTCGGCCTCCAGCAGCGCCACGCGCACCTCGCGCATGGCCTCGGCGACGTCGGCCTCGGACAGGGCGCCGCGGCGCTTCAGCCGATCCAGCACCTGACCGAGACGGTTGCTAAGGCTCTCGAACATCGACAACTTTCAAACATTGGAAATTTCCCAACGACAAACGCGCCAGTGCGCGAACCCTCGCGGACTGACGACCCCTCGCCGGGAGCGACACGAGACACTAGGCTCAGGACCTACCGTCCGTCAAGCGATTCGCCGGAAGCTTTCTCTTCACTCCCTCTCCCCCTCGAGGGGG
>JAMOBE010000001.1:0-92243 GCA_039908285.1 Alphaproteobacteria bacterium
GCCGACCAGGAGGTTGATGCGGCCGAGGCCGGTCATGGTCAGGTGCTCGAAGGCGCGGAAGCCTTTGATTTCAAGGGTTTCGATCATGGTCCGTGGTCCGGTGCCGTGGTTTGGGGGAGGGGGGGGATCGTGCCGTAGTTTCCAGCAAACTTAAGCCCTCCCCCTCGATGGGGGAGGGTTTGGGTGGGGGTGGCAGTGCCGCAAGTAGGTGCATCTGGATGGGCTCATGAATTCAGCTTTTGTGCGAGTATATAGCCACCTGTGCGCGCTTCACGGCCACCCCCACCCAACCCTCCCCCATCGAGGGGGAGGGCTTTACTTGCGGGAAACGGATGGTTTCTACAGCGAACATCCTACAGCCCAGTCTGTTTGGCTTGTGTGTTTAGGGCGGCCCTCGAGGGGGGAAGGGCGTGATGAGCCGCCTCTCGAATGTCGGTGATGTTGGCGGCGTAGTCGTCGGTCTTGAAGACGGCGCTGCCGGCGACCAGGACGGTGGCGCCGGCGGCGGCGACGGGGCCGGCGGTGGCGGGGGTGATGCCGCCGTCCACCTCGAGATCGATGGGACGGTCGCCGATCAGGGCGCGGATCTCGCGGATCTTCTCCAGTTGCGCGGCGATGAAGCCCTGGCCGCCGAAACCGGGGTTGACCGACATGACGAGAATCAGGTCCAGCCTGTCCAGGATGTGGGGAAGGACCGTGATCGGCGTCGCCGGGTTCAGGGACACGCCGGCCTTCTTGCCCAGTCCCCGGATCACCTGGAGACTGCGGTCAAGGTGACGGTCGGCCTCGGCGTGCACGGTGATGATGTCGGCCCCGGCGTCGGCGTACTCCCGCAGGAATGGCTGGGCCGGGTCGATCATCAGGTGCACGTCGAACACCTTGCCGGTGTGGGGGCGGATGGCCCGGATCACCGGCGGACCGAAGGTGAGGTTGGGCACGAAATGCCCGTCCATGACGTCGATGTGAATCCAGTCCGCCCCCGCCCGGTCCACGGCCCGTACCTCCTCGCCGAGTCGGGCGAAGTCCGCGGACAGAATACTGGGCGCGATCCGGATGGTCATGGGTTCCCCTCACCCCGGCCCTCTCCCCACGACAAGGAAGGGAGAGGGAGGTCCGGTTGTCGCCTACTTGATCTTCGGGTCCAGCGAGCCGTCCTTGTACCGCTTGGCCATGTCGGCGAGGGGGATCGCCTTGAGCTTGGAGGCCATGCCGGCGGCGCCGAACTGTTCGTAGCGATCCTCGCAGACCTTCTGCATGGCGGCCATGGCGGCCTTGTTGAAGGTGCGCGGGTCGAACTCGGCCTTCTTCTCGTTGGCGATCTTGCGCCACGTGCCGGTGACGGCCATGCGGCAGTCGGTGTCGATGTTGATCTTACGCACGCCGTGCTTGATGCCCTGGACGATTTCCTCGACCGGCACGCCGTAGGTCTGGGGCATGGCGCCGCCGTTGTTGTTGATGAGGTCCTGCAGTTCCTGCGGAACCGACGAGGAGCCGTGCATCACCAGGTGGGTGTTGGGCAGCTTCTCGTGGATCTTCTTGACCACGCTCATGGCGAGGATGTCGCCCGTGGGCTTGCGGGTGAACTTGTAGGCGCCGTGGGAGGTGCCCATGGCGATGGCGAGGGCGTCCACCTTGGTCTTCTTGACGAAGTCGGCGGCCTGCTCCGGATCGGTCAGGAGCTGGCTGTGGTCGAGCACGCCGTCGAAGCCGTGGCCGTCCTCCTTGTCGCCCTTGCCGGTTTCGAGCGAGCCGAGACAGCCGAGTTCGCCTTCCACCGACACGCCGACCATGTGGGCGACGTCGGTCACGGCCTTGGTGACGTTGACGTTGTAGTCAAAGGAGGCGGGAGTCTTGCCGTCAGCTTCCAGCGAGCCGTCCATCATCACCGACGAGAAGTTGGCGATGATCGCCGACAGGCAGGTCTCGGTGCTGTTGCCGTGGTCCTGGTGCATGCAGACGGGGATTTCGGGATACATCTCGATGACCGCCAGGATCATGTGCTTGATCATGGTGTCGCCGGCATAGGTGCGGGCGCCGCGACTCGCCTGAAGAATGACGGGCGCGTTGGTCTTGCGCGCCGCGTTCATGATGGAGAGAACCTGCTCCATGTTGTTCACGTTGAAGGCCGGCATGCCATAGCTGTGTTCGGCGGCATGGTCGAGAATCTGACGCATAGAGATCAAGGACATGAAATCCCCCGGGTTAGGTTAAAGACGAGCATCGACGGCAGCGACGACGGCCTCCGCCGTGATGCCGAAGTGGTCATACAGCTTAGCAGCCGGAGCCGACGCGCCAAAGCTTCTCATTCCAATAATCGCACCGCGCATGCCCACATAGCGTTCCCAGCCGAAGGTACCGAGGGCCTCGACGGCCACCCGCACCTGGCGACCGGCCCCCTTGCCCAGCACCGCCAGCCGGTAGCTCTCCGGCTGTTCGTCGAAAAGTTCCCAGCAGGGCAGGGAAACCACCGCCGTCGGAATCCCCCTGGTCGTCAGCACGTCGCGGGCTTTGAGGGCGATGTGCACCTCCGAGCCGCTGGCGAGGAGGGTGACTCGCCGCCCCCCGCCCTCCGCCTCGCGCAGCACGTAGCCGCCCCGGGCGCACTGGGAGTCGTCGGTGTGGGTGGTGCGCAGGGTGGCCAGATTCTGCCGCGACAGCACCAGCACCGACGGGCGCCGGTTGTTCCTGAGGGCCATGCCCCAGCACTCGGCGGTCTCCACCACGTCGCAGGGGCGGAATACCAGCACGTTGGGCATGGCCCGCAGCGACGCGACGT
The DNA here is from genome assembly GCA_039908285.1 of Alphaproteobacteria bacterium. Taxonomy (GTDB): domain Bacteria; phylum Pseudomonadota; class Alphaproteobacteria; order Rhodospirillales; family Rhodospirillaceae; genus JAMOBE01. The sequence continues at coordinate 2,777 of JAMOBE010000001.1, forward strand.
GCTCGATGGGCTGGTGGGTCGGGCCGTCCTCGCCGAGGCCGATCGAGTCGTGGGTCGCCACGTGGATGACGCGCTGGTTCATCAGCGCCGCCATGCGAATCGACGGCCGGGCGTAGTCGGTGAACACCAGGAAGGTGCCGCCATAGGGGATGAACCCGCCGTGCAGGGCGAGGCCGTTCATCACCGCGGCCATGCCGTGCTCGCGCACGCCATAGTGCAGATAGCGGCCGGAGGCGTCATCGGCGGTGACCGCCGGCATGCCCTTGACGATGGTGAGGTTGGAGTGGGTGAGATCGGCCGAGCCGCCCACCAGCTCGGGAACGGCCGGGACCAGCACCTCCAGCACCATCTCGGAGGCCTTGCGGGTGGCGACCGACGGAGCCTCGGCCGACATTCTTTTCCTGAAGGCGTTCAGCGCGCCGTCCCAGCCGGAGGGCAGACGGCCCTCGGTGGTGCGGACGAACTCGTTCCGGCGGTCGTCCGGCAGGGCGGCCAGCCGTCCCTCCCACGCGACCCGGTCCGCCGCGCCGCGCCGGCCGGCGGCGCGCCAGGCGTCGAGAATCGGGGACGGAACCTCGAACGGGCCATGGGGCCAGCCCAGCGCCTCGCGGGCGCCGGCAATCTCCTTGTCGCCGAGCGGCGACCCGTGGGTCTTCTCCGACCCGGCGAGGGTGGGCGCGCCATAGCCGATGACCGTGCGGCAGGCGATCAGCGACGGAGTCGCGGAGGCCCTGGCGGCGGCGAGGGCCGCGGCCACCGCCTCCGGGTCGTGACCGTCGACGCTTTGGACGTCCCAGTTGGAGGCCTCGAACCGCTTCATCTGATCGTCGGAGACGGACTTCGACGTATCGCCGTCGATGCAGATGCGGTTGTCGTCCCACAGCACGATCAGCTTGCCGAGCCGCAGGTGGCCGGCGAGGGAGATCGCCTCATGGCTGATCCCCTCCATCAGGCAGCCGTCGCCGACGATGCAATAGGTGTGGTGGTCCACGACTTCCCCGCCGTGACGGGCCGCCAGCATCTTCTCGGCCAGGGCGAAGCCGACGGCGTTGGCGATGCCCTGACCCAGCGGGCCGGTGGTGGTCTCCGCCGCCAGCAGGTGACCATACTCGGGATGGCCGGCCGTCCGGGCGCCGAACTGGCGGAAGGACTTGATCTGCTCGATGTCCATGTCCGGGTAGCCGGTCAGGTACGCCAGGCTGTACAGCAGCATGGACCCATGCCCCGCCGACAGGACGAAGCGGTCGCGGTCGGGCCAGCGCGGCTGGGTGGCGTCGAACTTGAGGAAGCGCGTGAACAGCACGGTGGCCACGTCGGCCATGCCCATGGGCATGCCGGGGTGGCCCGAGTTCGCCTTCTGGATGGCATCGGCCGAGAGAAAACGGATGGCGTTGGCCAGGTCGGCGTGACCGACCGTGGAACTGACCTGCTTAGTCATCGGCGCTATGTCCTTGTCTATCAGATGGCGTACTGGCCCAGCGCCGCCTTCACCAGATGAAAGGTGACCAGGAGCTGGGACAGGGCGAGGGGATGGCTGGTCTTGAGCTTGTCCTTGTCGTCGGTGAACTGGCCGACATTGGAGCGCAGGTGGCTCGCCTCGGGGATGAGGCTCCACAGCAGCTCCTCCATGGCCTTGGCGCGCCTGTCGTCGATGTCGCCGGCGATTTCGAGCATGTCCACCGGCTTGCCGTCCACGTCCCGCGCCAGGTCGAGTCGCAGTCCGTTGTGGGCGCCGGCGTCGAGGATGGGCGTGAGGTCGGGATGGGGCAGGGTCGGGCGCAGCGTCACCCGCGCGTTGAGGCCGGCTCCCCTTTCGTCGGCGTTGCCCTCCGGCCGGAAGAACCGCACCACCATGTCGGCGAAGGTGCGCTGCGGCTGGATGAAGGTGACGCTGTCATTCCGGCGCCGATCGAGGGACTTCTGCACCTGGTCGAGAGTGTAGCCGCGCCGGCTGCAGTCCCGCTGGATTTTCCACGCCACGCGCAGGGGCTCCTCGGGCTCGAGGAAGACCTTGACGTCGTAGCAGTCGCGCATGGTCCGCGTCGAATAGCCGAGCAGTCCCTCGAGGATGACATAGTCCCGGGGCTCGACGTACTGGGGACGCTCCAGCGTTCCGCCGGCGTGGTCATAGTGGGGCTTGAGAATCGGCTGTCCCTCCCGCAGCAGCCTGATGTGCTGCTCCAGGATGTCGATGTAGTTGCCCCGCGGATCAAGGGCCGAAATGTCTTTTTCCGCCCGCTCGGCGCGGCTGTAGCGGTGATAGTCGTCGGTGCAGAGGGTGGTCACCCGCTCCGGCCCCAGGATGGTGGCGATTCCGGCGGTCAGAGTCGTCTTGCCGGCGGCCGAGTCGCCGACGATGCCGAGAATGACCGGGCGATTCACTCTGCGGTTCATGGGCATCGGCTCTGTCCTCTTCCTGGCGTGATGGGGCAAGGCCGTATCATGCTCCGCCATCACGCCGGTAGTAGGTGGTCAGCACCTGCCGCTCGCCCGAGGGGCCGGAGACCATCATCGACTGGGTGGTTTCGTGGTGGCGGGTGCGCTCGACGCCGTCCAGCAGCAGGCCGGTGGTGATGCCGGTGGCGCAGAAATACACGTGGTCGGACTTGACCAGGTCCTCGATCCGCATCCAGTGGGTGGTGTCGAGGCCGGCCGCCTCCACCGCCTTCTTCTCGGTGGCGAGCTGGGGGTCGAGCCGGCCCATGAACTCGCCGCCCATGGCCCGGATGGCGCAGGCGCACAGCACACCCTCGGGCGTGCCGCCGGTCCCCATCAGGGCGTCGATGCCGGAGTCGGGAATCGCCGCCATCAGCGCCCCGGCCACGTCTCCCGCCGGGTACAGCGCCACCCGGGCGCCGGCGGCGTAGATCTGCTCCACCAGGTCCCGGTGCCGCGGCTTTTCCAGCACGAACACGGTGATGTCGGAGATGGGCTTGTCGAGGAGACGGCTCATCTCCTGCAGCTTGTCCTTGACCGGAGCCTGGGGGTCGATCCGGCCCTTCACCGCCGGCGGGCCGGCGAACTTCTCCATGTAGAAGGCGGGGCCGGGGGTGAACATGGTGCCCCGGGGGGCGATGGCGATCACCGCCATGGCGTTGGTCAGGCCACGCGCCAGGTAGCTCATGCCCTCGATGGGGTCGACGGCGATGTCGAAGCGGGCCTTGTGGCGCGGGTGGCCGATGGCCTCTCCCGTCGGCAGGGCGTTGTGGTCGGCCCCCTCGCCGTCGCCGATCACCACCATGCCGTCGATGGGCAGGCGGGCAAGCTGGGCGCGCATCGCCGCCACGGCGGCGGCATCACCCTCGGTGCGGTCGCCACGTCCGATCCAGTCGTAGGCGGCCCGGGCCGCGGCCTCGGTGACGATATGTAGGCCAAAGGTAAAGAGTGGTGGCAGTTGCGGACTGGTCGTTCGGGCATCGCTGGTCATGGATCGTGCTCCCGTTGTCCGTCGGCGATAGCGTGACGGGTAGGGCCCTGGGGGGGCCAACACCCCCCTGTGTGGGCACCTCTTCTCTTTCGTGGAGGGTAGCACCCGCCCATTGGTGTTGGCATGAAAAAAAGCCACCCACCGGGGTGGATCTCGCGGCTGATCGCCCCCACTCGGGCTCGCCGGGGACATGGGTGTGCGTCGCCGCCATGAAATGATCCTTGACGTCGATATGATAAGGTTTCATACCCGTCTGGCGTTGATTGTACATTATTATTCTCGCAGAGGGGGACTGCAATGCCGGACGGTTCAGGGACTCTCGCCCTATCGCCACAGATCACGGCGTCGGTGAACGAGGCCAGTCAACTCGTGGCCTACGCGTCGCGGATTGGTCTGGAATTGGAGAAGGGGGATCTTGATACGGTCGTCGCCGCGACTGCCGCCATGCAAAACGGACCATGGGACGTGGACAGCGAAGTCCGTTTCATGTCTTCCTACGCCAGGATAGCCAAGGCACTGTCACCGGTGACCGCCACGTCACTGGCTTATTCTGAGGCGCGCAGCGTCCCTCACAACAGACGATACCTTGCGTTGTCCCTGATCATCGTCCTGGCCATCACCGCCTTTCAATTCATTGGAAAGTACGTGATCGCCCATGTGAGCGACATTGACAGGATCGTCTCGGATGCAACGGGGCTGAGCGAAAAAATAAGGGAAGCAAACGCCGCGGGACGCCCAGGCGATGCCGACAATATCGTCATATCGATGATCGCCAAGGATCACTTTCTTCTTCAGAACGCGAACAACATCAATTTCGAGCAGTTTACCAGACTGCCGAAGCTCGACCCTGTGGACGTGTGCAGCAAGAGCATGTTTACGTGTACCGACGGCTTTCCCGATTACCCGACCGGACTGCATGTCGACGATGTGACGCCGGCACAGAAAGACGGATCGAACGCGTCCGGCAAGCAGGAAAGCAACGTCGCAAAAGCCATGTTGCTGCAGCACAAGCGTATCGTCGAGTACGCGGAGGCCGTACAGTTGCGGATCGCTGATTTCGTGTCATCGGGGTCATTTACGATTCTTCCGGTGATGTTCGCTTTCCTTGGGTCGTGGTGCTACGTCGTCCGGAATCGCATGGAAAAGATCAAGGAGAACACCTACACGCGCGAGTCGTCGATCCGCAACCGGTGGCGACTCATCCTGGGGACCTCCTTGGGATTGGTCGGAGGATTGTTCGTAGACGCCGGCCAGACCTCCCTCTCCCCGGTCGCCTTCGCCTTCCTGGCCGGCTACGGAGCGGAGGGCATGCTGGTGGCCTTCGATGGCCTGGTGTCGACGGTGCTCAACCGCAAGGCGTGATAACGCTCCCGCAGCCGCATCCGCCCCCACCGTGCGCTCGACGAAGTCCATGATACGGTGTTCCGAGCCATGGTCGGGCAGGTCCAGGTGGCCGCCGTCGGGGAAGAACACCGCTTCCTTGGGCTCGCGGGCGGCGGCGAACAGCTTGCGGCCGAGGTCCACCGGCACCACGCCGTCCTTCTCCCCGTGCAGGAGGAGGACGGGGGCCTTGACCCGGCTGATATGCTCGACGCAGTCAAAGCGGTCGGCCATCATCTGACGGACCGGAAGATACCAGTAGTTGCCGAGGGCCACGTCCACCGTCGAGGTGAATCCGGACTCCACCACCAGCGCCCCCGGGCGGGTGTCGGCGGCGAGTCGGACCGCGACGCCCGAGCCCAGCGACTCGCCGTAGAACACCATGCGGTTCGTCGTAACGCCGCTGTCGGTCAGGAAGCGGACGGCGGTCGTCGCATCCTCCAGCAGCCCCTCCTCCGACGGCGAGCCCGGGTTGCCGCCATAGCCCCGGTAGCCCACCAGGATGGCGCCGCAGCCCGCGTCGAGGAACGGCCTGACCTTGAAGGCCCGGGTGGCGATGTTGCCGGCGTTGCCGTGGCAGTAGACCACCGTCGGCCGTCCCTCCTCCGGCATCCGGTACCAGTTGACCAGGCTGAGGCCATCGCTGGTGCGCAGCCGGGTCTCGGCCATTTCCGGCACGCCGGCCTGGGCCGGGCTGTTCAGGATCGGGTGGGGCACGTACATCATCGAGCGCTGCAATGCGTGCATCGACGAGACCATCCCGGCCATCGGCCAAGTCAACCAGCTCACGTAAGCCCCCCATGGGTTCAAGAAAACGCTCCTAACGTCATTCGATATCCGCATGACCGCCCCCCGTCTCGTCACTTCCCTGGACCCGGGCGGCCAGGGCGGCGGACATGAAGCGGTCCAGGTCGCCGTCCAGCACCCCCTGGGTGTCGGAGGTCTCGACGCCGGTGCGCAGGTCCTTGACCATCTGATAGGGCTGGAGCACGTAGGAGCGAATCTGGTGCCCCCAGCCGATATCGGTCTTGCTGTCGGCCTCGGCCTGGGCCGCGTCCTCGCGCTTTTGCAGTTCCCGTTCGTACAGGCGGGCCTTCAGCATGGACCAGGCGTTGGCCCGGTTCTGGTGCTGGGAGCGCTCGCTCTGGCATTGGACGACGATGTTGGTGGGAATGTGGGTGATGCGCACGGCGCTGTCGGTCTTGTTGACGTGCTGACCGCCGGCGCCCGAGGCGCGATAGGTGTCGACCCGGCAGTCCTTGTCGTTGATCTCGATCTCGATGGTGTCGTCGATCACCGGGTAGACCCACACCGACGCGAACGAGGTGTGGCGGCGGGCCGCCGCATCGTAGAGCGAAATGCGCACCAGCCGGTGCACGCCGCTCTCGGTCTTGAGCCAGCCATAGGCGTTGGTGCCGGAGACGCGGAGGGTCGCCGACTTGAGTCCGGCCTCCTCGCCGGGGCTCTCCTCGAGCCACACCGGCTTGTAGCCCTTGCGCTCGGCCCAGCGGGAGTACATGCGCACAAGCTGCTCGGACCAGTCCTGGGCCTCCGTTCCTCCCGCCCCGGCATGGACCTCAAGGAAGCAGTCGTTGGCGTCGGCCTCACCCGACAGCAGCGTCTCCAGTTCCCGCAGCCTCGCCGTTTCGCGAAGACTGCGGACCTGCGCTTCCGCCTCGGCGACGGTGGCGGCATCGCCCTCCTCCTCGCCCAGTTCGATCAGGCCGATGGCGTCCTCGAGATCCTGCTCCATCCGTCGATAGCCGGTCACCGCCGACTCGAGTCGGGTCCGCTCGCGCATCACCTTCTGCGCCGCGGCCGGGTCGTTCCAGAGGGTTGGATCCTCGGAGCGGGCGTTCAGTTCGTCGAGACGGGCAAGGGCACGATCCCAGTCAAAGATGCCTCCTCAGCAGCGCCATCGTCTGCTTGATCTCATTGGCCAGGGTCTCTATTTCCGCGCGCATGGATCCTCCATGAAGGCATTGGAGGGGCATGCTTAGCGGAAACCATCCGTCACCACAAGGACCGTGCGAGCGGGACCCGGGGCAATCGGGTGAACGTCCCAATCCGCATACCGTCAAGCCTGATGGCAGACATGCGGCATCAATAAAAGAACTGATCTCCAGCGTGCATGCATTGAGAAAAAAGGCGCAACACGGATGAACACGGATATCCACGGATAAACACGGATGCAGGGTAGTCTTGACGCTGCTCCGTCTCCAATGGATAAATAATACATATTATTATGTTACGACAACAGATGGCCTGTGCGTTCATTAATAAGTGTCATGTCAAACTCCGATATATCCGTGTTCATCCCTTCTTATTCGTGTTCATCCGTGTTGCGTCTTTTTTCTCTACGCCAGCACGGTGCGGTGCCACATGAGTCGAACTTTCTGCCCGTCGGCACCACACCCATCTCCCCCGGAAGAAGGGGGGAGAGGGCTTTTGGAAGTGCCTTTTGCTCTTGTCGTCAGTCGACGAGGGTAAGAGTGACGGCTTCACGGCCCTTCGGCGTGTCCACCACCCGCATCGAGACCCGCTGTCCCTCCGCCAGGTTGACCACGCCGGAGCCGGCCAGGACCGATACATGGACGAAGATGTCCTTCCCCCCGTCGGTGCCCGAGATGAAACCGAACCCCTTTTCGGCATTGAACCACTTGACGGTGCCGTCCATCGGCACCGCGGTCGAGTGATCGGGTGCGGATCTGGGGGGGCGGTGTCCGCCACCGCCACCACCACCACCACTCCCTCCGCCACCGCCGTAGCCGCCACCGCCGCCACCGCCGCCACCGCCGTAACCGGGCGAGCGGGGCGGGGGCGAGGCCAGTGCCGAACTTTCGTCCACCTCGAACACCGACATGACCTGGCGGCCCTTGGCGCCGTTGCCCACCTGAACCCGCATCTTGGTTCCCGGTGCCACGGTGCCATGGCCGGCCGCCTGCAGGACGCCGATGTGCATGAAGACATCCCCCGAGCCGTCGGACATCTCGGCGAATCCAAAGCCCTTCTCGGCGTTGAACCACTTCACCGTGGCGAAGAGGGCGGGTCCCTGCGTCGGTGCCACGTCACGGGGCGGCGCGGCGAACGCGGGCCGGGCCGGGCGTGTCGAGCGGAAATCGTGTTCGGAGGACCCGTCATCGTCATCGAACCCGCGACGTCGTGGGGCGCGGAACCCCTTGCCTTTACGCATCATGCCGACTCGTCTCCACCTTTTCCCGGCGCCTATTCGCGCGCGTTTCTGTCCCAGACTCCATGGTTATAGCACGGAAGACCCGCGTCGCGGTGCGAGATTCTTTCATCCGCCTCCCGTGGAAGCGGGGCGCACCCCCATAAGTTCCTGCAGATCCACCAGAAAGAGTACTCCCGACGGATCCAGGGCCAGCGCCCGAACCCCGTTGAACGCCAGCCTTGCCGCAACCAAGGGTGGCAGCGGAAACACCCGATCGGCGGCGATCGTATCAAGAACGACCGGCTCGGCGACCGAGATCACCCGCTCCGCCAGGCCGGTTTTCACCACCAGCCACCGCCGGCGGGACGCATCAGGCACCAGCGAACCGAGCAGGGACTCGAGGGTCACCGCTTCGGCGCCCGCCGGAGACGCCGCCGAAGATGGGGGCTGGTCGCGCATGGCCCGAATCCACCGCGCCTCCACGGCGAAGCGATGGCCTCCAGCCTGGACGCGGACCACGGAAAGGGGCACTACCGCAGCCCCGCACGATAGTCGTCGAAGAGTCGCTCGAGATCGAGGACGCTGACGTACCGGCCGCCGAAGGAGACGAGTCCGAGGACGAGGGCGGCCAGATGGTCGGGAATGGTGTGGGGCGGCGCCTCCAGGCGGCTGGCCGGCAGGTCGACCACATCCTCGACCCGATCCACCCGGATGCCGCTGCGCATCGCCTTCCCCTGGCCGATGAGGATGCGGGAGTTCGCCGTGTCGGCGGTTTCCGGGTATCCCAGAATGGACCGCAGGAGGAGCACCGACTCGATCTCTCCCCTGACGTTGATCACCCCTTCGAGCGATGGCGGACAACCGGGAAGAAAAAAAACGGGACAATCCGCCAGCACCTCGCGGATTCGCTCGCCATGAAAGGCGTACCAGTCCCCGTCCAGGGAGAAGACCACCAGCTTCAGGTGCGGCTCATCCACATCGACGATCGTCCCGGCCTCGCCCCGGCGCCGGGCCAGGACGTCGTCGAGGGACATGCCCTCCTCCGTCATCGGCGGGCGCCCAGGACGCACACTCTCTCCGCCGCCTCGGCCACCACGACGCGGTTGCGGCCGTTGTTCTTGGCGGAATAGAGGGCCTGATCGGCGGCATGGCGCAGGGTTTCACCGGTCTCGTATCCCGGGAAGGTGGCCAGTCCGGCGCTGAAGGTGCACGAGAACTCGCCCTTGGCCGAGCGGAAGCGCACCGACGAGAAGTCCCGGCGGAGCTGGTCGATGACCTCCGCCGCATCTTCGATCGAGATGCTCCGCAGCACCGCGGCAAACTCCTCGCCGCCGTAGCGGCCCACCATGTCCGAATTGCGCAGCCGCTGCTGCAGGAGGCGCGCCAGGGCCAGCAGCACCTGATCGCCCGCCGGATGGCCGTGGGTATCGTTGACCTTCTTGAAGTGGTCCACGTCGATCATCGCGAAGCAGATCGTGTTCTGCTCCCGCTGGGCGGCGGCCAGCGACGACTCGGTGAACTGGGTGACGAAGGTGTGGTTGAACAGTCCCGTCAGGCTGTCCCGCACCATCAGGGAGCGCAACACACGCATGCGCTCGGCGCGGATGGTGACGGCGCCGATCAGGTCGTCGGGCTGGATGGGCTTGGTGAGGAATCCCTCTGCCCCGACGCACATGGCGGAAAACTGCTTCCCCTTGTCGGTCTCCCCCGACAGGAAGACGATGGGAAGGCTGACGTAGTCGGGAATCTGGCGGATCAGCCGGGACAGGTCGTGTCCCGAGCACGTCGGCATGTAGACGTCCATCAGCACCAGATCGGGCTTGAAGTCGGCCAGCACCTCCAGAACCTCGGCCGGCTCGTCCATGGCCCGGGTCACCATGCCCACCTGTTCGAGGATCGTGCCGTGGTAGGCGGCGACGATCGGATCGTCATCGACGATCAGGATGCGAAACGGCTCGGGCTCCTGGCGGCTGGTCAGGGCGTCCAGGGTGTCCACGAGCTGGATCACCTCCAGCGGCTTCAGGAAATAGGCCTGACCGCCGGCTTCGATCGCCCGCAGCCGGGCCTCGAAGTCGGAGCGGACCGACATGAAGACCACCGGCGGCGGATTGCTGAGCCGTCGCCGCAGCTCGGCGATGACGTCCGTGCCGGCGGTGGCGGAATTCGGGAAGACGATGTCCATCACCAGGGCATCGGGCGCATCGGCGAGAACCGCCGCCCGCAGGGCCACAGGGTCGGTGAAGACGGTGACGACATAGCCGAAACAGGCCAGTTGCGTGCCAATCTGCTGACCCAGCAGGTCCTCATCATCGCAGATGAAGACCCGTCTGCCCGGAACGATCCCGACCGACGAGCAGAAGATCTCTCCCGCGGCCGAGGCGGACCGCGGCGGCGCCGAGTCCGCCGCCCCGGACGACCCGGAGGCTTCCTCCAACAGGATATGAAGCCGTCTCAGACAGGACTCGAGGTCGACGACGCCCGCCGCCAGCGCCGTCTCCAGCGCCAGCGGGTCCATGCGCTGCAGCCGGGCGATCACCTCGACGCCGGCGGCTCCGGCGGCGCCGATGTCCTCGAGCCCGAAGGAGGCCGCCGCACCCTTGATGTTATGGAACGTTCGATAGAGATCCTGAAGGACGCCCTCGTGGTGCGGGGTCTCCGTCAGACGCGCGCACAGGCGACTCGCGTCCTCCAGGGTCCGGGGAAGCTGGTCGACATAGGCACGGCATAGGCGGGCCAGCTTCTCGCGGAGGATCAGGGACTGTCTGTCTTTCATGGGGGCCAGTCTGCTATATGACGTTGCGCATATCAAGTAGTGCGATACTCGAGCACCGCCGCGACTCCGTCGGGCAGGGCCGTCATCAGATCGAAATTCTTGACGATGCAGGCGTCGAGGCGCGGCTCCCGCCGCTTCAGCGGCTCAGGGTCGTCGCCGGTGAGCAGAATAAACGGGATCTCCACCCCCTGCTCGCGCAAAGTCGCGAACAGCTCGAGGCCGTCCACCAGCGGCATGTTCATGTCGGAAATCACCATCCCGAGTCCCGGGTCACCCTCTAGGGCGGCGAGGGCATCCATGGCATTCCCGGTCACCACCACGTCATGCCCGGCCTCTTCCAGGATCACCGTGGTCATTTCCGCCGCCAGGGGATCATCATCGACCACCAGTATGCGCATCGCTCCTCCTTTCAGGTCTCAACCAGGGGAGCGGAAAGCTCGAGTCATGCCGGGTCCATCCCCTTCACGTGCGCTCCTCGATGCTTATAGCTTTGAAAGTCAGTCTGCCAAAACGATTCCGATCGTAAGCCAGACTTCGGAGCCCTGTAGGCTATCCACTTATGATTGACGGTTCTGGATGGTTGATGTATCGTCAGGACAGTAGCTGGTGGGTGAGTGAGACTGGGGGGACGTGTCCGATGACGATGTGCTGCAAACCGGAGTTTCTCGAGGATGTCGATACGGACACAAGAGACCTTCTTGATCTTTGTCATCCCGAGTCCTGTATCCACAAGTCCCGCGTCAACAAGATATCCGCTCTGATTGGGCAGATAGCCTGGAAGAAAGGCGATCCCGAAGGCAATCTATCGAAAACCATTGGGGTTTTCGGTCCCTGGGGATCGGGCAAGACGACATTTCTCGCAGCACTCGCCAGCAATCTTCTGGGTTGCACGTATACGGACGGGAAACGGCCTGACAGCCAGTCGATAGAGTCCGGTTCCCCCAGATATTCGGTCATATATTTGAATGCCGGTCAATGCACGACGGCAACATCGATCGTGGTCACTCTGCTGGAGAAACTGATACGGCAGGTGGACCCGAAGCCTGCACATTCCAACGCCTGGCAAAGCCTGCTCAGTAGTGCGCGTTGTTTCTCGCATTGCGATGGTGACGCGGTGTCGTGCGAATTGAGTGGGGCCAGGGAGGGTCTCAGTGCCGTGACCCGGCGCATCACGGAACAGTCCCTCGTCATCATGATCGATGAACTTGACCGGTGTTTTGCCGATGAGGCCTATTCGGCGTTGCGGCAGATCCGGATACTTTTCGCGCATTGCAGCAGCAAGATCATCTTTGTCATTGCCGCCAATCCGGAGCCGATCAGCAGGGCTTTGCTGAACCGTCATAGCCTTTGCACCGACAAGAGCGAGGGGCATCACGTTCTTGAAAGATTTTTCGATTATTATACCGACATTCCAGAGCCTCGCTATCTCGACCGGTTTGTCCGCGACCTTTGGACGAATACGAGAGATGAACATGGAGCGTTCCTGTATCCAACCGTCATTCATATCGACGACACGATCACCCCGCCCCGCCCGGAGGACGATCTTCCATGCCGCGCAGATGAATTGAATGGATGCACGGCCCTGCAGGGAATGAAACGCACCTACCCGCTCTATTCCAATCTGCGGGTCATGAAGAAGGCGGCGGACTTCGTGGTCTACCGCAAATTTCCCGGCGCGCCTGACAAATTGTGGAAAGATTGGCGCTGGCTGACGTGGACGATGTGGCATCTCGAAATCATGAGGCAGATGGATCCAGCATTCCGACAGGATATCAGTTACATTGCCGAGGACGTGCGGGTGATTACTGGTAAAACCTGTTTTGAAATGAAAATTCCAAAAAATCGCTACGAGATATCCGGTAGACGCAGTGATAGTACAAAACGTATATTTGGCCTATTTCGCGAGATATATTGGCTCGAAGCCCGCAAATGGTATTTTACACTTGCGAACGCCGAGTGCGAGAAGGACCCCCAGTGTTTTCGGCGCCTAGAAATACTACGCGGACTTCTTCAAGATATCCCAAGGATGGACTTTATCATCATCATGTGTCTGCTGCCTCCTGCCGACGGCAAACCCCATCAATTCGTGAAGGAGGGAGACGACCCCCATAAAGACTTGAGCTTCACGGATGAAGCGCTCAATATGTTTCAGGCCGTGCTTGCAAACTACTGACGCGAGGGAATACCCGCGCCAGATCACCCGAAATACCGGTCCGTCCGCCTGGCGTAGTACGGCAAGAGCCGGGCTCCTGGCTGACTAGAGCGTTTTCCGCCTGAGCGGAAACGCTCTAGAATTTGCCTCTGGCCGCTCAAGCGCCGCGCGGGCTTTTCGCAGTTTCCGCTTGAGCGGAAACTGCTCTAATCTCCGGGTCTCAGCACATGGGTGTGGTCGGCGGCATAGAGGCGGCTGTCGCTGAAGGAGTCGCCGGCCAGGGCGCGGCCCACCAGGATGAGGGCGGTGCGGGTCAGGGAGGCCTCCTTCACCCGGTCGCGGATGTCGGCCAGGGTGCCGCGCAGGATGGTCTGGTCGGGCCAGCTCGCCCGGTAGACCACCGCCACCGGACAGTCGGCGCCGTAGCGGGGCGTCAGGTCCTGGACCACCGCCGCCAGGTTGGCGATGGACAGGTGGATGGCGAGGGTGGCGCCACTCGCCCCCAGCGACGCCAGCTCCTCGCCGGGCGGCATGGGCGAGGAGCGGACGGCGGTGCGGGTCAGGATCACCGTCTGGCTGACGTCCGGCAGGGTAAGCTCGCGGCAGAGCGCCGCCGCCGCCGCCGCGAACGCCGGGACCCCGGGCGTCACGTCATAGGGAATGCCGAGGCGATCGAGCCGGCGCATCTGCTCGCCGATGGCCCCATACAGCGACGGATCGCCCGAGTGCACCCGGGCCACGTTCCGGCCGCGGGCGTGGGCGGCTTCCATCTCGGCGATGATCTGGTCCAGGTGCAGGGGTGCGGTGTCCACCACCCGGGCCCCCTCGGGCGCCGCCGCCACAACTTCGGGAGGCACCAGGGACCCGGCGTACAGCACCACCGGGCAGCGGCGGATCAGGTTCAGCCCACGCACGGTGATGAGATCGGCAGCGCCTGGGCCTGCGCCGATGAAATGGACGGTCATTGCTTCTCCCGTGGAATCCGGTAGACGGCGATGCCGGTCACGGGCGATCCGAGAAGCGCCGCCCGGGGCAGGGCGATCTTCCACGAGCCGCGAACGATCATCCCTCCGAGGTCGTACTTCTCGGCCAGCGCCGTCCACTCCTCGGTGGTGCGCTGCTCCCACAGCTCGCGACTGATTTCGTCGTCGATGGCGGCCTTGCGGCGGGTGGCCACGGGCGGCTTGAAGTAATCGATGCCGTAGACATCCGCCATCACCTGGGCCAGCGCCGGTGCCGCCGCGGGAACATAGGCGACATAGTCGATGAGCTGCGGCTCCATCAGCACGGGCTTGCGGATCGGGATCTTGTTGAGGTCGACGTTGTCGGCCAGGACAATGGCCCCATTCATGCGGTCGATCAGACCGATGAAGAAGGCTTCGCCATCGGCGAGGGCGAACGGGTTGGGCAGGGCATTGATCAGGGCGACCAGGGCGACCGAGATCCCCCCCAGCACCACCGGACGACGGACGGCCTCCGTCACCACGCCCAGATGATCGCTGGCCTTGGCGAGAACGGCATGGAGCCACTCCGGCCGGCCGTCGAAACGCGTCGCCCGCCCGGTCATCAGCATCACCGCCACGGCCCCGCCGACCATGGCTCCCAGCAGGTAGGGCACCTGCTGGTAGTCATCGGACAGCCTGGCCAGCTTGATGACCAGAGCCGGCGCAGCCAGCACCACCATCGCGACGATGGCGAGCAGGTTGCGCCAGTGGGCGACCAGCACGGCGGCCAGCACGGGAAAGGTCATCGCCTCCGGCAGATTGATGAAGCGACTCGGCATGGCGACGACGGCGATGGTCGGGAACAGGGTCCGGTCGAAGTGGAAGACCGCATACAGCACGATCCCAAGAACGCTGGCGACGACCAGAATGCCCACCATCACCACGCCGGTATCGTCGCTCTTCCCGCGATTCAGCCACAACCAGAGTCCGAGCACGCCCATGGTGATCCCGGTCTTGGCCAGAATCAGGAGGGCGCGTGGGCTGACGGCGATGTTGCGGTGGCCGTCCCACAGCCACAGGTATGCCTTGAGCCAGACCGGATCGACCTCGGGCAGGGCGTACCCCCGCACCCGGCCGGCGATAAAGGCCAGGGCGACGGCGGAGATGGCGAGGCCGACGCCGAACCGGGCCGCGGCGCGGCGCACCAGCGCGGGATCGAGTCTGTGACGCCAGAACGGCCAGGAAAGGCCGACGGCGCCGATCATGAAGACGCCGAGCACCGGGTGGACGGCCGGGGCCAGGCCGAGAACGAAACCGGCGGCGCCGATCCACCCCATCCCCACCAGCCCAAGCACGTGGAGGGCGACGGCGAATCCGAGAATGCCTTGAGTCTGCGCCCGGCCCAGCGTGAAGATGGGGTAGTCGGGACCGACCATGTAGGCGGTGGTCCACACGGCGAAGACGCCGATGGCCACCGCCGCCGCCGCTCTCCGGCACAGTCCGAAGGCGATCATGGACAGGGCCTGGGCGTAGACCGCCGCCACCATGCAGACCAGCGTCGACCCGACCAGGTTTTCCGACACGCCGAGCCTCAGCAGCGCGGCGAAGATCTCGAGAAGCGGTGTTGGCGCTCCGGCATAGGCGATGGGAACGGGGCTTCCCTCGGGGTACTGGACCAGGCCCGCCAGGAAGCGGGCATTGGGCAGCATGTCCGTCTCGCCGGTGTAGATGCGTCCAAGCAGCGCCCCAAGCAACGCCGAGACGATGAACAGAGACAGCCCAGGGCTGATGAACAGAGACAGCCCAGGGCTGATGAACAGCGACGGCTCGGGACCGACGGCGGAGTCGCGGAGTTTCATGGTGACCGCAACACCCTCACCACCGACTGGAGGGCGTCGGTCCAGCTCCCATCCACGGCCTGGCGGTGCACGGTCATATCGGGAAACCAGGGGGAGCGATCGCCCTGGGCCATCCAGCGGTAATTGGCCGCCGCATCCACCAGCACGCATCCCCCAAGACCAGACGCCGCGCGCAGGTCCACGCTGCCTCCGGCAATCGCCACCATGTGGTCAACCAGGGACAGGGTGGCCAGCATGCCCTCGGGGTCGTCGTTGAGGCCGGTCAGGTCGAGGACCGGACGCCCCAATACGGACGCGAAACGAGCCAGGGAACCAGGGGCGGGCTGACGCTGGATCACCGCCACCCGCATGTCCAGCGGCCGCAAAGCTTCCGCCAGGGCTTCCAGTGGCACCAGCCTGCGGCCGATCTGGGACGGCGCGAAGCTCTGCCAGGCGACGGCGACGATCGGGGCATCACCCGTGCCGGCCAGACGGCTTCGCACCTCCTCGACCCGATCGGGCCTCGGCGCGATGACCACGTTCGGCTGGGGATCGACAAGGTCAAGAAGCCAAGGAAGGCTGAAGAACTTCACGGGGCGACCATCGATGACCTCGTCCGACGCCACGACGCGATCCACTCCCGGTACCCGCTCCAACAGGGTCATGGTGTTCGGCTGGCTGCGCAGGATGAGCGTCGCCCCACGCGTCTTGGCCGCCTTCAGGAAACGCAACGCGAACAGGGCTCCGTAAAAGTCGAGGTGAGTATCCAGCACCAGCGTTTCACCGGTCAGGTCCGATGGCAGGCGCTCGGTCACGGCCGCGTCGATCTGGCGCAACATGTCCCATCCCTCGGCGAATCGCCCCTGTCGCAGGAGAAACTCGGCCAGCATGGCCCGGGCCGGGAGGGACTCCGTCCGACAGGCCAGGGCCGCCCGGATCGCCTTTTCGGCCGGTTCCGGTTGCTCGGCGACGACATGGGTCATGGCGACGGCGAGGTGGGCGTCGGCATCGGTCGGGTCGGTGGCCACCAGCCGGCCGAAGCAGTCGAGGGCCGGTTCGAATCGTCGCAGGGACAGCAGAGCGTAGCCGCGGATGCGCAGGGGCGTCTCCACCTGGGGGGCCAGGGCGATGGCCCGGTCGGCACAGGCGAGCGCCTCCTCCCCCTCGTTCATGTCCACCAGCAGCGCGGCCAGGCGGGACTGGACCTCGACCGAGTTGGGCATCCGGTCGGCGGCGCGGCGATAGAGGTCCAGCGCCTCTTCGGTCCGGCCGGCACCGATCAGGATGAAGCCCAGACCCGAGAGGGCCTCTTCGGCATTGGGATCGACGTCGAGGGCATGGGAGAAGTCGGCCATGGCCGGCTCGAAGCGGTCCAGAATCATCCGGGTGGTGCCGCGACCGGTCAGGGCCTCGACGTAATCCGGATTGATGGACAAGGCCTGGCCATAGGCGACTTCGGCCTCCAGGAAGTGCTGCGACATCAGCAGTGCTTTGGCGTGCAGGAAATGACGGTGCGGGTCCCGCCCCAGCCTGACCTTTTCCAGAACCTCCAGGGCCTGGGGGGCGCGTCCGGTCTCCAGCAGGATGGTGGCGAGCACGAGTTGGCCGTTCTCATCCCCCGGACGCTCCATCAGCAGCAGGCGACAGGCGTCCTCGGCGTCCCCGAACCGTCCCTCCGCGAGGGAGACGAGGGCCTGGTGGAATGTCTCGTCCCCCGGCTGGTTCGTGGTACCGCGACCCTTGCGGCCATCACGACCGGCGGCGCGGCGCTGGTGTCTGTTCATGGTCCCTCACCCTCACACTCACCCCCCTCACCGCTCCAGCATGCGCCGCAGCAGTTCGACGTCCTCGCCAAAGCCGGCATCCACCGCGATCAGTTCCTCCACCTTCTTGACGGCATGCATGACGGTGGTGTGGTCGCGATTGCCGAACTTGCGGCCGATCTCCGGGAGTGACCGCGAGGTAAGCTGCTTCGCCAGGTACATGGCCACCTGTCGCGGCCGCACGATCGACCGGGTGCGGCGGGCCGAGTGCATTTCCGAGACCTTGATGTTGAAGTGCTCGGCCACCTGCTTCTGGATTTCCTCGATGGTGACGCGGCGGTCGTGGGCGCGCAGGAGGTCGTGCAGCACCTCCTGGGTCGACTCGAGGGTGATGTCGCGGCCGACGAACTGGGCGTGGGCCGCGACCCGGTTCAGGGCGCCCTCCAGCTCGCGGACGTTGGAGGTGATCTTGTGGGCCAGGAACTCCATCACCCTGGGCGGGACCACCAGGGCCATCTGGTCGGCCTTGGACTGGAGGATGCCGAGTCGCAGTTCGTAGGTGGTGGCGTGGATGTCGGCCACCAGCCCGCAGCCGAGTCGCGACCGCAGCCGCTCCTCCATGTCCTCGAGGTCGGACGGGGACTTGTCGGCCGAGATGATGATCTGCCGCCCCTGGTCCACCAGCGCGTTGAAGGTGTGGAAGAACTCCTCCTGGGTCGAGTTCTTGCCCGAGATGAACTGCACGTCGTCGATCATCAGCACGTCCACCGAGCGAAACTGCTCCTTGAACGCCATGGTGTCCTGGAAGCGCAGCGCCCGGACGAAGCGGTACATGAACTTCTCGGCCGAGAGGTAGATGACGGTGCGCTTCGGGTCGCGCTCGCGGATGTGCCAGGCGATGGCGTGCATCAGGTGCGTCTTGCCGAGGCCCACTCCGCCATAGAGAAACAGCGGGTTGAACGGGACGTGGGCCGACTCGGCCACCCGCAGGGCGGCGGCGTGGGCGAACTCGTTGGGCTTGCCGACCACGAAGTTGGCGAAGGTGAAGCGCTGATCGAGCGGGGCCGAAATGGCGTCACGCTCATCGAGTCCAGTCTCAATCGGAGTCGCGGCGGCCGCCGCCAGGGGCGGCGGCCCGAGTCGCGGGGCGGATCTCGGGGCCGGTCCGGCGGCGGCAACTGGGGCAGAGGTGATGGAGGGCGTGGAGGGCCCGGGCTGGACCACGAAGTTGACGGTGCGGACGCTGGGCTCCTCGCCGCTCCACAGGGCGCGAATCCGGTCGGCGTAGTGGGTCATCACCCAGTCGCGCATGAACCGGGTCGGAACGCAGAGACGCACCTCGCCATCGCGAATCCCGCCCAGAGTCATGGGCTTCACCCAGCTCTTGAACGCGGCATCACCGACCTCCCGGCGCAGGCGCCCGCGCACCCGGTCCCAGGGAGTCGTTGCATTGAGCTTATCGGTTTCGTCCGTCATCCCCTGCTCCGATGCCGGCACTCGCTCCAGCCTGAATACCAGTCCGGACATCGCCCAGGCCACCGGCACGCTTCGGCGTCCAATGCCTCGGACGGCACCACCGGTCCAGCCCCCTGCGACAGTGACCCGGCAGTCGAGTGAATGGCCCCGCCGCGGCTCAAGGAGCCCCCCTCCCACCGCCGGCCGAGCCGTGATGTCATTGACGCACTGGACTTTCCGCCGGATTCTTCCGTTGTCTCCGAAATATCCAGTGTTCGCGACGAACCAACCAGATGGTCACAGACTTCCCCCGTTCCACGCCGATCCGTCCACAGGGAACCCATAGCCCGTCCCAAAGGACATGCAACCAGATGGGGAGGAAATCCCTCGACCAACCCTTATGACTTTACCTGCGGATGGTTCCAAAGGCAATATGGCTGAAAGCAGAACGCCAAGATTCCTTTGAATGGTGGGGTAAACTGCACGCGAATCCAAAGGCCCGGTTCCCACTCTGGAAACCGGCCTACCCGAGGATGACCGTGACGGCAAAGACCCCGTGTCGCGTCAGAGACCCTTGATGGCCGCGTGCAGGCGGGACATCTTGCGGGCCACCGCATTGCGATGGATGACGCCCTTGTTGACGCCGCGCATCATTTCCGGCACGGCGGCATCGAAGGCGGCCTTGGCCTGTTCCTTGTCCTTGGCGGTGATGGCCGCCTCGACCTTGCGCACGAAGGTGCGGATGCGGCTGACGCGGCTGTGATTGATCTCGGCGCGGCGGCCGTTGCGGCGAATGCGCTTTTTTGCCGACTCGTGGTTGGCCATGGATGTCCCTGTGCTGCTCTCTGGAGTGCTGACGCGGGGTTATAAGTCGGTCGGGGCTCGCCGTCAACAGGGTCGCGGAGGGAGGAGCGAATTGACTTCCGTCGCCGAACGCATCATGGTCGACCCATGACGACGATCACTTTTGACACCCACGCGTTCATCAAGCGCCTGACGTCGGCGGGCATGCCCGAGGCGCAGGCCGAGGCGGTGACGGCCATGGTCGGCGAGGCCAGGGATGGCGACCTGGCGGCGCTGGTGACCAGGGCGGATCTCTCAACCTTCAAAGCCGAGCTGAAGGCCGAACTGGCTGAAACCAAGGCCGAGCTGATGAAGTGGATGACCGGCGCGCTTGGTCTTCAGACCGTTGCCCTTCTCGGCGGCCTTGCGGCCCTCCTCAAGCTGGCCTCCTCGTAGATCACTCCGGCGCGACCAGGAACCGGACGGTCAGGGGCGGGCGGTCGCCCAGGATCTCGATGCGCAGGCGCTCGCCCTCGCGGCGGAACGAGGCGTCCCCGGCGGCGGTCCAGCCAAGCTGCGGCAGGGTGGCGGCGTAGAACGTGGTGATCTGGTCGCGGGTCAGCGCCCGGCCTTCGCCATAGGCCTCGACGATGCGGCCCGCCGGCGTGTCGAAGGTGGAGCCGGCGTCGGGCACCTCGGCCAGACCCTCCATCAGCGGCAGGTCATCGATGTCCGACAGGAACCGGGGATCCTCCGCGGCCGTCGCCGGAGTCGGCGCGGCCAGGACCAGCAGAAGGGCCGCCGATGCGGCGGCGAGGAGCGAACGCGGCAACATGCCCTCTTATTACCCTCAAGCCTGCCGCCGCGGACAGAAAAAAGTGGATCGGCCACTCTGGACGATGCGCCGCACGCTGTCGGTCCCGCCGCAATCGCAGCCGGGACAAGGCTCGCCGGCACGGCCATAGACGGCGAAGGCGTGCTGGAACCGACCGATCTCGCCGGAGGGTTGGACGTGGTCGCGCAACGATGATCCCCCGGCGGCGATGGCCGCGATCAGGACCGTCCGGATCGCCCCCACCAGTCGTCGCAGCGAGTCGTGGTCGAGGGATCCGGCGGGGCGGTCGGGGGCGAGGCCGGCGCGGAACAGGGACTCGCAGGCATAGATGTTGCCGAGTCCGGCGACCACGCGCTGGTCCAGTAGCGCCGCCTTGAGGGGACCACGGCGGCCACCGAGGGCCGCTCCCAGCGCGTCGGCGTCGAAGGCCTGGTCCAGGGGCTCGGGCCCGAGACCACGCAGCAGGGGATGACCGGCAAGGCCGGCCGTCTCCACCAGGTCCATCAGGCCGAAGCGGCGGGGATCGGTGTAGGTGACCACGACGCCGTTGCCGGTGTCGTTGCCGGTACCGTGGCTGGTGCGGAACTCCACGTGGTCATGGCGGCCGGGGGGCTCGGGCGCCGCCGCCGTGATCACCATCCGCCCCGACATGCCAAGGTGAACCAGGAGCGTCCAGCCGTCGTCGAGCCCGGCCAGGATGTACTTGGCCCGCCGGCCGACCCGCTCCACCCGCCGCCCGGTGAGTCGTTCGGCGAAGCTGTGCGGCAGCGGTCGGCGCAGATCGCCCCGCCGGCTCACCACCCGCGCGAACCTCCGCCCCTCCCACACCGCCGCCAATCCCCGGCACACCGTCTCTACCTCGGGAAGCTCAGGCATGGGGTCCTATTCGTGATGGGCCGGCGGCCGCGTGGCGTCAATGCACCGTCGGGAATGATATCGCAGTCCGTGGGAACGCGCATCGCAATTCAGGCCGCCGGAGCGTGATACCGCCAACGCGCCGGCCGCAGGATCAGTGTGCGGGCTCTGAGGAAGAAACAGATAACACGGATGAACACGGATGTGAACGGATGAACACGGATGAGAGAGGAGTTGACAAATGGGCCGCTCCAGCAGTGTTTGTCTTATATTCATATAATAATACACAGTATATAAGCCCATGCCCCGGTAAACTCCGTTCTAATCCGTGTTCATCCGTTAACATCCGTGTTTATCCGTGTTATCTGTTTCTTTCTTGACGCAAGCACGGTGATGCCAGTCACACGGTCTCAATCCTCATCCATGCGCTTGATGACGCCCGTGCCATTATTGTGATGCGCACGCATGATGCAGCAGGGTACAGGCTCGCCGGCCTCCATCGTGCCGGTCCCTTTTGCAAGCTGACGCGATTCGGTCTTGACGACCTCGAAATCGTGACCAAGGTCGGAATCGTGGGCCGTATCCTCATGGGCCAGAACCTCACCCGCTCCGGCCAGACTCAAGAGCCGGGCGGCCAGGTTGACCGCATCTCCATCGATATCGGAGTGGCCGAGGGATTGATTGTGTCCCACGGTAACCTTGCCGCTGGCAAGGGCGGCATGGGAGCTTGGTCCCTCGATGGCGAGATGCGCCTGGAGATTGAAGGCAGACCGGAAGGCATCATTGACGTCGGGAAAGATGGCAATGACACAGTCCCCTTCCATGTTGACCAGCGTGCCCTCGCAGGTTTCAACAAGCGGCCGTGCCATGGCGCGCAGCATCGTCAACATATTTTCTCTTGCCGCGTCCTTCATTTTGGAAAAGCCAGTGACGTCAATGAACAAAACATGAATATACCTTTCGCCCGGGGCAACGGCCGGCTTTATTGGCTTCGCCATTTCGGCCTCCAACAGCATGTTCTTGATTCTCTCCTCATAGCTATCTGCTCGCCCTTTCTCGATAATCAGTTTTTTCTGGGTTGATTGCAGTTGTTTCGCTTTTTTCTGAATTTCTTCAAGGGACGTATCGCCCAGACTTTTCACCGCGATTTTGACCGTAGTGCCCCCTGGGCCGGTCGTGATGCTCTCGAGTTCCAGAACCACGCCTTTCCCCGAAAGCTCCCGAAGAGCGCCAATCAGGCCCGACAGCGTGGTCAACTCCGTCCCGGTAATACCGTCCTCATAGCGAATAACAACAGCGTCACGGATGTTGGAATCTGGGCGATAGGGGGGGTAGCCGGGGAATCCGTAATAAGTTGGAGGGGGATGGTGGAGGGGAATGGCAGAACTCATATCATCAATAGAATGCATTACGTAGTCCTTCATTCCAAGAGAATTTGTGACGTTCATGCTCTCATAGCTGCACGATTTACGGAGAGCTTCCGTAAAGCCTACCATTTTGCCTTGGTTCCCTATAATGTTCATTTCTTTGAGGATCTCTGCGGCTCTTTTCCCCATGAAGCTCTCTCCGACGCTTTTCCCCATGAAGCTCTCTCCGACGCTTTTCCCCATGAAGCTCTCTCCGACGCTTTTCCCCATGAAGCTCTCTCCGACGCTTTTCCCTATGAAGCTCTCTGCGGCGCCTTTCCCCATGAGGTCCTCAGTGAGGCTCTTCCCCGTAATGCTCCCGAAAATGTCCTTCAAGTGTTTTGGATCCGCCATGACCACCTCTCCTTGCTTTTCTCATCCTACAGGATCATGTGAGACGTGAACACAGGAATGGCTGTCCCTTGAATCTGGTGAACGGGTGACTGACAACATATTTTCTCTCCCTCTTCAAGCCACCGCATGCACACACGCTGGACAGACGGGGCCGTAGGGAGTTCGCTGTAGAAACTATCCGTTTCCCGCAAAATAAAGCCCTCCCCCTCGATGGGGGAGGGTTTGGGTGGGGGTGATCGTGAAGCGCCTGCAGACGGCGGTACATTCGCACCAAGGCCGAGTTCTTGGGCGCATACCTATTCCACTGTTTGCGGCGCTGTCACCCCCACCCAACCCTCCCCCATCGAGGGGGAGGGCTTAAGCTTGCTCTCCCCTCGATGGGGGAGCAACCGTATTGTTGGGGGGTGTCCCTCCGTCCCGACCTGAGGCCAGCGTGCCGTCGTGCTCGCAGCCGTCAAGAGAAAAGTGCCGCAAAGAGGCGGCACTTTTCTCTTGACCGCCGCTGCGCGCGCCGGCCCCCTGACCTCAGGTCGGGACGGAGGGATGGTCCTTTCGGTCGAACAAAGGGATGGTTATTATCTTTCTGGTTGCTCTTGCCACGTCGAGCCACTGGCAAGCATTGCGTTGAGGCGCACGGCCATCTTGCGCATGCAGGCAACTAGAGCAACCTTTGGTTTTTTACCGGCAGCTATGAGTCGCCGATAGAATTCATTGATCACGCCTTTGGTGCGTGTCGCCGCCACCATGGTTGCCATGTAGAGTGCCTTGCGCAGGTCTGCGCGTCCTCCCGCGATGTGCCGTTGGCCGTGAAACTGGCCGCTGTCGCGGTCGAACGGAGCGACGCCCACCAGGGCGGAAATCTTGCCACCGGCAAGATGTCCAAGCTCCGGTAGCATGGCCACGATGCTGACGGCTGTGACGAAGCCGATTCCCGGCGCCGTTTGCAGAGCATCGGCCGTCTTGCCGAATTTGGCGTTGGCGGCTACCCGGCTCTTGATCTTGGCCTCTATGGATAGGATCGTGACGTTGTGATGTTCGATCAGAGCGTCCAGATCCGGCCAGGCCGCTTCGACGGCCGTTGCGCGCATCTTGACCAGGTCGGCGCGCCTGTCGGCCAGACCGGCACGGGTTCGAACCAATCCGGCCAGTTCTTCCCTGGCCGAGTCGATCGCCACCGCATCGGTCTCCGGCGTGAAAGCGGTGAACTCGGCAATTACGGCGGCATCGATCGGATCGCTCTTCGCCCGCCGTCCCTTGGCCTTGGCAAAGTACCGCACCCGGCTGGGATCGAACACCTGAACCGCATAGCCCGCCTTCGTCAGTTCATCACGTGCTCGCCGCTCATAACCACCAGTGGCCTCAAGGCCGACCCTCCGGACATCATGGGTGCCAACCCAACCCAACAGCTCCTGGAGACCAGCGGCATCATTCGTTACCCTGATGATGTCTTTCGAGTGAGAGAGGGCAACATCCAGACTCTTTTTTCCACAATCAATGCCGACAGCGCGCTCAATCTGTGCCATCATACTGGACCTTCCTTGTGGTTCGGGCTCGAAGCCCATGCAACCGTTCGGTTTTCAAGGAAGGATGGCCGCCGTCGTGCTCCCCCGCGGCTTTGTGCCAAGGGCTATGCGAGGTCGGCCATCCCGGACGGCGGGCTGCTGACCTGCCGTCCGGGGCTGATCATACCGGGCCTTCAATACACAAGGGCTTAAGCTTGCTCTCCCCTCGAGGGGGAGGGCTTGAGCAAGCGGGAAACCTGTGGGCATACGGATGGTTTGCTTTGTCTTTCCTCCTCACCTTGGGTATGGTGCCGGCCCATGGAAACCGAGACCGATCAGAGCCGCGACGGCACCACCCATTTTGGCTTCCGCACCGTGGCGGCGGAGGACAAGGTGTCACTGGTGCGTGGGGTGTTCGACAGCGTGGCGTCCCGCTACGACCTGATGAACGACCTGATGAGCGTCGGCATCCACCGCCTGTGGAAGGCGGCGCTGATCGACTGGCTGGCGCCCCGGCCGGGGATGGTCCTGCTGGACGTGGCCGGGGGGACCGGCGACATCGCCTTCCGCTGCCTGGACCGGCTGGCGGGGCGCGGGGAGGGACCAGGGGAAGTTCCGGGCGAGGTCATCATCTGCGACCTCACGCCCGACATGCTGGCGGTCGGCCGCAACCGCGCCCTCGATGCCGGGCGGGTGCACGGGCTGACATGGGTGTGCGGCAATGCCGAGGCCCTGCCCCTCGCCGATGCCAGCGTCGATGCCTATACCATCGCCTTTGGCCTGCGCAACGTCACCCGCATCGACGCCGCCCTCGCCGAGGCGCGGCGGGTGCTGAAGCCCGGCGGGCATTTCCTGTGCCTTGAGTTCAGCCACGTGGTGATCCCGGTCCTGCGGACGCTTTACGACCGCTACTCCTTCACCGTCCTGCCGGCGCTGGGCCAGGTGGTCACCGGCGACCGCGACGCCTATCAGTATCTGGTGGAGAGCATCCGCCGCTTCCCGCGACAGGAAGATCTGGCGGCGCTCATCACCGCGGCCGGCCTGCGGCGGGTGTCGTTCCGCAATCTTTCGGGTGGCATCGCCGCCATCCACTCGGCATGGCGGATCTGAGCCCACGATGATCCGCTCCATCCGCAACATCGTCCGCCTGGTTCACATCGTGCGCGTGCTGGCGCGCCACGATGCCCTGTTCCCCATCGAGCGCGTCACCGCCGTGCGCGACCTCGCCTATCTGGCCAAGCTGGTGACCCGCCGCGGCCCGCCCGGGCGCCCCGGCCAGCGGCTGGCCCGCGCCATGGTGGAGCTGGGGCCGGCCTTCATCAAGCTCGGGCAGACCCTGTCCACCCGCCCCGATGTCATGGGCGAGGACGTGGCGGCCGATCTCACCTCGCTCCAGGACAAGCTGGAACCTTTCCCCGCCGACGAGGCGCGGCGCATCATCGAGAGCGACTTCGAACGGCCGCTCGAGGAGCTGTACTCCGAGTTCTCGGCCGAGCCGGTGGCGGCCGCCTCCATCGCCCAGGTCCACTTCGCGACCACCACCGACGGGCGGCAGGTGGCGGTCAAGGTCCTGCGCCCCGACGTGGCGAAGAAGTTCGAGCAGGACATCGACGCCCTCTACTGGCTAGCCGAGATCGTCGAGCGCACCCAGCCCGGCTTCCGCCGCCTGAAGCCGATCGAGGCGGTGCGCACCTTCGAGGACACGGTGGCGATGGAGATGGACCTCCGCTTCGAGGCCGCCGCCGCCGCCGAGCTTCACGACAACTTCGCCGGTGACGACACCTTCCGCGTGCCCATGGTCGACTGGCAGCGCACGTCGCAGCGGGTCCTGACCACCCAGCGGGTGGTGGGCATCCCGGTGGATGAGCGCGAGCGCATCATCGCCGCCGGCATCGACCCCCGCGCCATCGTCGAGAAGGCCGCCAACGGCTTCTTCAACATGGTGTTCCGCGACGGCTTCTTTCACGGCGACCTGCACCCGGGCAACATGTTCGTCGGCGAGAACGGCGAGGTCATCCTGGTGGACTTCGGCATCACCGGCCGGGTCGACCGCGCGACGCGGCGCTATCTGGGCGAGATGCTGCTCGGCTTTCTCACCGCCGACTACCGGCGGGTGGCCGAGGTTCATTTCGAAGCCGGATACGTTCCCGCCGACCGCTCGGTGGATACCTTCACCCAGGCCTGCCGCTCGGTGGCCGAGCCCATCTTCGGCAAGCCGATGAACGAGATCTCCATCGGCCGCCTGCTCGGGCACCTGTTCAAGGTCACCGAGACCTTCGGCATGGAAGCCCAGCCCCAGCTTCTCCTGTTGCAGAAGACCATGATCACCGCCGAGGGCGTCGGCCGCCTCCTCAGCCCCGACGTCAACATGTGGACCCTGGCCCGCCCCCTCATCGAGGGGTGGATGCGCGAGACTCTGGGACCCGAGGCCAGGCTGCGCCAGATGGCCACCGACCTCACCTCGTCGTTCGAGCGCCTGCCGCGCCTTTTGGAACACACCGAGCGCACCGCCGCCATGTTCCGCTCCGGCGGCCTGAAGCTGCACCCCGAGACCGTCGCCGAGCTGACCGGCCGGCGCGGTCGGCGCTCCTTCTTCACCACCCTGCTGCCGTGGGTTCTGGTGGCGATTCTGGCCAGCATGCTGCTGGCCCGGTGAGGGAATGGTTCGGTGAGAGATTGGAAGTGTTTCGACACACGGGGTAATACCGCTCGCCAGCGTGCTGGCGTAGAGAAAAAAGATGCAACACGGATGAACACGGATATCCACGGATAAACACGGATACAGAACACCAGAATGCTACTCTGTCTTTACCCGTGACAATATGTTAAGAATAATATTATATTATTACAGCAAGATATTTTCACGTGCCCCACTTAAGCCTATGTCAAACTCTGCTGCATCCGTGTTTATCCGTGGATATCCGTGTTCATCCGTGTTGCGCCTTTTTTCTTAAAGCCAGCACACTGGAGATCGATCCATTTCATTGGTGCTGTGTGTCAAACTTTAGGTTCGCCGGTGAAACCTTTTCACCCTCTCACCTCTGGCCGCTCAGCATCATCCTGACGGACTGTTCGATGCCTGGCGCCGTGTCCTTTGGCATCATGGGGGCGAGGCGCTGGCGGGTGGTGGTGGCGTCGGTACGGACGGAGTCGTCCTTGGCGAAGTGTTCGGCGAGCATCAGCCAGTAATAGGCGTTGGCGGCGTCGTAGGGGCGCATCATCTTGCGGACAGGGTCATAGCCCCGGTCGAGGTACATCTTGCCCAGGCTGAGCTGGGCCCTGGCGTGGCGCTGGCGGGCGGCGGCGGTGAACCAGTCCTCGGCGCGGCGGGGATCCCGGCCGATGCCCTTGCCCTCGGCGTAGAGCTGGGCGAGCTTGTACTGGCTTTCCGGCTGGCCGCGACGGGCCGCCTGGAAGTACCAGTCGCGGGCGGCGAAGCCGTCCTTCGCCACCCCCCCCAGTCCATCGGCGTGGATGTCGCCGAGGCGCTCGCAGGCATCCGGGTCGCCCCTGTGGCCTTCGGGAGTCAGCTCGCGGACGGCGGTCGCGCCGTCTCCACGCTCAAGCGCCTTCAACGCCTCCGCGGTGCCGGCCAGCGCCGACCCGATGAGGAGGAGATGGATACACCCCGCCAGAACCCACCGTTTCATAGGCATCTCCCTTGGGCTTTGCCGACGGCACACTATGACGGCACAGCCGGCTTACGGCAACGTCAACCGCCGACGGGCGTCCCAGAGGTACGGCTTCAGATAGTGTCCGGTATAGCTCCCGGTCGCGGCGGCGATGTCCTCGGGCGTGCCGACGGCGACGACTCGGCCGCCGCCGGCTCCGCCCTCGGGGCCCAGGTCGATGATCCAGTCGGCGGTCTTGATGACCTCCAGGTTGTGCTCGATCACCACCACCGTGTTGCCGCTTTCCACCAGCCGATGCAAAACCTCCAAAAGCCGCCGCACGTCCTCGAAATGGAGTCCCGTGGTGGGCTCGTCCAGGATGTAGAGGGTACGGCCGGTGGCGCGGCGCGACAGCTCCTTGGCCAGCTTGACCCGCTGGGCCTCGCCGCCCGACAGGGTGGTGGCCTGCTGGCCCAGGTGAATATAGCCTAGCCCCACCTGGTCCAGCAGCACCAGCTTGTCGCGGATCGCCGGCACCGCCTTGAAGAACCCGGCGGCCTCCTCGACGGTCATGTCCAGCACGTCGGCGATGGACTTGCCCCGGAAGGTGACTTCCAGGGTCTCTCGGTTGTAGCGCCGCCCCTTGCAGACGTCGCACTGGACGAACACGTCGGGGAGGAAGTGCATCTCGATCTTGATGACCCCGTCGCCCTGACAGGCCTCGCAGCGCCCGCCGCGGACGTTGAACGAGAACCGCCCCGGCTTGTAGCCCCGGGCCTGGGCTTCCGGCAGGCCGGCGAACCAGTCGCGGATCGGCGTGAACAGGCCGGTGTAGGTGGCCGGGTTGGAGCGTGGCGTCCGGCCGATGGGGGACTGGTCGATATCGACGATCTTGTCGATGTGCGCGATGCCGTCGATGCGCTCGTGCTCGGCCGCCGGCTCGCGGGATCCGTGCAGGGTGCGGGCCAGGCCGCGGTAGAGAGTCTCCACCACCAGGGTCGACTTGCCGCCGCCCGACACCCCGGTGACGCAGATGAAGGTGCCGAGCGGCAGGTCGACGGTGATGCCCTGGAGGTTGTTGCCCCGCGCCCCCACCACGGAGAGGACATTGCCGCTGCCCGGCCGCCGGGCTCCGCTGATGGGGATGGCGCGCTCACCGGTGAGGTACTGCCCGGTCAGCGAGGCGGGGTTTTGCATCACCTCCTCGGGCGTGCCCTGGGCCACCACCGTGCCGCCATGGATGCCGGCTCCCGGCCCCATGTCGATCAGGTGATCGGCGGAGCGGATGGCATCCTCGTCGTGCTCGACGACGATCACGGTGTTGCCGATGTCCCGCAGGTGCTTCAGCGTCGTCAGCAGGCGGTCGTTGTCGCGCTGGTGCAGGCCGATGGAGGGCTCGTCCAGCACGTACAAAACGCCGGTGAGGCCGGAGCCGATCTGCGAGGCGAGCCGGATGCGCTGGCTCTCGCCCCCCGACAGGGTGCCCGAGTTGCGTCCAAGCGACAGGTAGTCGAGCCCCACGTCCATCAGGAACCCGAGCCGGTCGTTGATCTCGCGCAGGATGCGGCGGGCGATCTCGCGCTGTTTCGGCGACAGGTGCTGGTCCAGGTCGGCGAACCAGCGGTGGGCCTCGGCGATGGAGAAGTCGGTGGCCTGGGTGATGTGCAGCCCCCGGATCTTGACGGCGAGCGCCGCCGGCTTGAGGCGGGCGCCCTGGCAGGCCTCGCAGGGGGCCGAGGTCTGGTAGCGCCCCAGCTCCTCGCGGATCCAGGCGGAGTCGGTCTCCCGCCAGCGCCGCTCCAGATTGGGGATGACACCCTCGAACGGCCGCTCGGTGGTGTAGGTGCGGACGTCGTCGGCATAGCGGACCAGGATCGGCTCCTTGCCCGAGCCGTACAGGATGGCCTGGCGCACCTTGTCCGGCAGGTCGCGGAACGGCACCGCCGGGCCGGCGCCGTAGTGGGTGCAGACGCTCTCCAGAGTCTGCTGGTAGTAGTGGGCGGTGGTGCTGGACCACGGGGCCACCGCGCCCTCCACCAGGGATATCGTATCGTCGGGCACCACCAGCGCCGGGTCGAAGCGCAGCGTCACCCCCAGGCCGTCGCAGCCCGGGCAGGCGCCGTGCGGATTGTTGAACGAGAACAGCCGCGGCTCGATCTCGTCAATGGTGAAGCCCGACACCGGGCAGGCGAAGCGGGTGGAAAAGGTGGTGCGGATCTCCGGATCGTCCGCCGCCGCGTCGGCCCGGTCGGCGTAGATCAGGCCGTCGGTCAGCGACAGGGCGGTCTCCAGCGAGTCGGCGAGGCGGGCGCCCAGCCCCTCGCGCACCACCAGCCGGTCCACCACCACCTCGATGTCGTGCTTGACCTTGCGGTTGAGGGAGGGAACCTCGTCGATCTCGTACAGCGTCCCGTCCACCCGAACCCGCTGGAAGCCCTTTTTGCGCAGGTCCACCAGGTCCTTGCGGTACTCGCCCTTGCGCCCACGCACCACCGGCGCCAGCAGCAGAAGGCGGGTGCCCTCGGGCATGGCCAGGATGCGGTCCACCATCTGGCTCACGGTCTGGCTCTCGATGGGCAGACCGGTGGCCGGCGAGTGCGGCACGCCCACCCGCGCCCACAACAGCCGCATGTAGTCGTAGATCTCGGTCACCGTCGCCACGGTGGAGCGGGGATTGCGCGAGGTGGTCTTCTGCTCGATGGAGATGGCGGGGCTCAGGCCCTCGATCAGGTCGACGTCGGGCTTTTGCATCAGTTCCAGGAACTGGCGGGCGTAGGCGGACAGGGACTCCACATAGCGCCGCTGGCCCTCGGCATAGATGGTGTCGAAGGCAAGCGAAGACTTGCCCGATCCCGACAGGCCGGTGATGACCACCAGCCGGTCGCGCGGGATGTCCACGTCGACGCTTTTCAAGTTGTGTTCGCGCGCGCCACGCACGCGGATCTGGCCGCTCATTTGGTGAGAACTTCCGCCAATCAGGGCAATCGTGTGAAAGAGTGAAAGCCGCCACCTTCACTCCCTCTCCCCCTCGAGGGGGAGAGGGCCGGGGTGAGGGGGTGGGGCAGGCGGCACCACCTTGGGAGCTTCGCGCCCCCCTCACCCAAACCCTCTCCCCCCGAAAGAGGGGGGAGAGGGCTTTTGATGATTCCCGCGCCAAAGCATTTCTTTCACCCGATTGCCCCGTGTCCTTAATCTGAGTCCCCTATCCCCACCTGCTCCAGCTTGGCCTTGACGATTTCGGCGTCGAAGGGCTTCATGATGTATTCGTTGGCACCCTCGTTGAGGGCCATCTGGATGTGGTCCATGTCGTTTTCGGTGGTGCAGAATATCACCGATGGCTGGTTACCGTTCGGCATCCGCCGCAATTCCTTGAGGAACGTGAGGCCATCCATCACCGGCATGTTCCAATCCAGCAGAATCACGGCGGGAAGCTGGGTGCGGCACGCGTCCAGAGCCTGCTTTCCGTCGGCGGCTTCCTTGACTTCGAACCCGAGGTCCACCAGGATTTTCTTGGCGACCATCCGGATCACTTTTGAATCGTCAACGACAAGACACGATTTCACTGTCTTACCCGATACACTCTGCCCCGACCGCGACCGCCGCTATCGCCGTCACTCCGGTCCAGCTCTTATCACCATTTCGGAGTCCCTTCAAGTCCGCGGGTCTTGGCTCAGTCCATGTTCTTTCCGGGCGGCGCCGACGGTGAACGCGGCTGCCATCCACACCGCTCCCAGCCACCAGCTCTGGAACACGCCATAGCTCGAACTGGCGATCAGCAGGGTCACCACAATCAGCGCGAGAGCCGCCGCCCGCTCCTCGCGGCCGGGCAGGGCGGTCGGCAGGCGCCGGAGGATCAGAACCACCAGCGCCAGCGCCAGGGCCGCTCCGGGGGCGCCAAGCTCCAGCCAGATCTGCAGCAGGCTGTTGTGGGGATGCAGCGGCAGCATTTCCTCGAGCGCGATCAGGCGGCCGCGTCCGGGGATCTCGATGTCGACGGCGACCTTGTCCGACCCGCCCGGCATCGACCGCGACGCGTCCAGTCCATGGCCTGCCAGGGGCTGCTCGGCGATGTGGCCGGCTACGAACCGCCAGATGACCAGCCGGTGGTGGATCGAGTTGGGCACGAAGGCCGGCATCCGCTCCAGAGTCTCGTGGGGCGGCGGCAGCATCACCGGCACCACCGGTGCCAGGACCAGCCCCACGGCCAGGCCCCCGGCGATGGCTCCCGCCACCAGTCGCGGCGCCAGGCGGGCGATGGGGAAGACGAGGATCCCGGCGGCCATGGCCACCGCCGCCGTATGGGCATTGGTCGGGACCAGCACGGCGAAGAGCGCCGCCAGGACCGCCCATGCTCCCATGGCCGCTCCCCGTCCCGCCATGGCGACCACCGCCGGCCAGGCCATCACCGCCGCCATCGCCGCGCCGTTCTTCAGGAACGGCGAATAGTCCTTCTCCACCCGCCATTCCAGCCGGTCGAGGGGGGTCACGCCGTGAATCACGCGGGTGATCAGGGCGTCGGTCGTTCCCTCGACCCCCAGCAGGGCGAGGGCCAGGACGGCTCCCGCCACCAGTCCCCGCCGCAGGATGCGCCGCCCATCCTCCTCGAGGGACATCCCGGCGTCCAGCAGCACGAGGCCGGCCAGGACGCCGCCCAGGAGCTGGGCATCCTTGAACAACGACTGTAGCGGCGCCACCGACCACAGGCTCGTCAGCGCCCCCCAGGCTAGCAGCAGGCCGAAATACACGACGAGCCACCGGGACACCCGCGGCAGGGTACGGGTCGCAACCACCAGCACCCCGGCCCCGCCGATGAATAGAGCCGCCAGCCCCTTCGACGCGAACACCGCCAGCGGCGGCACGGCCACCGCCATCATGGCCAGGGTCCAGCCACGGAACAGAGACAGGGGCGCCACCATTCCCACCCGTTTTTCCCCCTCACCGCCGAAGATCGTTGATCTTGAAGGCGAGGATCAATCCCGTCAGGACCAGGGTGACGATGTTGGGAATGATCACCGGCCAGCGATGGATCATGACTCCGTAGACGATCCAGAGGGCCACGCCGACCGTGAAGGTCAGCAGCATGACCAGCGACAGGTCGCGGGCCGATCGCGAGCGCCACGTCTTCACCACCTGCGGCAGAAAGGCGACGGTGGTCAGCGTTCCGGCGACATAGCCCAGAATATCCGCCGGGGTCAGGGAAAAGTCGCTCACCTACACCGCGACCTTCATCGTCAGATAGGGGGTGATGTCCACCTCGTCGATCTGATCCGGCTGCAGGTACTTTTCGGCGTATTCCTTGTAGACCCCCGAGGTCAGGAACAGCTCGAACAGGTCCGGGTCGATGTGCCGATCCTTCTTCATGAAGAACATGATCTTGATCGACTCCGACAGGGTTTTCGGCTTCTTGTAGGGACGGTCGTGGGCGGTCAGCGCCTCGAAGATGTCGGCGATGGCCATCATCCGCGCCGGGATGGACATGTCCTCGCGCTTCAGCCCCCGTGGATAGCCGGTGCCGTCCATCTTTTCGTGGTGGGCGCCGGCAAACTCCGGCACGTTGCGCAGGTGCTTCGGGAACGGCAGCCTTTCCAGCATCTCGATGGTGACGACGATGTGGTCGTTGATGGTCTTGCGTTCCTCGGCGGTCAGTGTGCCGCGGGAAATGCACAGATTGTAATACTCGCCGAGATCGTAGCGCTCGGTTTTCAGGTCCGGTCGGTCGGCGAGCAGGGTCTCGACGGCCGGGGCCGGGGGCACCTGGGCGTTCTCCACTCGTCTGGCCTCGACCCACGACAGGCCGAGGGTGCGATCGAAGGTGCGGGTCCACGTCTGGGCGCCGATCTCCCGGATTCGGGTCATCCTGTCGGGACTCATGAACTCGCTGCCGAGATTGCAGTCGGCGACGAAGGCGAACTGGTCCTCAAGCTCCTGGCAGCGGGCGTCGAAGGCCTGTTTCAGTTCGGCCTCGTCGCCGCCGTCGAGCCTTTGTTTCAGGTACGCGATCTCGGCATCACGGCGCAGAACCTCGAAGCGGGTCCGCACCTCGTGGATGCGGTCGTAGATGGTTTCAAGCTTGGTCGCCTTGTCCACCACGTACTCGGGCGTCGTCACCTTGCCGCAGTCGTGCAACCATGCCGCCAGGTGCAGCTCGTACATCTGGTCATCGTTCAGGGTGAACCCCCGGAACGGCCCGTCGGTGCTCTCCTGGGCCGCCTCGGCCAGCATGCGGGTGATGATCGGCACGCGGGAGCAGTGACCGCCGGTGTAGGGCGATTTGGCGTCGATGGCGTGGGCGATGATCCGGATGAAGGAGTCGAGCAGGTCGCGCTGGGACTGGATCAGTCTCTGATTGTCGAGGGCGACGGCGGCCTGGGACGCCAGGGCCTCGATCAGCGGCGCGAGGTCGGCGGGAAAGTCGGTGATACTCCCGTCCTCGTCCATCGCGTTGATGAGCTGCAGGACTCCCAGCACCTCGCCGTGAAAGTTCTTGAGCGGCACCGTCAGGAAGGACTTCGACCGATACCCCACGCCGGCATCGAATTTCTTGGTCCCGGAGAAGTCGAAGTCCCGGGCATCATAGGCGTCCGAGATGTTCACCACCTGCCCGGTCAGGGCGGCGTGGGTGGCGATGTTGTTGTGGTTGGGGGCTCCGGTGGCCGGATCGCGGAGCTTGAGGGGCGGGAAGGGCACCGGCTTGCCGGTGGTGCCGCCCATGGCGATCTTTAGGGTATCATTGTGGACGATCTGGAACGCCAGTCCGTCCTTGTCGTCGCAGAGATAGATGGTACCGCCGTCGGCGTGGCTGAGATCCTTGGCTTCCAGCAGTATCCGCTCGATCAGACGCTCGTGATTGTGCTCGGCCGACAGAGCGATGCCGAGGTTGATGAGCCGGCATGCGCACTCCTGCGCATCAGCCCCAACCATTGGCAGGCTACCCGACGCCATGTCCCAGCTCCCCACTCACTTCCGGACTCGCCGTCCCCCTCGGGCGTGCCCTTCCCGGCTTCCTGCCGACACGCGAGCTTATCACATCCCATACCATGGATAGACTGGAATTGCCTATGACGATCGACAGGGGGTACCGATCCGGGCTCCCTGGATAGCCTATCCGACCGGACCGCACCATAGCTCCAGGCCCCGGTCCATGAACTCATCGTAGTGAATGTAGTGGGAACCATCGCAGGAAAAATTGAGCGAGACCATGCCGTTACAGACATTGAGGGATCCTGACCGCAGATAAATCGTGTCATCCGCGAAGCGCAATTCCCTGAACATCGTGAAGATCAGCGGAATGCTTTCCGGTGGTACCGTGGCGCGGCCGATATAGGGCAGTCGAGGATAGGCGAGGCAGATGGCCGGATCGACCAGGTCATCGATGCCGAGGATACGGTAGACATAGGGATCGTCCGCCAGCCAGATGGTGGCGCGGCTGCTGGAAAAATGCAGTTTGCCGTGGAAGACTCCGTGTTCCGTCATCAATTCGGTCATCAGCGGCAGGATGTCATCCAGACGGTCGTCCATCAGGCTTTGCACCCGTTGCTGCTGGAACAGGCCGCCGCGGATGGCCGGGTCGCCCTTGATCTGGCGCCAGGCCGTGGGCTCCAGGTACAGTCCCTCGGACCCGGGCAGGTCGCGGAGGTCGTAATCGGCCCCGAGAAAGCCGATGCGCTCCCCGGTCGCGCCCCGCACGACCTGGATGGCGGTGACCATGGGACGCTTGCGATTGCGGCTGATGTAGGCTTCGGAGAGCTTGAAGTCGGTGCTGCCGACGATGTCCAGCATATAGGGCCGGCTGGAGCGGTCGCGCCCGAAGTGGGCAGGGTCTGGACCATCGCGGGTGATGTTGTCGGTGAACTGGAGCCCGGCCGCATCCAGCATGTAAAGGTGCTTGCAGTAGGCGATTCGCGTCAGGGCCTCCGTCAGCAGGGTCTCGATGGCGCCCCGGTCGCCCATCACCCGGGCACAGTCCAGGGCCAGCACGCGCATGACCTCGCCCAGCAACGCGGTAAGAGTCTCCCGCTGACTGCGGATGACCGCATCAAGAGTGGAAGGAGGCATGCAACGACCTCTCGAAATGGGTTCGCCGGAGTCCTGGGGCATACGCCCTTTCGCCCCGTGACTCCTAGCATCTTGCGTCTCCAGGGGCCAGCATCGACGATCACGGATGGGACTCGCGGGCGGCAGTGAACCCTTGCCTTTTTTCGTCCCGTCATGATAGTGCTAGGCCGCCGGTTCGTTACCGGACTTCGCCTGGACCTGCAACTGTATCGGACCGACTGCAAGCAGAGGAACCTGTTATGAACGTCTATATGATTCTCACGGCCACGGGGTCAGAGGTGGTTCTTACATCCTACCAGTCGCCGACTCATCCCGATCTGGTCACCAAGCTGGCCGACAAAGGAATTCGTAAGTACGTTGCTTATGAAATCCCGGTTGATATGGCACGCGAGCGCTACGGCAACCACTTCATGGTCGTCGAGCACGACTCTCATGATGATGATTTTCTGCGAATCCTGGACGAAGACGGTTCGCGGGCATTCAAGCTGTTCCGATTCTCGGAAATGGGCACCCCGGTTCACTGGGAATAAGGATTGACGCCAGAGCGGGCCAGAGCGGGATCATGGCGGAGGAAGGGGGGAGTGGTTGCCTTTTTCCTCCGTTTGCGCTACCATGCTGAAAGGCCAGAATTGGTCAGGCCGCGAAACTGGATATGTCCGGCAAGGGTCGGGTGAGTTTCACGGCACGTTCGGGGGAACAGGATGTTCACCAGGGAGCGCGGCGGTTCCCGGTCCACACCGTCAGCCGCATCCCGGTCCGGGAGTGAGGCGTCATGGTAGGTATACTCGACGCGACCGGCTTCACGGCGAGCAACAGTCTGAAGACGCTCGTCATGAGCAAGATGCAGGAGTCCTACGCCAAGCAGCTCGACGATTCCAGCGATACGACCGCTGCCGAGGGGCAGGCCAGGTACAACCGCATCCTGGACGACGTCCAGGTCGTGCAGAGCAACAAGAGCAGGCTTTCCCTGGCGGCGATGTTCGTTGCCGACAACCTGAAGAACATCACCGCCATCAAGGATGCGCTGTTCGATATGAAGGTCTGCGTCGAGAAGGCCGCCGAGGCTGGCGCGGATACCTCCTATTGGGCGGAAAGATTCGACAAGGGCCTGCGCACCGTCAACAGCAAGGCCGATGCCTTGCCACGGAACACCAACCTTCTCGGCAACTGCGGCCAGACGGTGTGGAACGAGCCGTCGATGGCGTATCAGACGGACGCATACGGCTCGACCACGACGATCCAGGGCAAGTACATCGGCTCCGACATGTACATCGACGACTCGAACGGCAAGAAGTGGGTCCCGGATTGGGGCTCTTTGACGATTCAGCAATATGACACCTACTCCAACACCGGAAACTCGTCCGCCAACGTCAAGACGAGTACGGATTCGCCGTCGTTCACGAATGGTCTGCGACTCGATTCCTTCACCGAGGCGACCGGAGCGATCACCTTTACCACCTATCCCGAGGGCGGGGCCTCGTCACAGTCCGTGACGGGGACGGTGACGCGAGGGGGCCTGGACGTGATGCCGGCGTGGATGTACGGCGGTCTGACCACGACCCTCGACGCCACGGCCATGACCCGCGCGACGGCCGATATCAATACCGCGCGTAGCCAGGTGGAGGCGTTCGAAGCGACCCTCAAGGCCGTCCATTCCGGGATCAAGGGCAAGGAAGGGACCCTCGCTGCCTCCGTCGAGGCCATGAACGACGAAGGCATGAATGTTCTGCGTGACACGTACACGGCGTCGGCGATCAGAAGGCAGGATGTCCAGGCGCGCTATCAGGGAATGGTCATGACCCTCCAGTCCATGATGGACTCGCAGAACTCCTATGCGTCCCTTTTTGCCGGCGCGGGCGTGGACAAGATGACCGGCCTGCTTTACGACGGTTACTTCTGACGGTTCGGATGAGTATCATCGCCTTCGTTGGCCTCGGCATCATGGGGCGGAGCATGGCCCGCAACCTGATGCGGGCCGGCCATGCCCTTTTCCTGCACACCCGCACCCGGGCCCGTGCCGAGGATCTTCTCGGCGAGGGGGCTGAGTGGCGCGACTCGCCGGCCGCGGCCGTTGCCGGGGCGGGGATCGCCATCACCATGGTCGGCCTGCCGGCGGAGGTGGAGGAGGTGTACTACGGGCCTTCGGGTCTGCTGGACGCGGCGGCGCCCGGCACGTTTCTCATCGACATGAGCACCTCGCCCCCTGACCTTGCCGAACGGATCCATCGCGATGCGGCGGGGCGGGGGCTGCGGGCCCTGGACGCGCCGGTGTCCGGCGGCGACGTCGGCGCCCGTGACGCCACCCTCGCCGTCATGGTGGGTGGGGAGCGCGCCGATTTCGAGGCGATGGAGCCGGTGCTGGCCGGCGTGGGACGCACGATCGTCCACGTCGGCCCGGCCGGCAGCGGCCAGCACTGCAAGATGGTCAATCAGATCGTCATCGGTGGGACGATGCTGGGCGTGGCCGAGGCCCTGACCTATGGGCGCCGCGCCGGCCTGGATGCCGCGACGGTGCTGCGGGTGATCGGCGGCGGGGCGGCCGGCAGCTTTGCCCTGAACCACCTGGGACCCCGGATGGCGGCCGGCGATTTCGCTCCCGGCTTCATGGTCGAGCACTTCGTCAAGGACATGACCATCGCCGCCGAGGAGAGCCGCCGATTCGCGCTGGACCTTCCCGGCCTGGCGCTGGCTCATGCCCAGTATCGGCGCCTGCTCGAACTGGGAAACGGGCGCGACGGGACGCAGGCCCTCTTCCGGCTGTATAATCCCTGAGGCCCTGAGGACCCTGGATCTCGACGATGGATCTTGGCGGCGAGCACCGCATACCGGCCACCCGCGCGGTGGTTTGGGAGGCCCTGAACGATCCCGAGGTGCTGAGGGTGTGCATCGAGGGCTGTGAAGCCATGCAGCGCCTGTCCCCGACCGAGTTCACGGCCAGGGTCAAGGCCAGGATCGGTCCGGTGCAGGCCGTGTTTGCCGGAGCCGTGACGCTGACGGACGTCGAGGCCCCCGGTGCCTACACCCTCGTCGGCCAGGGGCAGGGCGGGGTGGCCGGCTTCGTCCGTGGCCGCGCCCGGGTGACCCTGACCGCGGAGGGGGACGCCACGGTGCTGCGCTATGAGGCCAGGGCCGACGTGGGCGGCAAGCTTGCCAGCGTCGGCAATCGCCTGATCCAGGGCGTCGTCGCCGCCACCGCCGCCACCTTTTTCGATCGGCTGGCGGCGCGGCTGGCCATGAATGGACTGGGGAGGATGGAGTGAGCGTTTCCAGCGATATCAAGCGGATTACCATTCGCGACATCCGGCTGCGCAAGGGGGGGGAGCCCATCGTGGTGCTGACCGCCTACACGGCGCCGATGACCCGGTTTCTCGATCCCCACGTGGACGTGCTGCTGGTGGGAGACTCGTTGGGAATGGTGGTCTATGGCATGGAGACCACCCTTGGCGTCACCCTCGACATGATGATCAATCATGGGGCGGCGGTGGTGCGGTCGTCGCGCCGGGGGTGTGTCATCGTCGACATGCCGTTCGGGTCCTATCAGGAGTCGCCGCAGGTGGCCTTTCGCGCCGCCGCGCGGGTGATGGCGGAGACGGGGTGCGCCGGCGTCAAGCTGGAGGGCGGTGTCGAGATGGCCGAGACCATCTCCTGGCTGGCCCACCGGGGCATACCGGTCATGGCTCACGTCGGGCTGCGGCCGCAATCGGTGCACGCCCTGGGGGGCTTCCGCGCCCAGGGGCGGGAGGACGCCGACGCCCAGGCGATTCTGGCCGATGCCGTCGCCGTCGCCGACGCCGGCGCCTTCGCGGTGGTGGTGGAGGGGACGATGGAGCCGCTTGCCCGCCGAATTACCGAAACCATCGCCATTCCGACCATCGGCATCGGCGCCTCGGTGGCCTGCGATGGTCAGGTGCTGGTGACCGAGGACATGCTGGGGCTGTTCACCGAGTTCCGCCCCAAATTCGTGCGTCACTTCGCCAACCTGGGTCCGGCCGTCACCGAGGCCATCCAAACCTACGCCGCCGACGTCCGCGCCCGCCGATTCCCCGGTCCGGAGCACTGCTTCGGAATGAAGGCCGTTCGAAGCGGGGAGTGATGTCGGCGAGTCTGATGGTTGACACACGATGTCACTGGGACGATGCGGTCATCAGCGTGCGTGTGTTGAGAAAAAGGCGCAACACGGATGAACACGGACATCCACGGATGAACACGGATGTAGCGGAGTTTGACATGGGCTAAAGTGAGAAACACGCTGGCACAGGCTTTCCGTACTCCCCATGACGTCTGATCCTGGAGGGAACGGGGAGCGCGAGGGCCTCCAGGCCCTCGCTCTTATCCTGACCGTATCGGACCGGTCCCTACTTCTTCTTGTCCTTCTTGCGGCCAACCTCGGCCCACACCTCACGAACCAAGGCCTTGAACGCCTCGTCCCGGGGAATCGGATGGATGTCCGCGTCCGCCAACACATGACGATTGGCAGTTCTTCCTTGCGGTAGGAAGAAGGCTGTAGCACTTATTGTTGCGGGTCCTGGTCACCTGTTCCCGCAGGGTCGACTCGGTGGAGGAGCCGAAGCGGCCGCCACATGCTCAGCGACCGCCGCCAATTGGTTGTTGTGCCCCATATGACTGTCCCAGTAGTTTCAACGCTGCTCTCTTGTTGGCCCGTGCCCTGGCCACCTGTTCCCGCAGGGCCGTCTTGGTAGCGGAACCGAAGCGTTTTTCCACCTGTTCATAGGCAGCCACTGCCTTCGCGTACTGCTTCGACTGGTTCAACGAGATGCCCTTGTAGACAAGTGCCCTGGCCACCTGTTCCCGCAGGGCCAACTCGGTAGCGGAACCGAAGCGTTCTTCCACCTGCTCATAGGCAGCCACTGCCTTCTCGTATTGCTTCAACTGGTCCAACGAGATGCCCTTGTAGACAAGTGCCTTGGCCAACCGTTCCTGTTCCTGCGAGGCCAGTTCGGTGGCGGAGCCGAGGACGATCTCCACCTGTTCAAAGGCAGCCACTGCCTCGGAGTTGCGCTCAAGCCTACGCCACGCGACGCCGTTATTGTACTGCGCCTTAGCCACCTCCTCGGGCGTGGCACCGGGTGTTCTGGACGCTTGGTCAAACAAAGACTGAGCCGCAGAAAAGTCGTCTTTGAAATAGGCATCAAGCGCCTTCGCCATCCAATCGTTGAATGTTCTTGCATTCTCCTGTTTCGTGTCAACCTGTTTTGACACGGTTTCGACCTGTTGGCGTTCCTCTGCGGATGGTGGTTTAGCACCAACTTTGCCAAGGTCGTCTGTATAATTTGCAATATTAACTCTATATTGTTCAATGATGGCATCTGTTTTATTCTTAGTTTCAGCGTCAATCCTCTCGAGAAGTTCGTCAGTTTGTTTCTTCGCACTCTCCACGAGCGCATCAACTATTGCTGTTCTGCTTTCTACGGCTGACTTGGCCAGTTCGTCGATACGGTCCTTTCCTTCATTCTGAATCCATTTGTCAACGGCCGACTTCGCTTCTGCTTTGAAATATGCATCGCCGCTTTTTGTCAGCCATTCCTGGAATGAATTTGCGGCCTTGTCCTGGGAGAAGATGAAGCTGGCAATGGATGCCGCTGCGATCAGCACGCCAATGCCCGTGAAAAACCAGCCAAGCGGCGCCAGATGGATCGACAGATCGCGAATCCGGTCGTTCTGCGCGGCGGTCTGCGCCGCAAGCAGTTTTGCCAGGCCCTCGTGCCTTTCCTTCAGCTTGTCGAGTTCGGTCGTCGTGGCGGACAGTTTGGCGCGGAGGTCCTCCACATCGGCCGCGGGTGCGGGCTGGGGTACTCCTGGTTTTGCCATATGTCTCGAGTGATACGTCATAGGCGCATCCTATGCCGATCACGTTATCATGACAAGACGTCGCAGGCATGCGCTACTCCATCACGCATCCCTCCTCAGGGCAATCGGGTGAAAAGTGAGTTGCGGACAGAACCCCGTCGCAGACGCTGGACAAGGGGCGATGGATCCTGTACAAGCGGCAACTCGCAGCGGGGTTCCCGTGCCCAGGTAGCTCAGTTGGTAGAGCAGCGGACTGAAAATCCGCGTGTCGCTGGTTCGACTCCGGCCCTGGGCACCACTCGCCCGCCGCAAGTGCCCGCCGCAAATTTCTCCGAATTGAAACGCATCGGATGGCAGATGGACGCGCGTGCCATCTGCCATCCGGTCGTCGCTCAGCGGGTGAGCAGCGCGGCGTCCCGGCTGGCGCGGGACATTCGCCAGACGCTGGCGAACTGGGCGGCGCGGCTCGCGAACTCCGGCATCACCACCGTAATTTCGGCGTGACTGCTCAGAGTCGCCTGGTCGATGGTGTTGCGGACGATCGACTCCACACGATCGGCATCGACCCGGTGGATGATTTCCGCTTCTCCTTTGCCGTCCGAAGCGGCGATGCGGGCGTCGGAGGACGAGGCCTGCATGGTCGCGACCGGCGTCGGGGTGGATGCCGGCGTGGATACTGACGCCGACGTAGACGCAGACGTAGACTCCGGCGCGGACGCGGACACCGGGGTCGGCGACCGCGTGTCGCTCGCCGTCACGGTGGACGCTGGAGATGGTCCGGCCGTCGGAGTCGCGGCGATGGCTGACGATGTAGGGGCTCCCGTTGGGCTAGCCGCGGTGATCGGCGCTGAGACCATCACGGGAGCCGGCACGTAGGCCACCGCGGGGGCAGGCGCCGATGGAGCGGGTGTCGATGGAGCGGGCGTCGAAGCGGGTGCCGCCGTGGCCGCCACCGCCGGAGCGGCGGGTTGGACGGCGGGAGAGGACGTGACCACCACCGCAGGTTGTTCTGAGGTCCGGCTTGGCGTCGGCTGTGGCCAGGCGGCGGAAATGGCCGCCGTGACGGCCGCGGTCGTCGCTTTGGCGTCCCCGAGGGTCAGGAAGGTGCTGAGTCCGAACATCCGGGTCGGAAGGGTCACGGCGGTATCGACCCGCACCGCGAAGTCGAGCTTCAGTCCGCGTATTTCAAAGCCGCCGCGCTGGTCCGCCAGTTCGGAACGGCCGAGAGACGAAAAACCGGCCAGCGGGTCCTCTGCCACCGAGGACTGTGCTGGCCGGGCCATAAGCGACGTCATCGACAGGACGACGAGTCCAGTCACGGCTCGTCGTACCGTCCCTTGTTTTCCTTGTATCATATCGTGTTTCTCCACACTCCTGCTTTAGGGTCTAGAACTCGTTCAGTCTGGGCAGCAGCAGCGAAAAACCGGCCAGTCCGCGTCGATCGACGCCGGCCGCCAGGGGTCCCCGTCGCCGGATGCGCCATTCCTCGTCTCGATTGAAGGTGGTGCGCGCCGGCTCGATGTCGTCGCGCACGACGAACATCACCCGGTCCCACACCTCCTCGAAGTCGCCGCGGCGCATGACCTTGAGCCCAAGGGCCGGATCGCCGACCAGGACATGGCCGTCCCGCGTTCCCTTCACCACCACGAAGTGCTTGTAGCCCCTGATGCTGATGAGGGTGATGGCGGGGACGCCGATCTTCGCCAGTTCGTCGAGAGTGATCCTGAAGCCGTCGGCCCGGAGCCCCCGCATGGCCAGAAAGTTCTGCATGTCGAGAAGAGAGAAGCCATAGCGACGGATGTCGTCCTGGTTGCCCACCTGGAACATGGCGGCGAAAGCCTGTTCCTCGTCGGTGGGACGGCCGTAGTGATGGGTCAGCAGGGTCGCCACGGCCGCCGATCCGCAACTGAAGTCATAGCGCTGACGAACCACCGTGGCGAACCTGGCCTCGCGGAGACTGGTCACCGGAACCGATATCCGCAGGCCGGCGATGCCGGCCTCCACCGTTCCCGCG
The DNA here is from genome assembly GCA_039908285.1 of Alphaproteobacteria bacterium. Classification (GTDB taxonomy): domain Bacteria; phylum Pseudomonadota; class Alphaproteobacteria; order Rhodospirillales; family Rhodospirillaceae; genus JAMOBE01. Next base: position 46,904 of record JAMOBE010000001.1, read on the forward strand.
TCCGCCGGTGCCGCCACCCACAGGGCGGCGGACGCCAGAACGATCCCGAGGGCCATTCCAACAAGCCCTCTCCCCCCTCTTCCGGGGGGAGAGGGTTGGGTGAGGGGGGTGCAGAGGCTCCTGAGAAGGTGCCGCTTGCCCCACCCCCTCACCCCGGCCCTCTCCCCCTCGAGGGGGAGAGGGAGTGGGTTGGCAGAAGTGCCCTTAAGCTCACGAGTCAAAGTCCGACGAACCGGCATCGCGACCTCGCTACTGCAGGTAGATATTGACGCTCATGGTGTAGTTCATGTTGACGAGGTTCCCGGTGTTCTGGATCACCGAGGCCACGCCGTGGTTGCCGCTGAGCAGCGCCGGGGCGATGGCGCCGTTGGCCATGCTGGCCCCGGCGCCTTCGTTGGAGATGCCGCTTGCCGTGTTGGCGGCCCGGGAGTCCGAACTGTTGCCCTGGACGATGGTCCGCAGATCGACGGTTTCGGCACCACCGCTCAGTCCACCGAGTTCGGTCGTGGAGAGGGACGCGAAGGCCGCCAGGACGTCATCACTGGCGGCGGCCGGCCCGGCGACGGCTACGCCCAACGCGAGGATAAGTCCCGCCGCCGCACCAGGTGCCTTCGCATTACGATTCGTCCCACGCATGGGGGTTCCTTTCGCTCGCGAAAAAGCCCGGCGGGCCAGGTTGGCCCGCCGGAACCGTGGTCTAGTGGAACGATGCGTTGGCGTTGACGCTGATGGAGTGGACCTGGTTGACGTACATGCCGGTGCTCTGCGCGATGCTGATGATGCCGCGAGAGTTGTCCATGGTCAGGCCGGCGAGGGCGCCGGTGTAGAACGTGGCCGACACGTTGCCGCCGTTGCCGGCGTTGTTGGTGCCACCGGTCGCATTGGCGGTCTGGCTGTTGCTGACCGTCTGATCGTTGGCGGCATGCTGGGTGCTGGCGGCGTCCTGGGTGTTGTTGGCCGCCTGGTCGCTGGTCGCCTGCTGGCTGTTGCCGGCCGTCTGATCGTTGGTGGCGGCCTGCTGGGTCTTGGCCTTCTGGTCGCTGGAAGCCGCCTGGTCGTTGTTGGCCGCCTGCTGGGTCTTGGTCTTCTGAGCACTGGTGGCGGCCTGGTCGTTGGTGGTGTTCTGCGCCGTCTTGGCCTTCACGTCAGTGCGGGCATTCGGATCGCTCGACGCGGTAAGAGTGTTGCCAGCGGTCTGATCCGCAGCGCCCGTCTGATCGTTGGTGGCGGTCTGGCTGTTGCCGGTCGTCTGATCGTTTGGACCACCGGTTGCCGTCGATTGAGAGGTCGGGCTGCCGGCCGCCGGATCGCCTGCGGTGGCGGTTGCCGCCTGATCGGTACGGTTCTTCGCCGTGGCATAACGAGCACCGCCGTCGCCACCTGGTGTCGCGGCTGCCGCCGCGGCTGTCGCCGGAATTCCATCCGGGGTCGGGGAGGCCGCTGCCGCCGCTGCTGCCGCTGCCGCACCGTCGCCGCCGTTGCTGTCGCCGTTGTTGCTGGCGGAGCTGCCGCTGAGGCTCAGGTTGGCGGCACCGGCCAGGCTGGCGGCGTTACCACCAATGCTCTTGCTGCGGCTGTCGGCGTCGCCGGCATAGCCCCAGGTCTTGGCATAGCCCTTGTTCTTCGCGGTGGCGTCGTTGACGTCGGCCCGATTCCTGGCGGTGGCGTCGTTGGAGACGTCAGCCTTGGCCTTGGAGCTGCCATTCAGATCGGCGTCAGACCAGGTCTTGGCCTTGGCGTCGTTGCTGAGCGTGGCGTCGGCCGTCGTGGTGCCCTTGTTCTTCGCGGTGGCGTCGTTGCTGAGATCGGCATCGGCCTTCGTGTAGCCCTTGTTCTTCAGAGAAGCGTCGTTGGTCGCATTCGCGTCGTTCTTGGTGTAGCCCTTGTTCTTGGCGGAGCCGTCATTGCTGACGGTGGCGTCGTTGCTGGCCTTGCCCTTGTTCGTGGCATAGCCCTTGCTCTTCGCGGTCGCTTCGGCGCCGTAGGCATCGCCGCCGGTGGTGTTGCCGGTGGAGCTGTAGATCTCGCTGTAGCTGTTGGTGGCATTCAGCTCGGTCTTGTTGACCTGACGAAGGTTGTAGGAGTCGAAGATGTTGCCGGTTCCGGCCACGGCCGGACCGCTGCCCGAATGGGCCAGCATGGCGGCGCCATTGGCGACATCGCCGTTCTCGGACAGGGCCGAGCCGCCGGTGGCCACGTCGCGGTTCTTCTGGATGGAGTTGCCGCTCGAGGCATCGCCACTGTCGGTGGCCGCCGAGCCATTGTTGGCGACGGCGTCGGTGCCGGTCGCCGAGCCATTGTTGGCGTTCTTCACGTTGCCGCTGCCCGAGGAGGCGGAGCCGTCACGGGCCAGGCCGGCATCGCCGGAGCCACTCGCCACCGAGCCATTGTCGGCGAACGGGCTGAAGGCGTCGCCACTCTTGGTCGCGGCCGAATGCTGGGTCGCGGCGGCGCTGTCATAGAAGGCGGACTCGCCGGCCTTCAGAGCCGTCGAGCTGTTGTTGGCCATCACGTCCCCACGCATGGCCTGGCTGGCGTTGGCGGCCGCGAGGCGGGCGCTCAGGGCGGTGGCGCCGCCGGTGGCCTGGGCACCGCTGCCATTGTCCATGAGGGTTGAGCCGTTGGCGACCGAGGGACCGCCATACTGGGCGGTGCTGCCCTGTGCGGCCACGGCGTCACGGGCGGTGATCGCGGAGGCGTCGGGCCCGACGGCGACCAGGGCATCCTGCGCCTGCGCTCCGGACGAAATCGCAGCCATCAGCGCCAGGGCCGAAGCGCTGGCAAGCAAGTCGAATCTCATGAGCCTGTCTCCCAATGCGACGTGTTGATCGTTCGCGTGCCGGGTACGGTTGACCGCGGCACAGCCCCCTTCCGCAACCTCCGTGCCACCCGAAGCGACTCGCGGCAATCCATTGATTCGACAAGATTTTTGCAGTAGCCAGGCCGCATCGTCATGGCGTCACGATCCTTTCCGGTGTACACGGGTGGTACAGTGATGTTCAGTGGTGTGACAGTCCGTGGTTGCGGGAGGGATGGAGCCGATGACGGGCAGGGGGCGATGGCTGGGAGTGGTTCTGGGAGTGGTTCTGGGGGTGACGGGCGCTCCCGCCGCCGCGGGGACGCAGTCCTGGGCGGACGCGGCCGTGACCGCCATGGTCGAAGCCATGCTGCGCTCCCTGCCCAGGGACACGCGGGTGACCTATGACAGGCTGCACACCGACACCCGCGCCCGCACCTTCGAGGTCGCGGGGCTTCAGGTCAGGCGCGAGGGCGGCGACATGGTCGGCTCGGGAAAACTGGAGCGGTTGCGGGCGAGCGGCGTCGACGTGCTGGCGGCCCTGTCGGGGAAGCCCTTCACCGCCGAGCGCATCGAACTGACCCGACTGAGAGTAAGCGAAACACCGCGGGACCGGAAAAAAAACCGAACCAAGGGTGGTACCTATGCCGCCAACGCCATCCTCATCGAGGAGGCAAGGGTGCCGTCATTCATCGCCATGGCCCAGTCGGGGGGATCGCCGGAGCAGCCACTTCCGGGCCTCACGTTCGCACGGGCCACCATCGACGGCGTGGCGGTCCAGGATGTCCCGCAAGCCCTGGCGCGGCTGCGGCGCCGACGCTGAAAGCCTCCCTCGGGAACAGATGGAGCGCATGCCCCATGACCCGCCCATACGCATTATCCCTACGGATGCGCTCCACGCACCGCATGGCGTAGTTCCAGTGGATCAGGCGTCAGGACGTAGACCGTGAGGCCGGATTGCCTGCGGCGCCGCATCGGGTCACCTTTGCGAGACAGCGGAACCCGGCCCGCGGATCGCCACTTCTCCGTCGAGGGCCGTGTTGGCGGTGCGCAGAGAAACGTCAAGGGGAGCCCATGGACCGAGGAGTCGCCGTCAGGCCCGTAGCGGACGCCGCGCGCGCCGTCAGCCCGTTGACCAGGAAGCTGCGTCAGGGTCTGGCGCTGAGCCGCGAGGAGGCTGCCGTCGCCGAGGATCTGCTGTCCCAGCGTCGGAGCGTCAGGGCCAACACCGATATCGTCGTGGACGGCGACGAGTACGGCGCCATCCTGATCGTCTGCGAGGGCTGGGCCTATCGCTACAAGCTCCTTGCCGACGGGCGGCGGCAGATCCTCAATTTCGTGCTGCCGGGGGACGGGATCGGCTCCTATGCCAGCCTGTTCACCATCGCCGCCAACTCGGTGCAGTCCCTGACCGACGTGGTGCTCGGCGTCATCGCCCCGGACCGACTCCACCACATCAACCGGCACCATCCGCGCCTGTCGGGCGCCCTCAGCCGGTCGCTGGCCCAGGGGGAGTCGATGCTGGCCGAGCACGTGGTCCGCATCGGACGGCGCACCGCCTACGAGCGCATGGCCCATCTGCTGATGGAGCTGCTGATGCGGCTGCAGGCGGTGGGGTTCGCCGACCACCGGTCCTACGACCTGCCGCTGACCCAGGAGATCCTGGCCGATGCGCTGGGCCTCAGCATCGTCCATGTCAATCGGACGCTGCGGCAGCTCCGCCGTGACGGCCTTCTCCGCATCGAGGGGCGGCGCATCGTCATCGACGACGTCGATCGCCTGACCGAGGTGGCCGAGTTCGAACCCGGATACCTCGAACAGGGTCGCGAGGCGCGAAGCGGCGACGGAGGAGTCCTTGCCTCCGTCTTCGCCTGAGGACAAAGGTTAACGTAGGTCAATGACGACCCCGGCCGGAAGCGGGAGAGTGGGCAGGGAGCTGGCGTTGGTTCTGGGAGCGGGCAAGACGATGACACGTCATGAGGCGACCGTACGTCAAATCGAGTTCTGGCGCGAGGTGACCAACTCCGTCGGCGTGCGCGGACGGGCGACGCTGATGACGGTGGACATCGCGGAGGAGACTCCCGACCCGGAGGCGGTCGAGGAGGCCATCCGGCGCTTCTGTGCCTTCGAGCGGGTGAGCGACTGGCGCCGTCTGGCCGACGGTTACGACGTCCGGGTGGCGGGCGCCGTCAGTCCGCGGATGCTGGTGCCCTGGCTCGACTACCCGGTCCTTGAGGACATCGATGAGTTGATCGGCGACGAGGACGAGAACGAGGACGAGGACGGCGACCAGCCGAGGCGGATGCTCCGCCAGCGCGCGAGCCTGCGGACCATGCGGCGGCCCGTCGGCTGAGTCCCGGGAAAATCCCTCTCCCACCCTTCAGGGGGAAGGTTTCTTGTGGACGCGATACATTTTCAGCCTCTCACTCCACCTCCGGGCGCCGCTTCGCCAGGGGGTGGCTGCCGCGCACCAGGGACTTCAGGCGCTCCTCCAGTACGTGGGTGTAGATCTGGGTGGTGGCGATGTCGGCGTGGCCCAGCATCTGCTGCACGCTGCGCAGGTCGGCGCCATGGGCCAGGAGATGGCTGGCGAAGGAATGCCGCAGCACGTGGGGTGACACGCGCGACGGCGGCAGGCCGGCCAGCACCGCCAGGTCCTTCAGCATCTTGGCGAAGCCGTCGCGGCTGAGATGACCAGCCTTGCCGGTGGAGGGAAACAGCCACTTGACCGTCTTCGGTCCATCGACGAACCGCCCGCGCACGGCCAGGTAGGCGATGATGGCCTCGCGGGCGGGTTCGGAGAGGGGCACCATGCGCTCCTTGGACCCCTTGCCGCGCACGACGATCATCGGCTTGTCACGGGCCACCGCCGACAGCGGCAGCGTCATCAGTTCGGACACCCGCAGGCCGGTGGCGTACAGGGTCTCGATCAGGGCGATACAGCGCGGGTCGCCCCCGTCGCGGGCGGCATCGAGGAGCCGCGTCACCTCGTCCTCCGACAGATAGCGCGGCAACGGGCGGCCAAGGCGCGGGCTGTCGATGGCAACGCTCGGGTCGTCGCCGCGCACGCCCTCGGAGAACAGGAAGTGATGGAACTGGCGCAGGCACGACAGCCGCCGCGCCGCCGTGCGCGGGGCCATGCCCGCCGACTTCTGGGCGGCGAGGTAGCTGCGCAGGTCGGCGGCATCGCCGGCATGGGCCTCCCGCCCACGGGCCGCGACATGGGAGGAGAAGTCCTCCAGGTCGCGGCGATAGGCGTCGAGGGTGCGGGGCGACGCTCCCCGCTCCGCCGCCATCATCTCGAGAAAGGACTCGACGTGGCGGGACACCGGATCACAGACCGCCGGTGACGGCGGCCTCGACGGCCAGCGCCCGCGCCTCGGTGTCGAGCCCGACCAGGCGCAGGGCGGCGACCACGTGATGGAGGGTGGCCGGATCGACCGCTCCCGGGTCCTTGCCCCCCAGGGCGATGATGGACAGGAGCACGGTCTCCCCCACCCGGCGGCCGGCGGCGGCCTGGGTCAGGGCGTGCCATACCGGCAGCCCCGGCAGCTGGGCCTGGTGCAGTCCGGGACTCTCCATAACCTCGGCCCACTCGTTGCCGCTCAGGGGCTCGCCCACCGCATCGAGGGCGTTGAGCAGCAGGATCGACCGCGCGGTCAGGCGCTCGGCCGGAATGTCCCCCTGGGCGGTGCGCCAGGCGCCGAAGGCCTCGGCCGACCACGGCTCGCCCTGGGTCGGGTGGGACAGCCGGGCCAGCGGCCACAGGGTGCGCGCCGCCTGTGCCGCCTCGTCGGAGCTGGCGGCGAACTGCTGGGCCAGGCCGAACCACGAGGCGGCCAGGTCGTTCCGCCCCGCCGCCATCAGCGCCCGCGCCGCCCGTCCGGAGAACCAGGCGAGATCGGGACCGGGCTGCATCGCCTCGATCATCGGCTGATAGACCCGGGCCGCGGTGAGGAAAGCCGCTCCCCGCGACAGGTCGAGGACGCGGCTGATGAGGCCGGCCCGCGCGCCGCTGTCCGACTGCATCAGGATGATCTGGTACAGGAGAGCCCGCAGACGCGGAGTCTTGTCCACGGCGATGTCGGCGGGTGGGGTGGCCCGCTCGGCCTCGCCGAACTCGATGGCCCGGTAGACATCGCGCAGGATGGCGGTGTCGAGGGCCCCCATGCCCTCCGCCCGCTCGGCGGCGGCGAGTCGCATGTCGGCATCGGTGCCGGTACTCTGCGCCATCGCCCGCAGTACCGCCGGCGAGGCCGTCTTCAGCAGATCCTTCGGGAAGGGAGCCTTGGCCGCGCGCACGATGGCGATGGTAAGGGGAGACGGATCGGGAAGGCTCTTCAGCGACCACTTGTGCAGTCCAAGCAGAGTCTCGATGCCATGGACGAACACCGGCTCCTCGTGACCGCGCTCCCGCAGCACATCGAAGCTGGTCGCGGCGCTCTCCCGGTTGCCGGCCAGGATTTGGCACAGGATGAACGCCTTCTGCCAGAAGACATCGGGAAACGCCTTGATCGCCGAACCGACGTCGCGGCAGGCGGCGTTGGTGTCGCCGTCGATCAGCAGGCTGTCCACCCGGCTGCGCAGCACCGACTCGGTGACGTTGACCGGCGCCACCATGCCGATGATGGTGGCCACGTCGTCGGTCCGGCCAAGCGCCACCAGCCGCTCCAGCCGAAGTGGCAGCAGCGGCAGCGTCGACCCGCCGGGAGACGGCGGCGGCGGCGCGGCGACCGTGGTCAGAAGGCGGCGCGCCAGGGCATGGACCGTGTGGGACGGCGTGTCCACCGGCATGATGGAAAGCCCCCGGCGGATCAGGTCGCGGCTGCCGCCCTGCCACATGGCCGGGCCCAGGCCGCCGTGCGGCGGCTCGGCAAGGCCAAGGGAGTCCGGGTCGACGGCGGCCAGGGGCTCGCTCTGAATGCGGCCGAGGGGCACCGGCCGCGTCGGACGCCCGGCAGCCGGGCGCGACGGAGCTGGCTGGCCCGGTGCCGTGGTTGCCGGTGCCGTGGTTGCCGGTGCCGTGGTCTGGGCCGGCAGCGGTTGTCGTGGCGCACCCTCGGCAGGGGTGGCCGACTCGCCGGCCGCCGGGAGCAATGGTCGCGCTCCCCCCGGAGGGCTGCCGGGAACCGCCACGGCCGGATCGGTGGCCACGGTTGGCTGGGCCGGCTGGGCCGGCTGGCGGTCGAACTCGGTCTCCCGGTCCCAGGGCTGCACCAGCGGCACGGGCTTGCGCTCCTGCCCCGCGGCGGGCGCGATGGCCAGGACGGCGAGGACCGGGACGGCGAGGACCGCGGTCGCGATCCGGTGCCGCCACCGGCGGTCAGCGGGTGAAGCGGTCATTCTGGATCACCTTCTCGACCTTGGTGGTTGGGGGAGGCATGTCCCACGAGGCGAGAAAGCCAACCGCGGCGATCAGGATGACGGCCATGAAAACAATCAGAACGCGTGTAATATTCTGCATTTCGCCAAGGACTCAAACTGGACTGGATCAACGGCTCTGGACACGGACCGCCCGGACCGATACAAGCCGCAGGGACGGGGCTCGCCGGACATGATAGGCTGTACCGGTGGGCGGCCCACAGTGTATAGGGTTGCGCTCAGGCTTTCAATGTGGCGCTCGGCGTGGCGTTCGGTCGAGCGGCCGACGGGGTGGATGATGAACGGGCAATCGACGCCGGGCATGGCCGTGCCGCGCACGGTGGTGATGGTGGGACTGATGGGCGCCGGGAAAAGCGCCATCGGCAGGCGTTTGGCCACGCGAATCGGCCTTCCTTTCGTCGACGCCGACGCCGAGATCGAGGCCGCGGCCGGCTGTACCATCGACGACTTCTTCGCCCGCTATGGCGAATCGGCGTTCCGCGAGGGCGAGCGGCGGGTGATGGCCCGCCTCCTGTCCGGACCGGTGTGCGTCCTGGCGGCGGGGGGGGGCGCCTTCATCGACTCCGGCACCCGGGCCATCATTCGCGACAAGGCGGTCTCCGTCTGGCTGCGGGCGGACCTGGAGATCCTCGTCAATCGCACCAGCGGGCGTGGACACCGGCCGCTCCTCAACCAGGGGGACCCGCGCGAGACCCTGCGACGGCTCATCGAGGTGCGCTATCCGATCTACGCCGAGGCGGACATCACCGTGGACAGCGTCGACGACGCCCGCGAGGCCATGGTGCAGAGAGTGGTGGAGTCGCTCGAGCGGCATTTCGGCATCATCATCAAGGAACCCGACGGTGACTCCTCAACCGGCAACCAGTGACGTTCTGACCGTCGATCTCGGGCCACGCTCCTATGACATCCACGTCGGTGCCGGCCTCATCGACCGCGCCGGAGCAATGATCCGGCCGGTTCTCCGTCAGCCCCGGGTGTTCATCGTCACCGACGACACCGTCGCCCCCCTGTATCTCACCCGGCTGGAGCAGTCCCTGGCCGTCGCCGGGATCGAGTCGGCGCGCCTCGTCCTGCCCGCCGGCGAGCAGACCAAGGACTTCGCCCACCTGGAGCAGGTGGTAAGCGCCATGCTGGAGGCCCGCTGCGAGCGGCGGACCACGGTGGTGGCCCTCGGCGGCGGCGTCATCGGCGACCTGACCGGATTCGCGGCCGCCGTGCTGTTGCGCGGCGTCGACTTCGTGCAGATCCCGACCACGCTGCTGTCGCAGGTGGACAGCTCGGTGGGCGGCAAGACCGGCATCAACACCGGCCACGGCAAGAACCTGGTGGGCGCCTTCCACCAGCCGCGGCTGGTGCTGGCCGACATCGCCACCCTCGATACCCTGCCGCGGCGCGAGGTGCTGGCGGGATACGCCGAGGTGGTCAAGTACGGGCTGATCGACGATCCCGACTTCTTCGCCTGGCTGGAGGAGAACGGCACCCAGGTGGTGGCCGGCGACCCGACGGCCCGCCGGCGGGCGGTTCTCACCAGTTGTGCCGCCAAGGCCCGGGTGGTCGCCGCCGACGAGCGCGAGGATGGCCCCAGGGCGCTCCTCAATCTCGGTCACACCTTCGGGCACGTGCTGGAGGCCGAGACCGGCTATGGCGCCGAGCTTCTGCACGGCGAGGCGGTGGCCATCGGCATGACCCTGGCCTTCGCCCTGTCGGCCCGCATGGGCCTGTGTCCGCCGGCGGAGGCCCTGCGGGTGCGCCGCCATCTGGACGCCATCGGCCTGCCCACCAGTCCAAGGCAGATCGGCCCAAGGCAGATCGGCCCACAACAGATCGCCGGGCGCGTCTTCGACCCCGACCGGCTGCTGGCCCACATGGCCCAGGACAAGAAGGTCCGGGACGGCCGGGTGACCTTCGTCCTGGCGCGCGGCATCGGCCGCTCCTTCCTGAACCGGGAGGTGGACCCGGCCGACGTGCGGACGGTGCTGGCCGAGGCGGTGGCGGGCTGAGAGAGTGAAAATGTATCGGCAGCATAACCATAAAAGCCCTCTCCCCCCTCTTCCGGGGGGAGAGGGTTGGGTGAGGGGGGCGCGAGGTTCCCGAGATGGTGCCGGTTGCCCCACCCCCTCACCCCGGCCCTCTCCCCCTCGAGGGGGAGAGGGAGTAAAGGGTCCGAAAACATTTTCAGGCTCTGAGTGACATGACCGACATCGACACATCGCTGATCATCGACCTTGTCGCCATCCTTGCCCTGCTGGTGATGTCATTCTTCTTTTCGGGGTCGGAAACGGCGCTGACCGCCCACTCGCGGCCGCTGATGCACCAGCTCGAGCAGCAGGGCAACCGCCGCGCCGCCCTGGTCAACAAACTCACCGGCAACCGCGAGCAGTTGATCGGCGCCATCCTTCTCGGCAATACCCTGGCCAACATCCTGTCATCGGCGCTCGCCACCAAGGTGATGATCTCGCTGTTCGGCGAGGCTGGCGTCGCCTATGCCACCCTGGCGATGACCCTGGTGATCCTGATCTTCGCCGAGATTCTGCCGAAGACCGTCGCCCTCCGTCATGCCCCCCGGGTGGCCCTGGTGCTGGCGCCCCTGGTCACCGTCGTGGTCTGGGTGCTGGCGCCGGCGGTGAAGGTGATGCACGTCGTCGTGCGCCTGACCCTGCGCCTCGCCGGAGCCGACGGCGCCAGCGAGCACGACGTCTCCACCACCGTGGCCGAACTGCGGGGCGCCATCGAGCTGCACGGCCGCGACGACGGCGAGGTCCGGCACGAGCGCGCCATGCTGCGCAGCGTGCTGGAACTGGGCGAGGTGCGGGTCGGCGAAATCATGACCCACCGCCGCAACGTCGTGACCATCGACGGCGACCAGAAGGCCGGCGCCATCCTCGACGCCGTGCTCTCCAGCGCCTATACGCGCATCCCGCTGTGGCGCGGCAAGCCCGACAACATCATCGGCGTCATCCATGCCAAGGACCTGCTGCGGGCCGTGCGGGCCCATGTCGGCGACCTGGACGAACTGGACGTGGTGACCGTGGCCACGCCGCCGTGGTTCATCCCCGAGTCCACCTCGCTGCACGAACAGCTCCAGGCCTTCCGCGATCGCCGCGAGCACTTCGCCATGGTGGTGGACGAATACGGCACCCTCCTTGGCATCGTCACGCTGGAAGACATCCTGGAGGAAATCGTCGGCGACATCACCGACGAGCACGACGTGGCGGTGTCGGGGGTGCGCCCCCAGGCCGACGGTTCGTACATGGTGAACGGCGACGTCACCCTCCGCGACCTCAACCGCGAGTTCGACTGGCGCCTGCCCGACGAGGAGGCGGTGACCATCGCCGGCCTGATGCTGCACGAGGCGCGCCACATTCCCGAGGTGGGCCAGGTCTACCTCTTTCACGGCTTCCGCTTCGAAATCGTCCGCCGCGTCCGCAACCAGATCACCGCCGTGCGAATCACCCCCCAGACCACCGATCGGGGAACCGAGACCGGCACGTGAGTGGCGGGAAGCGCTCTCCCGTTGGAGGAAGAGAAACCCGCCAGGGCAATCGGGTGAACCGATCAAAAGCCCTCTCCCCCCGGAAGAGGGGGGAGAGGGAGTGAAGATGGCGGCTCTCACTTCACCCGATTGCCCTGAGAAACCCGCGAGCAGTGGTTCCCATGGGGCGTCGTTTGCTGTAGTCTGCCGCCCACGTCCCCGTAGCTCAGCAGGATAGAGCAACGGTTTCCTAAACCGTGGGTCGGAGGTTCGAGTCCTCTCGGGGACGCCACGGGGGGTAGTGGGCGGAAATGGGCAAAGCGACACTTGGTTTTGGAGAGCGACGGGCGGAAAAAGGCCTCCCCGACGTCGGCCTCGGACGTAGGAACCCTGGGGAGGAAAGAATCCCCGCCACCTGCGCCCTCCCCGTCGGGGAAGTAAGAAAGAAAGTGTTGTGAGGGCCTGAGGCCCTCACACTCCCCATTCCTTCCAGGATTGGTGGTTCTGGGGAATGCGGCAGGACCGCAGAACTCAAGGTATATTATTTATCAAAAGCTTCCTGATTAGTCCGCACTTTACCGGACTGTTGTTTGCTTAGGCTCGTTTCATGTTCATCTGAAGAACTGAACAATTTTATGCCAACTCTAGAGAAATATTCTATGACCTCCTTGACCGTGGCTGAGGCAGCTCCATTACCAATCGCGGTAGCAATCAGCACAACAAACGCCGAACCACCGATGGCAGCCCCAAGTTTCTCTTTAATTGTAGAAGCTCTCCCCGCAGATTCCCTCACTTTCATCTTCCGGCTATAATTGCGCATGCTATGAAACCCACTGCAAATGAGGGGACTTACGAGGAGGAATCCTGCAGCGTATGCAATGCATCGACAACATCTTCCACGCAACTCAGCGCCCTGTACATGACTGCGTCATATTGCTGAAGGTGTAGTTGGCGTAGGCGGGGTTTTTTACTATCCATGCGCTTTCGTAAGCTTTTCGCACATTATCTACATTCTTGTCTAGTTCTGGATTTGCTGGGCTCTTTCCACTCAAAGTGTAATACTTACCATTTATCAGATTAATTGGAACCGGATGCCCTATCCCACAATTTTTTCCAAAAATTGACTGAAGTTTATCCTTGAGGTCCGGGTATCCAGAATATGGATCTATGTATGCTCCATTCGTACCTTTTTTGAAATATTCCGCAATAATCGGCTCTTGAACGGGATCATCGCTCAGAATGATCTTGGCCTTCTCCAGCCCGGGGACCAACGTCGGCCCCTGTGCGGCGGCTGGCAAAACCCCGCCGACCGCGGCGACGAACGTAAAGCCCATAGCTGCAGCAATTCGCGTCAATGCCTTCATCGGTGTCTCCAACGTTTGGCGTCCTGGCCTGGTAGACGGCTCCCCATAGACTTGACTACCCAGAAGCGTAACAGGGCGTCATCACGCTGACAACTCCAATCTACACTCGTATCACGTGCCCACATCCCCACCATTGATTCCGCCGCTCCAGTCGGCGACAGTGGGGGCATGACAACCGACACGACCGACATGACCGACACCCCCCCGTCCGCCATACCGCGCCATGTGTTCCTGGTGGATGGCTCGGGCTATATCTTCCGGGCGTTTCATGCCCTGCCGCCGATGACGCGGCCGGATGGGACGCCGGTCAATGCAGTTTACGGTTTCGTCACCATGCTGATGAAGCTTATGGCGAGAGGGGACACCGAGGCAGATCATGTGGCGGTTGTGTTCGACAAGAGCCGGCACACCTTCCGCACCGAGCTCTATCCGGCCTACAAGGCCCAGCGCCCCCCTCCGCCCGAGGACCTGGTACCGCAGTTCGGCCTGATCCGGGAGGCGACTCGGGCCTTCAATGTCGCCTGCGTCGAGATGGACGGGTACGAGGCCGATGACCTGATCGCCACCTATGCCCGTGAGGCGGTGGCGCTGGGGGCCGAAGTCACCATCGTCTCGGCGGACAAGGACCTGATGCAGCTCGTGGGTCCGCGCGTCACCATGCTGGACCCGATCAAGAATCGGTCCATCGGCCCGGACGAGGTGCGGGAGAAGTTCGGCGTCGGGCCGGAGCGGGTGGTGGACGTCCAGGCCCTGGTGGGCGATCCGACCGACAATGTTCCCGGCGTCCCCGGTATCGGCGTCAAGACCGCCGCCGCCCTGATCGAGGAGTTCGGCGACCTGGACTCCCTCCTGGCCCGGGCCGCCGAGATCCCCCAGCCGAAGCGGCGCCAGGCCCTGCTGGACAACGTGGACCTGGCCAGGCTGTCGCGCGACCTGGTGCGGCTCAAGGACGACGTGCCGGTGGAGGTGCCGCTCGAAAGCTTCGCCGTCCGGCCCCGCGACGAGGCCCAGTTGCGCGCGTTCCTGACGGCGCAGGCGTTCCGCACCATCCTCGCGCGCCTTGGGCCACTCCCGGATGATGTCCCATCGGCGACTCCGGCCCCCGGCGCCGTCCCGTCGGCTCCCTCCTATGACCTGGTGCGGGACGTCGCCGCCCTGGACCGCTGGATCGCCGAGGCCACGGCCGCCGGCGTGGTGGCGGTGGATACGGAGACCGACTCCCTCGACGCCATCGCCGCGCGGCTGGTGGGGGTATCGCTGTCGGTCCAGCCGGGCCGGGGCTGCTACATCCCCCTGCGCCATGTTTCCCCCGGCACCGCCCAGGGCAGCCTGGACCTCGGCGGCGCGGGAACGGGCGGGACGGGCGACTCCGCCCCACCCCAGATTCCGGTGGAGACGGCCCTGGCGCGACTCAAAATCCTTCTCGCCGATCCGGGGGTGCTGAAGATCGGCCACAACATCAAGTACGACCTTCAGGTGTTCCGCACCGCCGGGCTCGAGGTCACGCCGGTGGACGACACCATGGTGATGTCCTACGTGCTCGATGGCGGCAACCATGGCCATGGCATGGACGAACTGGCCGGGAAACACCTTGGCCTCACCACCATCACCTTCAAGGACGTGTGCGGCTCGGGCAAGGGGCAGATCACCTTCGACAAGGTGCCGCTGGACAAGGCCTGCGCCTATGCCGCCGAGGACGCCGACGTCACCCTGCGGCTGCACGGACTGTTCCGCGATCGTCTGTTGGCGGAGCGGATGACCGGCGTGTACGAGACCCTCGACCGGCCGCTGATCCCCGTGCTGGCCGCCATGGAGCGCCACGGCATCCGGGTGGACGCGACGGAGTTGCGGCGGCTGTCCGACGACTTCGCCGTCCGCATGGTGGAGCTTGAGACGGCCGTGCACCGGCTGGCCGGCCGCGCCTTCAACATCGCCTCGCCGAAGCAGCTTGGCGAGGTGCTGTTCGACGAGATGAAGCTCTCCCCCGGCGCCCGCCGGAGCGCCAAGACCGGGGCCTACACCACCGATGCCGCGGTGCTGGAGGACCTGGCCGCAGCCGGTCACGACCTGCCGGCCCGGGTGCTGGAGTGGCGCCAGCTCGCCAAGCTCAAAAGCACCTACACCGACGCCCTGACGGCCCGCATCGACCGGCGCACCGGGCGGGTGCATACCTCGTTTTCGCAGACGGTGACCTCCACCGGACGGCTGTCGTCCACCGACCCCAACCTGCAGAACATCCCCATCCGCACCGATGACGGCCGCAAGATCCGCCGCGCCTTCATCGCCGAGCCCGGTCATGTGCTGCTGTCGGCCGACTACTCGCAGATCGAGCTGCGGCTCGTCGCCCACGTGGCCGGCATCAAGGCCCTGATCGAGGCCTTCCACCACGGTGCCGACATCCACGCCATCACCGCGAGCCAGGTGTTCGGCGTGCCGGTGGAGGGCATGGACCCGGCCCTGCGCCGACGGGCCAAGGCCATCAACTTCGGCATCATCTATGGCATCTCGCCCTTTGGCCTGGCGGCCCAGCTCGGCATCGACAAGGGCGAGGCCAAGGCCTACATCGACGCCTACTTCGCCCGTTTCCCGGAAATCCGCGGCTACATGGACCGCACCATCGAGACGGCGCGGAACCAGGGCTTCGTCACCACCCCCTTCGGCCGCAAGTGCCACACCCCGGGGATCCGCGATCGCAATCCCAACATGCGCGGCTTCGCCGAGCGGGCGGCCATCAACGCCCCCATCCAGGGAGGTGCTGCCGACATCATCAAGCGGGCGATGATCCGCCTGCCCGACGCCCTGACCGAGGCCGGCCTCGGCGCCCGCATGCTGCTGCAGGTCCACGACGAACTGGTGCTGGAGGTGCCCGAGGCCGAGGCGGACGCCACCGCCGCCCTGGTCCGGCGGGTCATGGAGGGTGCCGCCAGCCTCTCGGTGCCGCTGGTGGTGGACGCCGGCCTCGGCCCAAGCTGGGCCGAGGCCCATTGA
The DNA here is from genome assembly GCA_039908285.1 of Alphaproteobacteria bacterium. Taxonomy (GTDB): domain Bacteria; phylum Pseudomonadota; class Alphaproteobacteria; order Rhodospirillales; family Rhodospirillaceae; genus JAMOBE01. The sequence continues at coordinate 62,907 of JAMOBE010000001.1, forward strand.
AGCCAGGCGTCGGACTCATTCGATTCCTCGCGGCGGCGCAACGAACGGCACGCTTCGCAGGTACAGGGTATCAGGGCTGAAATCCTGTTCGTGTGGCCAGGCCACGAAGCCCGATATCGCCCGCACGGAGCGGAAATAGACTGGATCGCGCAGTTCCCTGAACACGCCACGATTGAGGTACGGCTCGACGCAAAAGACCCGGCGCTCGCCGTTGGCGAAGGTGAGCAGGAGAGAGAAGCCCTCCAACACGTGCACGGCTGTCACTTCTGGATGCATGGCACGCCACCTCGCACCAACAGCCACCAGACCGTAGCTATGCCGAAGTGGGCTGATATTTCAAGCCCAACCTCGCCACCGGGTGCACACGACTCTTGACAGGGAGCACCGCTGCCCTTAAGAAACGGCCTCCCTGCTGGAATGGGCGCGTAGCTCAGCGGGAGAGCACTCGCTTCACACGCGAGGGGTCGCAGGTTCAATCCCTGCCGCGCCCACCAAGCGCCAGGACGCCAGGCTCACGGACTCCGGTGCTTTCATCACGCGACCCGTTCAAGCGCTTCCCTGACGAAGGCATTGACGCTCTCACCTCGGCTCGCGGCTGCCGTGGCGATGCGGCGGTGCAGGTCTGGCGGTAGACGCACGGTAAAGTTACCGGAATACGGCCGTTCCGGTTCCTTGCCCCGTTCCTGGCACCACGCAATATAATCGGCAACGGTATCGGCGAACGCCGCGCGAAGCTCGTCGAGAGTGCGTCCCTGAAATGTAAGTACATCTCGCGTGTTGGCGACTTCTCCGTGGAAAAGATTCGCACTCTCGTCCAATTCAATCGTCGCTATGTAGCCTTCATGGGTCATGGTCGTCATGGCATCACCCCGGCTTTTTTCAAAAAGCGCCGCACCGACTCGATCCGTGCCTGCTCTGCATGCCTGTTGATACCACAAATCGGTACCATGATCCAGAGCACGAATGGCTCATTCCGTTCCAGGCCAACCGGACCCCCCGGATGCGCAGGATAAGGTAGCCTTCGGGCACGCCGATGGATAAACTCGCCCCCCGGTGAAGCCGCGACCGTGTGCGTCCGCGGGCCGGGGCCTTCGGGCGTTGAAGGAACAGATGACCGCTCGCGTCAATACCGTGGCCTTTCAGGGCATCGACGTTCTCGACATCGACGTGCAGGTGCAGGTGGCGGCGGGGCTGCCGGCCTTCACCATCGTCGGCCTGCCCAACAAGGCGGTGGGGGAGAGCCGGGATCGCGTGCGGGCGGCGCTTGGGGCGCTGGGCCTCGCGCTGCCGCCGAAGCGCATCACCGTCAACCTTGCCCCGGCCGACGTGCAGAAGGAGGGCAGCCACTTCGACCTCGCCATCGCCGTCGGGCTGCTGATGGCCATGGGGGTGCTGCCGGCCGAGGACATCGCCGGCTATACCGTGCTGGGCGAGCTGGCCCTGGATGGGGCGGTGGCGTCGGTGGCCGGGGTTCTGCCCGCCGCCATCGCCGCCAATGCCGCCGGTCGCGGCCTCATCTGTCCGGCGGCCCAGGGAGGAGAGGCGGCATGGGCGGCGGGGGAGGGCATCCTGGCGGCGCCATCCCTGCTGGCCCTCATCAACCATTTCAAGGGCACCCAGATGCTCCCCCGGCCCGAGCCCCGCATCGCCGAGGAGCCGCCCAATTTCCTCGATCTACGCGAGATCAAGGGCCAGGAGACGGCGAAGCGGGCGCTGGAGGTGGCGGCGGCCGGCGGTCACAACCTGCTGTTCATCGGGCCGCCGGGATCGGGCAAGTCCATGCTGGCGTCCAGGATGCCCGGTATTCTACCGCCCCTCAGCGCTCAGGAGGCCCTTGAGGTCAGCATGATCCACAGCGTCGCCGGCGAACTGCCCGGCGGCTGCCTGATGCGGCGGCGGCCGTTTCGCGATCCACACCATTCCGCCTCCGTACCGGCCCTGGTGGGCGGCGGCATGCGCGCCCGGCCGGGCGAGGTGTCCCTGGCCCACAACGGGGTCCTGTTCCTCGACGAGCTGCCCGAGTTCCAGCGTCCCGCCCTGGAGGCCCTGCGTCAGCCCCTGGAGACCGGCCGGGTGTCGGTGGCCCGGGCCAACAGCCACATCACCTATCCGGCGCGGGTGCAACTCATCGCCGCCATGAACCCCTGCCGCTGCGGCTACCTGAGCGATCCGGCCCTGGCGTGCAGCCGCGCCCCCGCCTGTGCCGCCGACTATCAGGCCCGGCTGTCGGGACCGTTGCTTGATCGTATCGATATTCACGTGGACGTTCCGGCGGTCAACCCGGCCGACCTGTCGCTGCCGCCACCGGCCGAGGGCTCGGCGGAGGTGGCGCGGCGGGTGGCGGCGGCGCGGGAGGTGCAGGTGGAGCGCTATTTCCGCCTGGCCCCGGGGCGGGGCATCCTGCGCAACGCCGAGGCCGACGGCGAGGTCCTGGAGGCGGTGGCCGGCCCCGATGCCGACGGCCGCAGCCTCCTGACCGAGGCGGCCGAGCGCATGCGCCTGTCGGCCCGCGGCTATCACCGGGTGCTGCGGGTGGCCCGCACCCTGGCCGACCTGGACCAGGCCGAGCGGGTTCGGCGCATCCATATCGCCGAAGCCCTCTCCTACCGCCGCATCCTGCCCGGCCGCGCCCTGGCCCCGGCCCGCTGAGTCCGGCCCGCTGAGTATCGTCTCCCGGTCTCCACCGACCGCCCTGAGAAATTGCCGTTCCATTGCGTCCCGATCGGCGCTACACGTGTGGTCATGACAACACCAATCCTCCGCATTGGCACCCGTGGCAGCCCGCTCGCGTTGGCGCAGACCAACATGGTGAGGGATCGCCTGGCGGCCGCCCACCCCGACCTGGCCATTCCCGGAGCCATCGAGGTGATCATCATCAAGACCACCGGCGACATCGTCCTTGACCGGCCGCTGGCCGAAATCGGCGGCAAGGGCCTGTTCACCAAGGAAATCGACGAGGCCATGCTGGAGGGGCGGGTCGATCTTGCCGTCCATTCCATGAAGGACGTGGCCACGGTGCTGCCCGACGGCATCGTGCTCCCCTGCATGCTGCCGCGCGAGGACCCGCGGGACGCCTTCCTCTGCCTGAAGGCGCGCAGCCTGGCCGACCTGCCGGCCGGGGCGGTGATCGGCACCTCGAGCCTGCGGCGTGGCGCCCAGATCCTGCATCGTCGTCCCGACCTCAAGGTGGCGCCGCTGCGGGGCAACGTGCAGACCCGCCTGCGTCGGCTGGAGGAGGGGGTGGTGGACGCGACCCTGCTGGCCCTGGCCGGGCTGAAGCGCCTCGGTCTGGCCGACCAGGCGACCGCGGTGCTCGCCACCGAGGACCTGCTGCCGGCGGTGGCCCAGGGTGCCGTGGGCATCACCTGCCGCGATGGCGATGGTGCGGCGCTGGAGCGCCTGGCGCCCCTGAGCCATGCCGACACGGTCCGCTGCGTCGAGGCCGAGCGCGCCTTTCTCACCGTTCTCGACGGCTCGTGCCGCACGCCCATCGCTGGGCTGGCCGAAATCACCGGCGATGGGAGTCTCTGGTTTCGCGGCATGATCGTGCAGCCCGACGGCCGGGATCTCCATTTCGCCGAACGGCGCGGGGCCGTCGACGCGGCGGTGGCGCTGGCTTGCGACGCCGCCCACGACCTTCTGGCCCGGTCGCGGGCCGGCGGCGGCGGAGGCTGAGTCGTGACGGTCCGGGCCCTGGTCACCCGTCCGGGAGAGGACGCCGGGACATTGGCCGGCCTGCTCGCCGCCCGTGGCCTGGAGGTGGCGTTCGAGCCGCTGCTGGCCATCGAGATCCTTCCCCAGCCGGTGGACCTCGGCGGGGTGCAGGCGATTCTGGTGACGTCGGCCAACGGGGCGCGGGCGCTGGCCGCCTGCACGGCCGAGCGGGACCTGCCGGTGTTCGCCGTCGGTGACGCCTCGGCGCGGGCGGCGCGGGCCCTCGGCTTCACCAGCGTGGACAGCGCCGACGGCGACGTGGCCGCCCTGGCCGCCCTGGTGACGCGGCGGCTGCGGCCCGAGGCCGGTGCCCTGTTCCAGGCCGCCGGCAGCGTGGTGGCCGGTGACCTCGGTGGCGACCTGGCGCGGGCCGGATTCGCGGTGCGCAAGGTGCGACTCTACGAGGCGCGGACGGCGACCGCGCTGTCACCCGCGACGGCGACGCTGCTGCGGCAGGGGGGGCTCGACCTGGCGCTGTTCTATTCGCCGCGCACAGCCGCCACCTTCGTCGATCTCGTGCGGCGGGTCGGACTGGAAAATGGTGTGGCTTCCATAAGCGCCTATTGCCTGAGCGAGGCCGTGCGGAGCACACTTGTGGCCCTGCCCTGGCGGATCGCCAGAGTTGCGGTGAGACCGGATCAGGAGGCCCTGCTGGCGCTTCTCGATGGCGATCTCGCCGCGGGATGCCTCGGGACATCGGCCCAAGGAGAAGTGACATGAGCACGCGTCAGGACCAGGGAGAGGGACCCGGCACCGACTCGGCGGCGGGCGGCGGACCGGTCGCTCCGTTCGCCGCCCCGTTCGCCGCCGGCTCGGGGCCGCCGCCGCCGGCCGGAGCCGCCGACGCCGAGCTGGAGCCTGGACGCCCGAGGACCAGCCCCGGCGTGCGGCTGAAGCTTGTCGCGGCGCTGCTGCTGGTGGTGGTCTTCGCCGGGCTGGCCGGAGTCGCTTCGCTGCCATGGTGGCGGGACCGGGTGCCGGAGGGGTATCGCGGAGTCCTGCCCACATTCCCCGAGGAGGACCGGCGGCTTGGCCAGCTTGGCGCCGCCACCGAGGCCCTGCGGCGCGACCTGGCCATGGCGGTAAATCATATCGATCGCGTGACGAAGGTCATTACGGCCCTGGAACAGCGGGTCGGCGACCTGGAGACCCGGGCTTCGGTCGTGGTCGCCCCTTCCTCGCCGCCCGTTGCCGCCGAGCCGGCCGTCGATCCCGACCTGGTCCGTCGGCTGAGCGACCTGGAGGGCAGGGTGACCGCCGTCGACCCGGCGCCGCTGGTGGAGCGCGCCCGGCAGCTTGAAAGCCGGATCGACGGGGTCTCCGGACGGATCGATGTCATCGCCCGCGGCCAGATCGGACCGGCGACCATGGTGCAGGTGTTCGATCGCATCGCCGCCGTCGAGGAGATGGCCCGCAAGGCGTCGGCCCGTCAGGACTCGGCTCTGGCCTTGACTCTGGCGGTGGCCCAGCTTCGCGACGCGGTCGCCCGCGGCTCGGCCTTCGAGACGGAACTGCAGACGGTTCGGGCCCTGTCGGACGAGCCCGCGGCGGTGGATCAGGCGGCGGCGGGCTTCGTCTCCCACGCCGCCCGGGGCATGCCGACGCAGGCGGCCCTGGCGCTGCGTTTCGAGAGCCTGGTGGCCGAGGTGGCCCGGGCCTCGGTGGCGCCGGAGGGGGGCGGCTGGGCGGAGCGGACGGTGCAGCGGCTGATGGCTCTTGCGACCGTGCGGCGCACCGACGGCACCGCCGTCGGCGAGTCGGCGGTGGCGGTGATGGCGCGCGCCCAGGCGCGGATGCAGGCGGGTGACCTGGCCGGAGCCGTGCGGGAAATGAAGGCCCTGAGCGGAGCCGCCGCCCAGGCGGCCGAAGCGTGGCTGGCCGATGCGCGGGCCAGGGTGGCGGCGGACGAGGGTCTGTCGGCGCTGACCGCCCGGGCGCTCGGGCGCTCGGCGGCCGCCAGAACGGGTGGGTGAGGCCATGATCCGGGTGATCGCCTACATCGTGTTGGTCACGGCGCTGGTCGGCGTCTCCGTGTGGCTCGCCGATCGTCCGGGAGCGGTGACCATTCAATGGGAGGGCTGGCGCGTCGACACCTCGGTGCCGGTCCTGGCGGCAGCGCTGGTGGTGGTGGCGGGGCTGCTGGTGCTGGGGTTGCGGATTCTGCTGCTGATGCGCGGGCTACCCCGGCGGATGGTGGCACGGCGCCTCGACCACCGCCGCAGCAAAGGCTATGCGGCCCTGGGACAGGGGTTCGCCGCCATTGCCGAGGGAGACTCGATTCGGGCCGGGAAGCTCGCCGCCCAGGCCCACGCCAGGCTGCGGGATCCGGCCCTGACCCTGCTGCTGAGTGCCCAGGCGGCGGCGCTGTCCGGCAACGACGTCCTGGCGCGCGAGCACTTCGAGGCCATGCTGGGCCGGCGGGAGACCGAGCTTGCCGGCCTGCGCGGCCTGCTGGATCTGGCCCTCAAGGCGGGCGATGCCCAGGACGCGGTGGGACTGGCCCGGCGGGCCGTCGCCCTGCGGGGGGATGCCGACTGGGCGGTGCGGGCGCTGTTCGATCTTCTGGTGGGCGAGGACCGATGGGCGGAGGCCGAGGGGCTGCTCGCCACGCCGGGGCGGATGAAGGTGTTCGCGGCCGACCGGGAGGCGCACCTGCGGGCGGTGCTGGCCACCGCACAGGCCGCCGCCTGCCTGGCCGATGGCGACCGCGCCGAGGCGCTCCGCCTGGCCCGTCAGGCCCTGGACCGGGTGCCGGACTTCGTGCCGGCGGCGGTGATGTGCGTGACGCTGTTGGCGGCGGAGGGCAAGGACCGCAAGGCCGCCGCCGTGGTCGAGGGGACGTGGCGGCGGGTGCCCCATCCCGATCTGGCCCGGGCCTGCTTCGCCATCTGGCCGGACGACGACGCGTTGCGGCGGGCGCAGCGGGCGGAGAAACTCGCCGCCCTCGCCCCCGATCACCTGGAAAGCCGCCTGGTGGTGGCCGAGGCGGCGATGGAGGCGCAACTGTGGGGTCGCGTCCGTACCCAGGCGGCGCCCGTTGCCGAGGCGACGGGCGGGGCCGAGGCGACGGCTGGGGCCGGGCGGGCGGCACGGCTGATGGCCCGGCTGGAGGAGGCCGAGCGCAAGGATGTGGCTGCCGCCAACGAATGGCTGCGCCGGGCCGCCGTGGCGCCGCCTGATCCGGCCTGGCGCTGCGCCGCCTGTGGTGCGGAGGCCGAGGCCTGGTCGGCGCGCTGTCCCCACTGCCGGACCTTCGACTCCCTGGCCTGGACCGCGCCGTCGCGGGCCCTGGTGACGGTGGTGGCGGCGGAGAACTAGCCGTGCAGGTTCGGGGAATGCGGGGGACCGGGGGGCGCGCCGCGTCCCCCGCCTTATCCTTACCCCCGACCACGGGCCTGTTGCTCCGCCGGGCCGGCTCCCTGTACCCTCTCCCCGCCGTGTCCGTCGGCATGGCGGCGATCGTTATGACAGCGAGCAGAGCATGACCATGGTCCGCACCCTTGCCCTTTGCCTCGGCCTGATGACCGCCCTCTGCAGCGGCGGTCAGGTGATGGCGCAGTCGCAGCAGCGCATCGCCGCCGTCATCAACGACGAGGTGATTTCCCTCCGCGACGTCGAGGCCCGCACCGCCTACGTGATCGGCACGTCCGGCCTGAACGACAGCCCGGAGGTGCGGCGGCGGCTGGTGCCCCAGATTCTTCGCATCCTGGTGGACGAGAAGCTCAAGCTTCAGCAGGCGGCCCAACTCAAGCTTTCCGTCACCGACGACGAGGTAAAGCGTGCCGTCGGCCAGTTCGAGAAGCAGAACGGCCTGTCCCCCGGGGAGTACGAAAAGCTGCTTGCCGAACGCGGGCTCGACCGTCAGGCGTCGCTCGCCCAGGTCCGCGCCGACATCGCCTGGGTCAAGGTGATACAGGAAAGCCTGCGTCAGCACGTTCGGGTCAGTGACGAGGAGGTCGATGCCTACCTCGAACGCGTCAAAGCCAATCAGGGCCTGCCGGAGAACCTGATCTCCGATATCTTCCTCGCCGTCGACACGCCCGAGAGCGAGCCGGAGGTCCGCCAGCTCGCGGAACGGCTCGGCGAACAGATTTCCGCCGGTGCCGATTTCCGCGCCATCGCCCGCCAGTTCTCCCACAGCGCCACCGCGGCCGTGGGGGGCGACCTGGGCTGGAACGTGCAGGGGGCGCTCGACGACGATCTGGACAAGACCATCGCCCGCATGCGGCCCGGCCAGTTGGCCGGCGTACGCACGGCCGGGGGATATCATCTTCTGCTACTGCGCGAACGCCGCGAGTCCTCGGCCGATTTCAGCATCACCCTCAGTCAGATCGTGATTCCGGCCGCCGCGCCGAACCGCCGCGAGATCGTCGCCGCGTCCAAGGGCGCGAAGAATTGCGCGGAGTTCAATGCCCTGGCCCAGGACCTGAAGCTGCCGCGATCCGGCCCCGTCGGCACCCTGAAGGCCCGCGAGCTGCCCGACAAGCTGCGGCAGGTCATCCTCGGCCTGCCCCTCGACAAGGCGAGTGACCCGGTCACCGGGGAGGAAAACAGCGTCGCCGTGCTGATGGTCTGCCAGCGGGACGCGCCGACGCAACTGCCCGCCCGCGAGGAGGTGTCGAACAAGCTCGGGCAGGAGAAGATGGACATGCTGGCGCGGCGCCACATGCGGGACGTTCGGCGCAATGCCTATGTGGACCTGCGTCTGTGACCATCGGGATCGGACTCCCGCTGGCGGTGACCATGGGCGAACCCGCCGGCATCGGCGGTGAGATCACACTGAAAGCCTGGGCGCGGCGCGCCGATGGGGTGCCCCCGTTCCTCGCCATCGACGATCCCGACCGGCTGAGGGACCTTGCCCGGCGTATCGGCCTCGGGGTCCCGGTCCGCGTCGTGGACGGGGACGACCCGGACCAGGCGATGGCGGTCTTCGCCGACGCCCTGCCGGTTCTGCCCCTGCGGCTCGCGCGTCCCGCCCAGCCGGGGCAGCCGGATCCGGCGAACGCTCCGGCGGTCATCGCCGCCATCGAGCGGGCCGTCGCCCTGGTGACGGCCGGGCAGGCCGCCGCGGTGGTTACCAATCCCATCCACAAGAAGGCCCTCTATCAGGCCGGCTTCCACCACCCGGGCCATACGGAGTTCCTGGCCGCCCTGGCCGGAGACACCATCCGCCCGGTGATGATGCTGGCATGCGAGGGGCTGCGGGTGGTGCCGGTCACCGTCCATGTCAGCCTGCGCCAGGCCATCGACGGCCTGACCACGGCGGGCATCGTCGCCTGCGGACGCATCACCGCCGCGGCCCTGGTCCGCGACTTCGGCCTCGATCGGCCGCGGCTCGCCGTCGCCGCCCTCAATCCCCATGCCGGGGAGGGCGGCACCATGGGCCGCGAGGACATCGATATCGTCGCTCCCGCCGTCGAGGCACTGCGGGGTGACGGCATCATCGTCTTCGGACCCGCTCCCTCCGACACCCTGTTCCATCCGGCGGCCCGCGCCGGGTACGATGCCGCCCTGTGCATGTACCACGATCAGGCACTGATTCCCCTGAAGACCGTGGACTTCGCCGGCGGGGTCAACGTCACCCTGGGCCTGCCGTTCGTGCGCACCTCGCCCGACCACGGCACCGCCCTCGATATCGCCGGCAGCGGGCGGGCCGACGACACCAGTCTTGTCGCCGCCCTGCGGCTTGCCGCCTTGATGGCCGCGCGGCGCCTTGACCATGCCTGACGAGACGCCGCCGCTGCCGCCGCTGCCGCCCCTGCGCGAGGTGATCGCCAGACTTGGTCTGTCGGCGCGCAAGTCTCTGGGCCAGCATTTCCTGCTCGACCTCAACCTGACCGGCCGCATCGCCCGCGCCGCCGGCGACCTGAGCAGTGGCACGGTGATCGAGATCGGCCCCGGTCCGGGGGGGCTGACCCGCGCCCTGCTGGAGGCCGGAGCCGGTCGGGTGGTGGCGGTGGAGCGCGACCGCCGCTGTCTCGAGGCCCTGGCCGAGGTCGAGCGAGCCTTTCCCGGCCGGCTGGAGGTGGTGGAGGCCGATGCCCTGACGGTGGACATCGCCGCGCTGGGGGCGGCGCCGCGGCGGATCGTCGCCAACCTGCCCTACAACATCTCGACGCCCCTGCTGCTGCGCTGGCTGCGGGACGTCGGGGCCATCGCCGGCATGACCTTGATGTTCCAGAAGGAGGTGGTGGAGCGCCTGGCCGCCCCGCCCCGCGCCGAGGGCTACGGCCGCCTGTCGGTCATCACCCAGTGGCTGTGCGAGGTGCAGCCGCTGTTCGACGTCCATCCCCGGGCCTTCACCCCGCCGCCGGGCGTGGTCTCGACGGTGGTGAGCCTGACACCCCGGCCGCAGCCGCTGGCGCCGGCCTCGTTCCCGGTGCTGGAACGGGTGACCGCCGCCGCCTTCGGCCAGCGCCGCAAGATGCTGCGGTCGAGCCTGAAGGCCCTTGGCGATGCCGCGGCCCTGTGCGCCGCCGCCGGTGTCGACCCGACGGCACGGGCCGAGGAGGTGGACGTCGCCGGCTTCTGCGCCCTGGCCCGGGCGCATCAGGGAACGTAGGCTTTGCCCTGGTTTCCCTACCGCGGGTAGACGCGGACGGCGATGCGGCGGTTGACCTCCTGGTTCTGCGGCAGCGGTACGTTGTTGGGGTCGCGGTTGCTGACCTTCGGGGCCACGTCGGCCAGGCCGATGGCCTTGAGGCGTTGCGGCTGGATGCCCGCCTGGATGAACATCCTCACCACTCCGGTGGCCCGGGCGGCCGACAGCTCCCAGTTGGAGGGGAACATGGCGGTGGCGATGGGGACATCGTCGGTGTGACCCTGCACCTCGATCTGGAAGGCATTGTAGCGGGGCTCGAGGAGGGTCCTGGCCAGGGCCTGGACCACCGGGGCGCCGTCCTGGCGGATGGCGGCCGCGCCGGAATCATAGAGGAGGGAACTGGCCAGTTCGAAGACCACCCCGTCCTGGTCGGTGCCGACGGCGGCGAAGCCGTCGATCTGCAGGGTCTCCATCAACGCCTTCATGTCGGTCTTCAGTTGCTCCAGGGGGCGCTCGGTCTTGTTCTTGCTGATTCCCTCCTTCAAGCCGGACTGCACCTGTTCATACTGGTTGGCGTCGATCTTCGATATGGAAACCAGCATGATGAAAAATGTCAGAAGAAGCGTGACCATATCGGAATAGGTCAGCATCCAGTCTTCCGCTTCTTCGCATTTCGACTTCGTGAAGCGACTGTCGGCCATTATTTATGGCCCTTCATGTGGCTGTCGATGTTGAAGTGGATCGCCGGATCGAGGAAGCTGTTCATCTTGTCCTGGATATAGCGCGGATTTTTGCGCTCCGCCAGCAGGGCCAGCCCCTCGGCCACCAGATAGTTGCGAAACCGGACGATTTCCTCGCGCTGCTGGATCTTGCTCGCCGTCGGCAGGAAGATGAGCCGCTGCAGCAGGGCCCCATACAGGGTGGTGATCAGCGCGACGGCCATGCCCGGGCCGATCTTCGACGGGTCGGCGGTCATGGTGTCCAGCATGATGACGAGGCCGACCAGGGTGCCGATCATGCCGAAGGCCGGTGCCGTGTTGGCCATGTTCTTCAGGATGTCGGCGCTGATTGTGGCGCGCTGGAACGTCGTCTCCACCGTGTTGGCCAGGATCTCCCGCACCTCGGCGCCGGTATAGCCGCTGATCACCAGGTCGATGCCAAAGCCGAGGAACCGGTCCTGATTGCGGACCTTGCCGGCGTCGGCCTCGAGGCCGGGCAGGCCGCTCTTCTGGACGATGTAGCCCCAGCGGATGATCCGACCCACCTCGTTGGTCAGGACACCGCGACCGATCTTCTGGGCGAAGAAGATCGTCTTCATGACCTTGAGCGCGCCAAGGACATAGCGGGGCTCATAGGAGATGAAGGTCGAAGCCAGCGTGCCGCCGATCACCATGACGAAGCTTGGGGCGTCGATGAAGATCCGATAGTTGCTCGTCGCCATGACGATCGAGCCCACGAACAGACCGAATCCGAAGATCACTCCCAGAAGAGTCGCGAAGGACATCGTTCGAGCCTCGTTGGCGCAACGGCGCGGACGCACCGGCAGATATCAGCCGGCGACGCACCGGTTTCAGATGTCCGCAGTTTGCGCCATTCCTGGCCCAGGAGCAATACTCGCGGGATGGCCGTCCGGGGCAATCGGGACCAAGACCAGCGTTGGCGCGGACCGGCTCCATGGTGTAGTATTTACGGCGATCGAACGCTTCCGGGGGGACGATGAAGGTTGATTCGCACACATTCCGCAACGCCATGGCCTCGTTCGCCTGCGGCGTTACCGTGGTGACGGCCAGAACCACCGACGGGCGACCACTCGGACTGACGGTCAGTTCCTTCGCCTCGGTGTCACTGGAACCGCCGCTGGTCCTGGTGTGTCTCGACCGGAATACGTCCAACCTCGACAGCTACTGCGAGGGCCATTTCGCCGTCAACGTCCTGCGGGAGGACCAGAAGGACCTGTCCATCCGCTTCGCCACCCGCAGGGGGGACAAGTGGACCGACACCGCCTTCACCACCTGGGACAGCGGCGTCCCCATCCTGAGCGGCTGTCTCGCCACCCTCGAGTGCGGCGTCGAGCACGCCTATGACGGCGGCGACCACGTCATCATCGTCGGCCGCGTCCAGCGGCTGACCGCCAGCGCGGCCGGCCAGCCCCTCCTCTACTTCCGCTCCGCCTATGCGGAAATCGGCCGGGCGGTGTGAAGCCCGCCACCCGACCGGACGGCACGGAATCCTTTGACCGCCCGCCCTGGAATGCGTAATAATATTTCAGAGAGCCCTGTTACGCGTCCAGCCGGATGATGTCGCAATGAACCAGACCGCGAGTTTCCGCCTTCTCGATCGGTTGAAGGGGTGGCGCCTGTGGAGTCCGGGCGGCCGCGAGTTGACGGTGGGGGCGGTTCAGCCCGCCCTGCCCGACAGCGATGCCGGCCGGGTCCGCGCCCAGATGCAGGCCTGTCTCGAGTCCCGGGGGGGAGACGTCTCCTCCCGCCAGCGGGCGGCCATGCTGGGGCGGGCCTACCTGAACCTGAACGCCGACGGGCGGGAGCGCTTCCTGCGCATGCTGGCCGGGGAGTTCGGTGCCGACCAGGCGGCCGTGGACGCGGCGATCGCCCGCGTGCAGGCCGCCGACGGGCCCGACGGGCGCCTGGCGGCGGAGCAGGCCCTGCGGGCCGCCCTGGAGCCGCCGCGGATCCGGCTGCTGACCCAGTTCAACGCCCTGCCCGAGGGGGTCAAGTTCCTGGTGGACATGCGGGCCGAGCTGATGCCGCTGGCTCGCCGCGCCCCGGCCCTGGCGGCGCTCGAGGCCGACCTCAAGGCGCTGCTGGTATCGTGGTTCGACGTCGGCTTCCTCGAACTGAAGCGGGTGACCTGGCATTCTCCGGCGGCGCTCCTGGAAAAGATCATCGCCTACGAGGCGGTGCACGCCATCCAAAGTTGGGACGACCTCAAGAACCGACTCGACTCGGACCGCCGCCTGTATGCGTTCCTCCACCCGCGCATGCCCGACGAGCCATTGATCTTCGTCCAGGTGGCGCTGGTCAACGGCATGGCCAACAACGTCCAGGCGGTTCTCGACGAGTCGGCGCCGGTGCAGGACCACGAGGCCGCCGACACCGCCATTTTCTACTCGATTTCCAACGCCCAGATGGGGCTGGCCGGCATCAGCTTCGGCAACTTCCTGATCAAGCGGGTGGTGGACAGCCTGTCCCACGAGTTCCCCAACCTGAAGACCTTCGCCACCCTGTCGCCCATCCCCGGGTTCCGCCGCTGGCTCGACCAGCGACTGGCGGAGGGCGAGCCGGGCCTGCTCAACTCCAGCGAGCACAAGGCCATCACCGCCGTGGCCAAGGGCGGCGCCAAGGGCGGGCTCAAGGCGCTGCTGTCCCGCCCCGACTGGCCGTCGGACGAGGCCGCCGTCCAGGCCCTGAAAGGGCCCCTCATGCGCCTCGCCGCCCGCTATCTCGGGGGGGAGAAGCGACCGGCCGAGACGCCGGGGGGACCGGTGCGAGCCCTCGACCCGGTGGCCCACTTCCACCTGTCCAACGGGGCGCGGATGGAACGGCTGAACTGGCTCGGCGACGTCTCGCCAAAGGGACTCGGCCAGTCGGCCGGCCTGATGATCAACTATCTCTACAAGCTGAGCGAAATCGACCGCAACCACGAAAGCTACAGCGCCCAGGGAAAAATCGCCATGTCCTCGTCGATCCGGGGACTTGTTCGGGGGTGAGGGGCAGCTCGCGTCGTTGCATTTTTTTGACCGACGAAACTCGTCCCGATATGATGGGGAGGACGTGCGAAGGGGCGAAGGCGGGCCATGGCCGACGACGACGACCAGATCACCCTGAAGATACACGGACTCGAAGTCGACAACGATTTCGTGCTGGCGGACGTGTTCGCAAAAAAGCTGGGGGCCCTCGTCAATGCGCTCAAACGTGTGGACCGCCTGGAGCACGACAACAAGATTCGCCACCGATATATCATTGCCGATCTGAGATTCGGCAGTGCATGCGCCACCGTTCGAGAAAAGGCGGTCAGTCTACGCAACCCGCCGAAAGCATCGAGCGTAAAGGGTCTGCTGAGTCTCGTATCCTCCATCCATGATGGAGACACCTCCAGGGCTGCCACGTATCCAAAGCCGCTGCTTAATGACATCCGAATTATCACCTACGGCAGCGAGAAAATGTTCTCGCATGCGGAAATTCATTTCTGGCAAGGACGTGCATTCCGTATAGATAAGTTTCTTGAAGAGCGTGTCCGCGAAGTAACAGAAGTTGCGAATGATGACAATATACTGGCGTCACCAGGTTACTTCCTTGGCACTGCCTACGGGACGTTCGATGGCATGCTAGTCGTGCTGGACGCACGGGGCACGGTCTTGCGGGGCAAGCTGATCCTGGACGTCGGGAGGATCGAACTCGACTGCGTAATGAGCATGGACGAGATTCCGAATGTTAGGGAGTATTTCAAGAAGCACGTTTCTGTCGAGGCTGTCGCCCATTATGACGGTCATCAGCAGCTCCCCATACGTCTGGAGATCCGCAATGTAAGAGAGTTGGCCGAGGCGGCTGACCTGACGAGGTGGCGCGGGGCGATTGAGCCGCGGGCGCATGATGACTTTGACGACGAGTGGTGAGTCCCATGCCTGAAGTAACCAACGTCTTCTGGGACTCGTGCGTGTTTTATGCGTATTTCAGCAACAATACCGACGCCTACGACGTCGATGGCATTGAGCAGTACGTCAAGGATGCCAGGCAAGGTTCGGTGGTGATCCATACCTGCGCGGTTGCCCTTGCCGAGGTCGTACCGAGCGCGTTTCGCGGTGGTCCATATGGGGATTTTCCAGCCTTTATGAAGGATATTCGGGGGGGACTCAGGGTTGTCAACCTCGACCCGAACGTGATGCTGCTGGCCGGGCAGTTGAAGGATCTGCCGTACCAAAAATCGAATGGAAGTCGAAAGCTCGGAACCGGCGATGCCATAATGCTGGCAGCGTGTATTTCTCTGTCGGAAGCCTACAGTGTCACCGTCGACGCCTTTCACACGTTCGACGACGGAAAGAAGCGTGGCGAGGATGGTGGGAAGGGAGTGCCCTTGCTGACATATGAGAAATGGTGTGAGGGGTTCGATGTCAGCCAGAAGGCCTTGGCCAGGAAAGTCATCAACCTGAATCGATGTCATCCGCAACACCCTTCGCCGAGTCTCCTATAGAGGCCCGTGCACTCTGGAAGGCGGCAGGGTAATCCGGAACACCCCCCATCAGATCGGCTTGCCGCCAGGCGGATCGGCGGGGCGGGCTGGCGGAGTGCGGGGATCGGGGGGAGGAGCACCGGGGGGCGCCCCGGGGGGGCCGTCGCCCTTGAAGCCCTCGTAGAAGCGCCGCATCTTGCCCACCTGATCGTTGAGCCAGGGCTTGGCCGCGTCGTACTGGGACTGGGCTTCGCAGGCGGCGTGGTCGGCGGTGCAGCGGGCGATGCAGCCGACCCGGGCGGCGTCGCCCTCGGGATGGCGCTGGGTGCAGGCGTCGGCGCACCCGTCGCGGACGGCCCGGCAGCGGTCCGGCGGAGTCTGATCCCCGGCGGCGGCGGCGGCCGGGGCCGCCAGGGCGAGAAGAACGGCGGCGGCGGAAAGACTTCTCCACATGGCCTCTACTCCACCGTGACGCTTTTGGCCAGGTTGCGGGGCTGGTCGACGTCGGTCCCCTTCAGCACCGCCACGTGATAGGCGAGGAGCTGGACCGGAATGGAATAGAGGATCGGCGTCACGAATGGATCGACATAGGGCAGGGCCACGGTGAACACCGCGTTCTCCTGCAGGCGGTTGGAGCCCAGTCCGTCGCTGAACACCACCACCCGGCCGCCGCGGGCCACCACCTCCTGGACGTTGGAGACGGTCTTCTCGAACAGTTCGTCGGAGGGGGCGATGATGATGACCGGGACGTTCTCGTCGATGAGGGCGATCGGCCCATGCTTCATCTCGCCGGCCGCGTAGCCCTCGGCGTGGATGTAGGAAATCTCCTTGAGCTTCAGCGCGCCCTCGAGGGCGATGGGATAGCTGGTGCCACGCCCGAGATACAGCACGTCGCGGGCCTCGGCCACCGTCTGGGCGATCTGGCGGATGCGGGCGTCGTGCTTCAGAACCTCGGCGGCGCGTCCTGGCACCTCGGTGATGGCGCTGGACAGGCGGGCCTCGGTGGCATAGTCGATGGCCCCCCGGGCCTTGGCCAGGGCGATGGCCAGGCAGGCCAGCACCACGAGCTGGGTGGTGAAGGCCTTGGTGGAGGCGACGCCGATCTCCGGGCCGGCCATGGTCTGCAGCACCGCGTCGGACTCCCGCGCCATGGTGCTTTCCGGCACGTTGACCACCGAAACGATGTTCTGGCCCCGGCTGCGGCAGTAGCGGAGCGCCGCCAGGGTGTCGGCGGTCTCTCCCGACTGGGAGATAAACAGGGCGAGCCCGCCCGGCTCCATGTGCGGGCGGCGGTAGCGGAACTCGGACGCCACGTCCACCTCCACCGAGACGCGGGCGACATGCTCCAGCCAGTACTTGGCCACCATGCCGGCGTAGTACGAGGTACCGCAGGCGATGATGGTCACCCGCGCCACGTCGCGCAGTTCGAAGGGAAGCTGCGGCAGCGTCACGGTGCGCGACACCGGATTGAACATGGTGTTGAGGGTGTTGCCGATCACCTCCGGCTGCTCGTAGATCTCCTTCAGCATGAAGTGGCGGTGCTCGCCCTTGCCGATCATCGCCCCGGAAAAAGCGGTCTGGCGCACCTCGCGGTTGGCCAGGCGGTCGGCGGCGTCGTGCACGGCGGCGCCCCCGGGGGTCAGGACCGCCCAGTCCCCGTCCTCCAGGTAGGAAATGCGCTGGGTCATCGGGGCCAGCGCCAGCGCGTCGGAGCCGAGAAACATCTCGCCGTCGCCCCAGCCGATGGCCAGCGGACTGCCCTGGCGGGCGGCGATCAGAAGGTCGCTCCGGCCGCCGAACAGGATGCCGAGGGCGAATGCTCCCTGCAGCCGCTTCAGCGCCCGCTGGGTGGCGTCCTCGGGGGTGCTCCCCTCGCGCAGATGCTGGGTGATGAGGTGGACCACCACCTCGGTGTCGGTCTCGCTCTCGAAGACGTGACCCTTGCGGGTCAGTTCGCTGCGCAGGTCGTGGAAGTTCTCGATGATGCCGTTGTGCACCACCGCCACATGCTCGTTGGCGTGGGGGTGGGCGTTGGTCTCGTTGGGAACGCCGTGGGTGGCCCAGCGGGTGTGGCCGATGCCGGTGCGGCCAACCAGCGGATTGGCGGCCAGCAGCGCCTCGAGATTGGAGAGTTTGCCTTCGGAGCGCCGCCGCTCGATGCGGCCGTCCACCAGGGTGGCCACGCCGGCCGAGTCATAGCCCCGATACTCCAGCCGCTTCAGGCCTTCGATCAGCAGTGGCGTCACATCGGACTTGCCGATGATGCCGACGATTCCGCACATGGTCCACCCTCGCTCAGCCCTTGTTGCCGTCCTTGGCTTTGTCCTTGGCTTTGCCGTTGCGGCGGCGGTGGGCGGCGCCCCAGCCGGGCACCTCCCGCTGGGCGCCGCGGGTGACGGCCAGGGCGTCGGCCGGGACGTCCCGGGTGACCACCGAGCCGGCGCCGACCACCGCTCCGTCACCCACCTTGACCGGCGCCACCAGGGCCGAGTTGGAGCCGATGAAGGCCCCGGCGCCGATGTCGGTGAAGGCCTTGTTGAAGCCATCGTAGTTGCAGAAGATGGTCCCGGCGCCGATGTTGGCGCCAGCCCCGATCCGGCCGTCGCCCACGTAGGTCAGGTGGTTGACCTTGGCGCCCTTTTCGACCTTCGCCTTCTTGATCTCGACGAAGTTGCCGATGTGGGCGCCCTCGCCGATCTCGGCGCCGGGACGCAGGCGGGCGTAGGGACCGAGTTTCACCCCCGCGGCCACCGTGGCGTCCTCCAGGTGACAGAAGCTGTTGATCGTCACCCCGTCGGCCACGGTGACGCCGGGGCCGAACACCACGTAGGGATGGATGACCACGTCGCGGCCGATCCGGGTGTCGTGGCTGAAGTGGACCGTCGTCGGGTCGATCAGGGTGACGCCCGCCTCCATCGCCGCATCACGCAGGCGGTCCTGGGCTACCGCCTCGGCGGCGGCCAGATCCTTGCGGGAGTTGACGCCGAGCAGCTCGTCCTCCTCGCCCTCGACGAAGGCGCACGGCGCGCCGTCACCCCGCGCCAGGCCGACGATGTCGGTGAGGTAGTACTCCCCCTTGGCGTTGGCGTTGCCGATCCGCCCGACCAGGTCGAACAGCCGGGCTCCGTCCACCGCCATGACGCCCGAGTTGCAAAGCCCGATGGCCCGCTGCGCCGGCGTCGCGTCGCGATACTCGACGATGGCGTCGAGGCCACCGTCGGCGCCCACCACCAGCCGCCCGTAGGCTCCGGGATCGCGGGGCCGGAAGCCCAGCACCACCACCGCCGGGGCGCCGTTGCCGCCGGCCCCCCCGCGCCTCCGGGCCTCCAGCATCCGTTCCAGGGTCGCGCCGGTGATCAGCGGCGTATCGCCATAGAGCACCAGCACATCGCCGGTAAAGCCCGCCAGCGCCTCGCGGGCCATGGCCACCGCGTGGCCGGTGCCGAGCCGCTCCTGCTGCACCACGCTGGTATGGGGAGCGGCGAGCTGGGTCACCGCCTCCATGCCGGGACCGACCACCACCACCACCCGGTCGACTCCAAGATGGGCGCCCCCCAGGTGAGCGACGGTATCCAGCAGATGGCGGAGCATGGGACGGCCGGCGACGGGATGAAGGACCTTGGGCAGATCCGACTTCATCCGCGTGCCCATTCCGGCGGCGAGAATGACCGCCGCGATGTTGCGCTTTGTCATGAAGATTCAGGGACCAGTACATGCAGCGTGGACGACGGCCCGCCAGCGTGCCATAACCGGCCCCCCTCGCCAAGCCAAACTTTTCCCGGCCAAACTTTTCAGGTGGAACCGATGCGCACGACCACTGCTTGTCCATATGGCGTGGTGTTCGACCTTGACGGTACTCTGGTGCACAGCGTGCCCGATCTGCGGGTCGCCCTGAACCGGCTGTTGTCGGAGATCGGCGGCCGCGCCGTGGACGACGACGCGGTGCGGCTGATGGTTGGCGACGGGGTGGAGGCCTTCGTGCAGCGGGGCCTTGCGGCCGCGGGTCTGCCCCCGCCGGCGGATGCGGCGGTGCCGGCCCTGGTGCGGCGCTTTCTCGACCTCTACGAGGCCGCCCCGGCCGCCCTGACCCGTCCATGGCCGCGAGCCGGGGCGGCGCTCGGTTCCCTGCGCGCCGAGGGGGTGCGGCTTGGCGTCTGCACCAACAAGCCCACCACCGCCGCCATCGACCTGCTGGACCAGCTCGGCCTTTCCGAGTTCTTCAGCGGGGTGGTGGGACAGGGCTCCACCCCCTTCATCAAGCCCGACCCGCGGCCGCTGCTGGCGACGCTCGACGCCATGGGGGTGGCGCGTGAGCGGGCGGTGATGGTGGGCGACAGCGTCAACGACGTGCAGGTGGCCCGCAACGTCGGCATCCCGGTGATTCTGGTGAGCTTCGGCTACACCGCGGTACCGGCGCGGGAGCTTGGCGCCGACGCCGTGATCGACGACTTCGCCGACCTGGCGGCGGCCGTGTCATCTCTTTGGCGCTGAGTCTCCAGAAACCGCGGGGGGACCGGGGGGGGGGGCGCGCCGCGTCCCCCGCCTTGTCTTGTTCCATCAGGACTCGACGGTCTCGATAACCTTGCCGTCGGGGGCGAAGAGGACGGCGGCGAGGGGGCCGCCGAAGCCGCAGCCGGTGTCCACGGTGGCGGTGTACTTGCCGACCAGCACGCCCTTCTGCCGGCGGGTAAAGCCGCGGACGACCCGGCGGAAACCCGAGTAGGGCTGGTGGATGGCGGTGAAGGTCTGGCTGCTCCACCAGAAGCTGTCGCTCTGTTCCGACAGCGGTCGACTGGGGTCGATGCCGGCGTGGACGAACAGCAGGCCATCGTCGGCCGAATAGGCGGCGTGGCGCAGCACGCTCATGAGCTGGGGATGGCCGTCGTTGGCATTGAGTTTGTCCCGCAGCCCGCCCGTCCAGCGGCTGAGAGCCACCGGCCCCTCGGCGGCGGCGGCCAGTCCCTCGCCCGGCTGACCGCCATAGGCGGCGATGGTCGCTCCGACTCCCTGGTCGAGCATCCACGTCAGCACCTGCCGGGGATTGGGGGCGATGTGGATCTGCAGCAGCTTGCGCCACATCTCCTCCTGGGCGCCCCGCAGGAACACGATGTCCTCCGGCGCCAGGCCGTCGATGCGGGCCAGCAGGCCGCGGCGGAACAGCAGCATCTCGTTGACGGTTCCGCGCACGTCGGGGCCTCGGCCGAAATAGTTGCCGAGATAGACCAGATGATCACCGGGCTGGAAAAGGGACTCGAGCTTGCGGTGAAGCGCGGCGAGACGTTCGGTCTCGCCGTGCACCGCCCCCACCGCCCACACCCGAGCACCGCCACGGAGCGTCGCGAATATGTTATCGGATACCATCATGTCCAGGCCTGGGTCTCTCCTCGAGTCCGTGTCCGATTCCCGGACGGACCCTTAGGCCGGTGCGTGGTGGCAGTCAAGCGGCTTCCAGGAGCTTTTCAAGATTTTCCTTGGCGGCCTCGGTATCGATCTGCTCCACCGCGGCCAGTTCGCAGGCGAGCCGTTCCAGCGCCTGCTCATAGATCTGGCGTTCGCTGTACGACTGCTCGGGCTGGGTCGCGGTACGGTGCAGATCCCGAACCACCTCGGCGATGGAAACCGGGTCGCCGGAATTGATCTTGGCCTCGTACTCCTGGGCGCGCCGGCTCCACATGGTACGCTTGACGCGCGCCCGGCCACGCAGGGTGGTGAGGGCGGTGTCCATGACCTTGCGGGTCGACAGCTTGCGCAGTCCGGAGTTCTTGGCCTTGGAAATGGGGACGCGCAACGTCATGCGGTCGCGCTCGAAGCGGATCACGAACAGATCCAGTTCGATTCCTCCAATGGTCTGGGTCTCGATTTCGATCACCCGGCCGACCCCGTGGGTCGGATACACGACGAAATCACCAGAGATGTACGGCAGCTCTCTCGACATGCGTTCTTCTCGTGTTCTGAGTACTCGAAAAAATCCACGCCCTGGATGGGTGACGTGTGTCCATCATGTGTGCGTCCGGCGCATCGACGAGCTTCACCGCGCCAAGACCATGGCCCCCATCGGGCTTTTCAGGTCTCCGTAAGGCGCCGGATCGCGAATGGATACTCGTCCGCACCCCCCTCTCCCGGTCGGGCCCCGCTTTCCCGGGCCCTGCTTTCCCGGGGGGGCTTACGCACCCCCCGAGGAACGAGGCCACGACAAGCGAGCCACCGTGCACGCCAATTGCTTCATGGCGCCCACGGGCCACTGACCCGCGACTCAAGGCCATTCCCTCGTCAAAGCTCTATTAAGAAGGCTCGCCGGGGATGTTCCGGCGAACCCGTCCCTTATACCACGATATGTGTCCGAATAACACTGAAAAAAGCGTAGATGCACTGCGACATATGGTTGCGGTAGGCCATCAGGTGGCATCCGACGGTGCGAGGCTCAGACGTGCCGTCATCCGGCCCTGTCCTTCATCTGGTTGGTGTCCGGGGGAGAATAACATCCGATAGTGATCCAAAACCATCGTGTCCTTGGTTTCGGCGGGTGATGGGCCTGGTCCGAGCGATCTCGCCGGCCTTCGTCCGTATCCACTGGCTGCGACGTCCGTGATCCGGAGTCACGGCTGACGGCATTTCTTGCGATCCTGTGGTGGTCTGGTGTAGATACGGCGAGCAACCGGGGAAACGAAGCGGACGGACATGACCAGGAAGCTTTTCTCGGCGGAGCGGCGCCTGCTGTCCCAGGGGACGGAACGGGACGACACGGGGCCGACGATCGCCGACATTCTCGCCGCGGTCGCCGCCCTCAGGGAGGACGTGCGGGCCATCGGCGCGGTCGCGGCTACGACCGCGTTCGTCACACCGCCTTCCCCCCCTTCCCCTCAGCCGGCGGCGGTCGAGGACGTGAAGGGACCCGAGCGAAATCGCGAGGTGATGCACCTTCGCTCCGAGCTTCAGGCGCTGGTCAACAGCATTCATCAGACCAAGGTCGAGATCGCCACCCTCCGCCCCACCACCAGCGAGGTTGATCGTCTGACGGTGGTGAGCAATGAACTGGATGCCGTGGTGTCGGCGACCGAAACCGCCACGCAGATCATTCTCGACTCGGCCGAGCACGTGGACACCGCCGCGACCGCCATCCAGTCCCTCAGTTCCGACCCGGCCGTCTCCCGCCTTGTCGATGAGATCAAGGAACACGTGATCGCCATCTTCGAGGCCTGCAACTTCCAGGACATCACCGGCCAGCGCATCACCAAGGTCGTCAACACCCTGCTGTTCATCGAGGAACGGGTGGAGGCGATGATCGACATCTGGGGCCGCGACAGCTTCCAGGAACTGCCGCCGCCCGAGGACGAGGGTCTCCTCGACGAGGATGCGAAGCTGCTCAACGGACCGCAGCTCGGTGCCATCAGCCAGGACGATATCGACCGCCTGTTCGGCTGAACCGGTTCATCTTCTTCCCCGTCCCGTTCTTCTCCGTCCCGGATCTGTCCATGCAGCCATGCCCAAAGTGCGTGGCTGTTCGCGGGGCGCTTGTGCTATACGATGCCCAAAAGAGATGCCAAAAAAAGAGTATGGAGACGTCCACCCATCCCGAGATTGAAGAAAGGGGTCAGGGTTCATGAGTCTACCAGATGTCCAGGAGGCCCTCCGGGCAATGGTTCAGGTCGCCTCCGCGGAAAACAGACATGCCATGTCGGGCCTGCCGGACCGTCCCGTCGTCGCCATCTCCCGAGACCATGGGTCGGGCGGAGATATCATCGGTGCCATGCTGGCCCAGCGCCTGGGGGTGCCGGCCTATGACGGCATCATTCTCGACAAGATCGCCGAGCGACTGAAGACGGAACCGGAGTCCCTCCGGGCCATCGACGAGGGCGTGGGGGAGGCCCGCGACCTGTGGCTCTACCGCATGGTCACCGGCGTCGACGTCAGCCCCGGCACCTACCGCCGGCACCTGGTCAACGTGATCCTCAGTCTGTCCAAACTGGGCGGGGTGATCTTCGACCGTGGCGCCCACGTGATTCTGTCCACCAGTGCCGCCCTGCGAGTGCGCATCACCGGCTCGCCGGAGGCCTGCGCCGAACGGGTGGCCGCCGACGAGAAGATCGACCGGGAGACGGCGGTGCGCCGGATCGAGGAGGTCAACCACAACCATGGCAAGTTCGTGTGGGACATGTTCGAGTCCCGGATGAACGACCCCACGGCCTTCGACATCGTCGTCAACACCGACCGCCTGACCGACCACGAGAACGTGGTCGAGATGCTGATCTCCGCCTATCGGGCCATCGGCCAGGGCAACATGAACGGACGATAGCCGCCGCCCGGTCGGCGGAACCAAAAGGGAGGCTGCCTCGCGACCAATGGCGACCGGGTTCCGCCGCGGGTGGGGCGGATCAGGATCGGGAACTTCCGTGTTGTGCGGAACGTCACGTTCGCCGACCTGACGCCGCTGTCCGTGCTGCTCGGCGCCAACGGCGGCGGCAAGTCGACCGTGTTCGGCGTCTTCGCCTTTCTCGCCGACTGCTTCGCCGAGGGACTGCGGCGGTGGTGGTCGGTGGGGAGATAGGACAGGATTCCACTGGCGAGGCCGTTGGCGCGACGCTCGTCGAAATCGCGCATCTGGGCGACGATGTCACGGGCCTTGGCGATGGCCGGGGCGCCGCGATCGACGATGTCCAGGGCGGTGAATTTCGGCACCTCGCCGTCCTGGCCATAGCGCCGCAGCACCTGGACGGTGCGGCTGTTGGCGCCGAAGTCCTCGGCGTCGATCTCTGGCCGTCGATGGGAAGGAGCGTCACCGGCGGCGGGCCGAAGACGATGGAGCCCTTCTCGCCGCGCGCCAGGCGCTGGTGATGGTCCTCCACCTAAGAGTGAGGATGGGCAAAATTCAAAGCCATGCTGCAAACAATACCCTGATGACGATATATGCGCTGAAAATGGCAGTAGAAATTGAAAGCGCAATATATGAAATGATGATGAGCCATACATTGTATTTTTTCACAGCAGCCTCAACGTACTTGCCGAAATAATACGCGATTGGAACGATGAATATGAATTGGGCAACAATGATTTGTATTTTCGTAGAATCGTCGATACACATAATGACAGCGGTATCGATAAGTCCAGACAGCGAATTAGGAAAAAGCAATTCCAGAGCATCAGAAGCGAAGTGACCGATGTAGCGAATATTCCGCCAGACCCCATCGCCGCGTACATATCTATCAATAATTGATGTAAGCACGAACAAAACAGAAATGGCGACAAATATATACCGAACTCGCCTGATTCCCATAACACGCCCCTCCTGATATTTGCGATAGGCAGCTTGTTATTTCATCGGCAATATTAATTTATGATATATCTCTTCGTATATTATCTCATATATTGGATGATCATCGTCAATGGGCATGTCATTTTTGTCAGTATTATATCGGCGAAATCTGCGACCATATGGAACGGGCTTTCTTTGCCTATCTTCATGTAGAAGAATGAGCTAATACCAGTATAGTTAATGCGGTCTTGAAAAACGTAGAACAAATTTATTCCATTATTTTGCAACTCGGTTGTATATGGTCCAAAACCAAAAAGAATGTTACCATCGTAAAATTCAATTTCTACGTCAACACGCCCCTCTTTAGGAACGTAAACGCACACACGGTATCCGTCGAATTGAGCCAAAGAGCCACGCCACAGCACTTCATCTCCGAATTTGACATCAACTCTCGGAATGCGTTTGGTTGTGCCATTGATGAGAATCACTGTTTCTGTCCAGCACGGAAACGCCATTAGCGCGGTAAACGCTCCTAGTGAAAGGACCATGACGAAAAGCGCTCTGATCCATCGCCGTTTCGTCATGGTTGCCTCATGATCGAGTCAGGAGCCGTTCAATTCTTATCGATTGATATAACCGCCCCTGGGTGGAAATTTCAAGTGCGCTGGCGTCTTCTCCAGAACAAACGGTTGCAACTGAAACTTGCCATCCTTCATGGCCTCGCGAATGACCTCCTCTGGGGCGCGGCCTTGATTTTTTGGATCGCGAGCAAGATCGGAGGCGGCACGATTGTTATAGAGGTCCATCAATCGCTCTCCATCCTCGTTTTTGCTTGTAATCTCGTGACCGTCTCCAAAGGCCCTGGCTGCCTCCGGACCCAACTCCTGCGTCATCCGGTAACTCCAAAGGGCGTGACGAAAGGCATCAGCTTCACCGTTATGAATGCTATCCTTGGGGAAATCCCCATTATTGATTGCATTTCTTGCAGCTTCCATTGCTTCGTTACTCAGCGCATTCGCTTTGATCGCCTTCAATGGGCTTCCGGCGGCAGCCTCCCACTGCCCTGGCGTCTGGTCTGGATCAAAACCAAGGTCTCTATATATTGTCTGAGGATCGACCGGATCGTTGGTTGGTGGACGAAGCATCCCTTCCTTTTGGTCAGGCGGGGACGGGGGCTGTCTCGGCGCCTTGTCATCGGTGGAGTCGGGTGGTGTGGCCGTGTCCTGTTCCGACCGTTGCTCCGATCCCTCGGAATTGCTGGGGGGAATTTCCGCCGTCTGTTGCTCCTGCGGTTTTTGCGGCTCGTCATTGGTCGGAGTCTCGTTCTGCTGCGGCTTCTCCGACTCGCCGCCCGTGGTGGTCTCGGACTCCTGGGGTTTCTTGTCCTCGTTGGAGGAACTCTGGCCCAGGGTATCGTCGCCGGCGGTGCCGGCGAGGGTGTCGGGGGCGATGGACTTGACCCCGAAAGGCAGGGGTTTGGGCGGGGCGCCGCCGAGGAAGGCGCGGCGGTGGTCGTCGGTGGGGAGGTAGGACAGAATTCCACTGGCGAGGCCGTTGGCCCGACGCTCGTAATCGCGCATCTGGGCGACGATGTCACGGGCCTTGGCGATGGCCGTCGATGGGATGGAGCGTCAACAGCGGCGGGCCGAAGACGATGGAGCCCTTCTCTCCCCGCGCCAGGCACTGGTGATGGTAATGGTCTTATTCGAGGGCTTCCAGGTCGGTCAGCCTCAAGATGTCAAGATTTGGCCAGTGCCCGCTCAGATCAAGAGCAATCTTACCATCAATGCTTGTCCATCTATTTGGTCCGTCTGCGTTCCATCTTTGTTTAAGACCTGCGTCGCTCTCATATTCCCAGTTCATACCATATTTCATCATTATATCATAGGCTATTGTGTCTTTTGCGTGCGCGCGCTGTCTGATCAATTCTATCTGCCGGGATAGTTTCGAAACTGCGGAAAATCGCACCTCTATGTGTTCTGATTCCTTGGAGAGAGTTATCTCCATGGGCGAGCCATCGTCGAATGTCCGGGTGACGGTATCCGTATAGCCAAGGCATGAGCCGGCGTCGCGAATGGCCTCGAGGGTCTGACGAAGCATCAACGTGTTGATGGATGTCTTCGCGGTGACAGGTTCCGCCAGTCTCATGATCACTGATCCCGCCAATGCAGCATCCCCGCGGGTTTCGCACACCAGGGTATTCACCTTCGGCACATGGGGATGGCTGGTCTCCCGGCAGGATATGTCATTTCCAGGAATGACGATGGTCAGATGTCTATTGCCCTTATAACGACAATCGACTTGCATTTCTTCATTGGACGATACAGAACCATCCTCTTCTTCTCTAAGCTGCACAAAATAGTGATTGAACTCCCTCGTTGCTGAATATCCCCTACGTTTGTCGAGTGGTGCCCCCGGTGCATCCAAGCCTGGCCAATAGGGTGGACAAGCGACCAGGAACCCTGGTCGCTTGTCAGAAGCTATCACAGATACTGGCCAACTTGTCACAAAAGTTCCTGTCATCAGCATAATCCATGCTGTAGACGACAGTATATTGTACAACGACAAACTTGGCCAAAGCTTCATTGTATTTTCCTATTTGGTGATAACTGAGTATGCACCCGCGTTCTGTTGCGTCTTGGCCCCAGGAGCGAATGGAATGAAGCGCTTCTGAGTCGGCTGATTACTCCATTGGTCGATAACCTTTATACCCTTCTCACCATTGTTTTCCGCATACTCCAGGAATATCGCCGCGTGTTTCCTGTTTCCCTGGTACTTTCCATCCTTGAAGGTCGCGATGGCGGTTCCGGGTTTCAGCGGTGGGCTGTTGGTCGGCGTGATTTTGGCCCCCTCCCGCCAATCCTTGGTCTGACCGATGCCTGGAACCGCCTGCTTGACCAGAGACACGCACTGACCATTGTTCCCTCCAAGCCCGTCGTCAAGAAATTTTCCCTTGTTGTTCTTGAAAAACTGCTCTGGATCCTTGGCGATGAACTCATTATCCTGTTGCATCGCGAGTTGTTCGTCGTCGCTCTGCTCGTCAGGCGGGGAGTCTGGCAGATCGGACGTCTCGTCATCGGTGGAGTCGGGTGGTGTGGCCGTGTCCTGTTCCGACCGTTGCTCCGATCCCTCGGAATTGCTGGGGGGAGTTTCCGCCGTCTGTTGCTCCTGCGGCTTTTGCGACTCGTCATTGGTTGGAGTCTCGGTTTCCTGCGTCTTCTCAGACTCGTCGCCTGCGGTGGGCTCGGACTCCTGGGGTTTCTTTTCCTCCTGTGTAGGCGCCTGGCCCAGGGTATCGTCGCCGGTGGTGCCGGCGAGGTTGTCGGGGGCGATGGACTTGACCCCGAAAGGCAGGGGTTTGTGCGGGGCGCCGCCGAGGAAGGCGCGGCGGTGCTCGTCGGTGGGGAGATAGGACAGGATTCCACTGGCGAGGCCGTTGGCGCGACGCTCGTCGAAATCGCGCATTTGGGCGACGATGTCGCGGGCCTTGGCGATGGCCGGGGCGCCGCGGTCGACGATGTCAAGGGCGGTGAATTTCGGAACCTCGCCGTCCTGGCCATAGCGCCGCAGGACCTGGACGGTGCGGGTGTTGGCGCCGAAGTCCTCGGCGTCGATCTCTGGCCGTCGATGGGATGGAGCGTCACCGGCGGCGGGCCGTTTTCGCTTTACGAACATATTGAATGGAGGGAAAATCATTCGAAAGGAGACTTCATATGGCGAGAACAACCATGGGCCTGGCTGCCATGCTGGCTCCTCTTGTCGGCTATTGCGCGCAGGCGCTGGCGGCGGATGTCTCGACCAAGAACCTACCCAAGATCGACAAACCGGGGCATTGGCGCAAGATGGGCCACGATGATGCCACGACGACCAGCAAATGTGTCGGCAACCCGGTGACCCCCCTCTGTGCAGTCGAAACGGTGCGTGCGTGTTTTGTGCGGGTGGAGGATCTGTTGTGCGGAATCGCCATGGGTTTGGATGGGCCTGCGGGGATGGTGTCAAGAAAGAAATCCGTGGGCATCACTCTGAGGTATCGCATTACCGGAGCGCGGATATTGCGAGACCGGGACATCCCCCCGAACAAAAGGGATGGAAAGTGGAGCTGGAAAGCCGGTGATGTTCAGATTGATATGAAGGCGACAAAATGCTACGACGGCAGATGTCAGAAGGAAATTCGGCAAGCAACATCAACGACCTATGATGTGCGTAAATATGGCAACAGATGGGTGGTCATCGAGTGGGATACGCCTCGCTGGTAGTATCGACGTGGCACGAGCCGGACACTTGTCCGGCTCGTGCGTTATTGTCAACGAGTTTTTGTGAATCTGTAGTGATCTATGCGGTCTTTTTCCGTGTTGTTTGTTGCATCCAGTCGCCACTCTGCAAGCGCATCAAGCAACTGCTGACGTGTCTCGTCACCATTGGCGAGTATTTTCAGCGCATCCAGGGTCTGCGGTCCCATTTTGCCATCAGAACTGATTTTTCCCTTCCCAAGGTCCTTGTTTACCTCGTTGATGGCGTCCTGGATCAGAGTCCGTTAGGAAACAGTCACGCCCTAGACAAACTTGTCATAAGCCGGCATATGCTTGCGAAAAATATCATCGCAACCGAGTTATCCATAATTGACTCGTAGCATGTCTTCAGTCGC
>JAMOBE010000038.1:0-31390 GCA_039908285.1 Alphaproteobacteria bacterium
ACCTTCGATCGGGGGGACAGCAGCTTGTCCAGATGCCCCTTCCACCGCGCGGGGTTGTCGCCCGTCCGATAGCCGCGCACCGTCGCCCAATCAAGAATGCTCTCGATCCGGCCGCGAAGGCGGGATGCGGTCTCGGTCTTCGCCTGCCATATCGGCTCAAGGACCTTCATCACGAGCGGCAGGTCAACGGACCGCACCGGCAGGTCACCGAACACCGGATAGGCATATGTGGCCAGTGTCGCCCGCCATTGAGCGGCGTGCTTGGCGCTCTTCCACCCGGCCTCGTGGGCCGCGATGAAGGCATCGGCACATTGCACGAACGTCATTCCCCGCTTGCTCTCCAGCCGGGCCTGAGCCAGGTCCCCATTCCGAGCCTCGATCGGGTCGATACCGGAGAGCAGCAGCTTGCGGCAGCGCAACGCCTCCGTCCGCGCCTCCGCCAGCGATACCGTGTGCAACGGTCCAAGCCCCATTTCCCGGGCGCGACCGTTGAGCATGAACCGCAGCACCCACGACTTCCCGCCGGTCGGTCCCACCTGAAGCCACAACCCGCCGCCGTCGGCGTACCGCCCCGGCTCCTTCGCCCTCGACACCGCGATTGCCGACAGCCGACTCACCCCTCGTGCCATCGCGTCCTCCTCATGAGCTGATCCACAAACCAATCCACAAACTATTTGTGGATTGTAGTAGACGAGTGTGGACGTGTCCAGACACAACTGCACAAGACCATGAGGATTTCTGCGCTTTTCCAGGCATGGGTGGACGCTTGTGAACGCCTGTAAACATGAGTATGGCGGACTCCCCCTCCGCCCGTGGGCAGGGTGACGGTTGAGCCGAAAACCACGGCGCTTCTGGTTCTGGACATCGCCTCGCAGATCTGCAACGTCGAGCGGCGACCGCGCTGCGTCGCCATGCTCCCCCGGGTCAAGGCCCTGCTTGCCACGGCCCGGACCAGGGGCCTGACCGTCATCTACGCCCTGGCTCCCATCAGCGCGCCCACCGATATCCTGCCGGAGGTAGCGATGACCGGACAAGAACCGGTGGTGAAGTCGGGTCCCGACAAGTTCCTCAACACCGAACTTGAGAAGATCCTCAAGGACAACGGCATCAAGACGGTCATCACCGTCGGCGTGGCGGCCAATGGCGCCGTCCTGCACACGGCCACCGGCGCCGCCTTTCGCGGCTTCGACGTGATCGTCCCGGTCGATGGAATGGCCTCGGAAACCCCCTACGCCGAGCAGTACACCGCCTGGCACCTGGTCAACGCCCCCCGCCTCGCCGACAGGGTCAAGCTGACGAAGACCGGGATGATTGACTGATCGTCGCCTGTATGTCGCGGATTTTGGCAACATCGTCCGGTCGCTTGAGGGTGGCGTAGGCCTCGGCGGCCTGATCGAGAACCGCCAGCGCCTCGGTGATCTGGCCGGAGACGGCCAGGACCTGCCCATACAACGAGCCGATCGCACTGATGGCAACGACGCGCCCGAGTTGCCGCGCCAGGGTAAAACTTTCGGTCAACTCCTCGAGGATGGTCGGCGCCTCGTCCGTCTCGAGACCTCCCCGTTCAATGCGAATCCTGGCACAGGAAGACCGGATGTGGGCAATGCTGTCGATGTCCCCCATCGCCCGTGCCACCGGCAACCGTTCCTCGATGTGCAGGCGCAGTGCCTCGTCCACCTCTCCACGGTCGGCCAGGATGCCGGCGATCTTGCCCATGGTCACGGCGCGCTCGCGCTCTTCGCCCAGGCGCTCAAAGACCGGGAGTTGCTCCTCCCGCCGGATGCGTAGTGCCTCGTCCACCTCTCCACGCATGGTCAGGATGTCAGCGATCTTGCCCATGGTCACGGCGCGCGAGCGCGCGTCGCCCAGGCGCTCATAGACCGGGAGTTCCTCCTCCCGCCGGATACGTAGGGCCTCGTCCACCTCTCCACGCATGGTCAGGACATCGGCGATCTTGCCCATGGTCACGGCGCGCGACCGCTCGTCGCCAAGACGCTCAAAGACCGGGAGCACCTCCTTCCGCCAGATGCGCAGGGCCTCGTCCACCTCCCCGCGATCGGCCAGGATATCGGCGATCTTGCCCATGGTCACGGCGCGATCGCGCTCGTCGCCCAGGCGCTCATGGACCGGGAGTTCTTCCTCCCGCCGGATGCGTAGGGCCTCGTCCACCTCTCCACGCATGGTCAGGACATCGGCGATCCGGCCCATGGTCACGGCGCGCTCGCGCTCGTCGCCCAGGCGCTCATGGACCGGGAGCACGTCCTCACGCCAGGTGCGCAGGGCCTCATCCACCTGCCCGCGAATACGCAGGACATCGGCGATCCGGAACATCAATTGAGCCAGGTCACGAGGCTCGGACTCAATCCGGGCTTCGTCGATGCCCTCAACCTCCTCGATGAGACTGTCATCGGCGGGCAGGACCAGTCTGACCAACTGCAGCAATCGAGCCAGGCGCGACGGAGCGCCCTCTCCCTGGGGGCGCTCGTGGGCCACGGGGGAGGGCTGTTCCACCCCGTCTACACTATGGTCGCCGCCATCATCGGGGGCGTCCACGGGCGCGCTTTGAAGATCGATATAGTCGCTATCCCGCGCCACTTCGGGAAAGGCCTGGACCAGTGCGGACGCTGGCGAATCGGGATCATCTGGAACGCCAAGCTTGCCGACAATGTGGGAAAGGGTTTTATAGGCATTGGCCGGCAATTCAAGAGTCCTGACGGCGGCAAGCCGGCGGGAAAGGGGAAGCGGGGCAAGCACGGCCAGCCCCTCCGCTCCACGGATGTCGACAAGACTGCCATACCTTCGGCCAAATGAACCTGAAGGATGAGACAGTGCGCTCAAGACACGCGAAGACTGACGCGCGATCCGCGGCAGCGAGACCGACAGCACCAGCCTGGCCTCGTTATGTCTTTCCTCGCGTTCGTTTACCTGTTTCATCACGAGACTCAATTTTTTCCTTGTTGAGTGTCATCCATGGTCGCAACGGCACGCACTACTTTCTCGGCAAGCCCATCAATAAAATACGTGTGCTCATTATGATAACTCTGAAACGCAAAATCATTTTCAAGCATCGTACTTTGGAATATGTTATTCTCACGAACATCTATTTGTTTTCTGCCGGCTTCCACATGCCTTTGTATTGCATTTGTAGCATCAGGATGCTTGTCACGACATCTTGTGAACCTCCTAACAAACACTTTCAAGTACCAATCGTAGTCCCGAGGCCCCCAATCCTTTTCGTACAGAAAAGACTTGAACGCGGTATCCATGTGCTGCAAGAACACACCTGGGATGCCCTGGACATCCTGCGCCGCAGTCAACAAAGCATCCTCGTTCAGAAATCCACCTGGCACTCTTGGTGCGTAAGCCTTCCAGCGTCGCCTGTAAATTTCAACTATTTCATTTTCACTCATGTCAAAATCATACAGGTTCACGAGTTCCTGGAATTCCTTATTTGCATAAGCGTACCAGCTTCGCGATGTCACGACCACTTCAACACAGGGAATCTGATGCAGTGCGATCAAGGATGCGGCGAGGATCAATCTTTGAACGCGTCCGTTCTGCTCCGGATCTTTGTATCCTTCAATAAGGTCAACGTCATCCACCAGAACGAGCACGGACTTGACACCGTACTCTCTCCTGAGAACACCGATGATGAGTGAGCAATAATTAACGTAGTCATCGGCGTTCGGTGGGCGCAGTTTAAAGACGGTCGTCCGACCATCAGTGTTCTGGCGACCGGACTTGGCAAGTATTTTGAGGATTCCTGGAAGGATACTGGTACTTCCTCCCACTTCGAACGCGTCCTTGGTCGTCGCGCTGATCGTCAGATCGATGCCCTCAACCGAGTGCGACAAGGCCTGGACTTTGTCGATGATATCTAGGACGACTTCAGTTTCCGGTGACTCGGCGACGACGTCCTTTGCCTTTTCCCAGAGACTGCGGCTACTGTGGCGTGAGGTGAATTCATTGGCAATCTTGTTGAAAAGGGTCTCCATCACCTTCACCGCCTGGAGGCGCTCACGTGCCGGAATGATAAAGCTGAGAATGTCCTCTCCATTGTCCAGATCGGTCAGTATCCGACGGGCCAGATGCGACTTTCCGGCACGGGACTCGCCATGGATGATCCAAGGCTGCTTGTCAAAGTCTCGCGATTGCTCACCATCCCTAACCATGCTATCTCGCAGAGTGCTGGTGCAGTACTGCAGCTCATACTCCCGACCGCAGAACAGCGAGCGCACGACTTCACGGCCGTTGGGTGGTTCCGACTTGAACAGGCCTGGATGAACACCGTACATCGTCTCCGCCGACATCGCGCCCCCTCCCGCCTGCACCGTTGGACGTGCCGATGCTAGCATGCTCCGGCCATGCTGCGCCACCGCTCGTGTCCTCCCGCTCTCAAGCGGCAGGCTGGGCAGGTGCCACACCCCCGGCCCCAGGGGTGACGCAGCGTGCGATTGCCCAGGTAGCAGGAGTGGGTTTCCTCCTCGATCAGGCGCACCAGGGGCTCGCCGCCCAGGTCGGCGGCCATTTGCCAGGTGGCGGCCTTGTCGATCCACATCAAAGGGGTGTGGATGACCAGGCGGCTTGCCATGCCCAGGTTCAGGGTGACCTGCATGGCCTTGATGGTGTCGTCGCGGCAGTCGGGATAGCCCGAGTAGTCGGTTTCGCACACTCCGACCACCAGGTGGGAGATGCCGCGGCGGTAGGCGACGGCGGCGGCCAGGGTCAGGAAGACGATGTTGCGGCCGGGGACGAAGGTGGTGGGCAGGCCGTCGGCGCCCATCTCGATGGCCCGGTCTGCGGTCAGCGCCGTGGCGCCGATGGCCGACAGGGCGGGGACGTCCACCATGTGGTCCGTCCCGAGTCGCTCCGCCCAGCGGGGCGACAGGCGCTTCAGCCCCTCGCGCACCACCGGCCGGCAGTCCAGCTCCACGGCGTGGCGCTGGCCATAGGCGAAACCCACCGTCTCAACCGACGGGAACCTCTCCAGCGCCCAGGCGAGACAGGTGGTGGAGTCCTGCCCGCCCGAGAACAGCACCAGCGCTCCGTCCATGACCCGAGACCTAGCTACCCCGCCGCTCCACCTGCGACACGTCGCGCACGGCGCCACGGGCGGCGCTGGTGGTCATGGCGGCATAGGCCCGCAGCGCCGCCGACACCGGCCGCTTGCGGTCCACCGGCGCCCAGGCGCCAGCCCCCCGGGCCTCCATGGCCTGACGGCGGCGGGCCAGTTCGGCCTCGTCCACCAGGACGTCGATGGTGCGGTTCGGAATGTCGATGCGGAGGGTGTCTCCGGGCTGGACCAGGGCGATCTCGCCGCCCTCGGCCGCCTCGGGCGAGACATGGCCGATGGACAGGCCCGAGGTGCCGCCGGAGAATCGCCCGTCGGTGATCAGCGCGCACACCTTGCCGAGGCCGCGGGACTTCAAGTAGCTGGTGGGATAGAGCATCTCCTGCATGCCCGGCCCGCCCTTCGGCCCCTCGTAGCGGACGATGACCACGTCGCCCGGCTTGACGCGGCCGCTCAGGATGCCGGCCACCGCCTCGTCCTGGCTTTCGCACACCACCGCCGGCCCGGAGAAGGTCTGGATGGAGGCATCCACCCCCGCCGTCTTGACGATGCACCCCTCGCGGGCGATGTTGCCGTAAAGGACCGCAAGGCCGCCGTCGCGGCTGTAGGCGTGCTCCAGGTCGCGCAGGCAGCCAAGCTCGCGGTCCTGGTCCAGGGTGGCATAGCGTCGCTCCTGGCTGAAGGCCTCGACGGTGCGCACTCCCCCCGGGGCGGCGCGATAGAAGGTCTCCACCGCCGGATCGTCGGAGCGGCGCACATCCCACGCGGCGATGGCCGCTCCCATGGAGGGGGCGTGGACCGTCGGCGGCTCGCGGTTGATCAGCCCGGCCCGCTCCAGTTCTCCCAGGATGGCCATGACGCCGCCGGCGCGGTGGACGTCCTCCATGTGGTACAACTGGGTGGAGGGGGCCACCTTGGCCAGGTGGGGCACCCGTCGCGACAGCCGGTCGATGTCGCGCATGGTGAAGTCCACCCCCGCCTCCACCGCCGCCGCCAGCAGGTGCAGCACCGTGTTGGTGGAGCCACCCATGGCGATGTCCAGGGCCATTGCGTTCTCGAACGCGGCAAAGCTGGCGATCCGCCGCGGCAGCACCGAGTCGTCGCCGGCCTCGTAATGGCGGCGGGTGATGTCGACGATGGTCCGGGCGGCCTTCAGGAACAGGGAGCGACGGTCGGCGTGGGTGGCGAGCAGACTGCCGTTGCCGGGCAGGCCCAGCCCCAGCGCCTCCACCAGGCAGTTCATCGAGTTGGCGGTGAACATGCCCGAGCACGAGCCGCAGGTCGGGCAGGCGGAGCGCTCATAGGCAGCGACGTCAACGTCGGAGACCCGCTCGTCGCCGGCGGCGATCATGGCGTCGATCAGGTCGACGGCAACCTGGCGGTTGTCCAGCACCACCTTGCCGGCCTCCATGGGGCCGCCGGAAACGAACACGGCCGGGATGTCGAGCCGCAACGCCGCCATCAGCATGCCGGGGGTGATCTTGTCGCAGTTGGAGATGCAGATCATGGCGTCGGCGCAATGGGCGTTGACCATGTACTCCACCGAGTCGGCGATGATCTCGCGCGAGGGCAGGCTGTAGAGCATGCCGGCATGACCCATGGCGATGCCGTCGTCGATGGCGATGGTGTTGAACTCCCTGGCCACGGCGCCATGACGGGCGATCTCGGCGGCCACGAGTTGTCCCAGGTCCTTGAGGTGGACATGGCCGGGGACGAACTGGGTGAAGGAATTGACGACGGCGATGATGGGCTTGCCGAAGTCCGCCTCGGTCATTCCCGTGGCGCGCCACAGGCTGCGGGCGCCGGCCATGTTGCGGCCGTGGGTGGACGTTCGGGAGCGGTACTCTGGCATGGGGGCCTCCGTGCCGGATGCGGGAACGAAATACGAATAATGAATAAACAGGAGAAGAAAGTTTTCGAGGGGCCGAAAGGCCCCTCGAGCTCCCCAGGACTTTTCATCCTGGAATTAACGGGGAGCACGAGGGGCCTGTCATGCCGTAGGCATGCATTCGCATGACCGGCCCCTCGTCCTTCACCTTCTTCCCTCAGATCTTCAGCAGCGCCACCGCCGACAACACCGTCAGCACCGCCGCCGTCGCATAGAACACCGTCGCCATCAGAATATCAGCCCGCAGACCGAAGTCATGGACCGTGATGCGCGCACGGTGCGCCGCATGCCACGCCGGCAGCACGATGAAGCCGAACAGGATCAGCTTGCCGATCCAGTTGTCGGCAAAGGCATGAGCCCGCTCATAGGACAGAGACATGGCCCCGAGCGGAACCAGGATGCCGGTGATGAGAATCAACACCGGGTTGAAAAACGCCGAAAAGGTACCGCCGGCGGCGAAAGGCCCCCAGACGATCGGCTTGTGTGACTTGGCCATGGCTCAGACCCCCGCTACCAACAGGACCACCAGCGACACCACCGCCCAGATCGCATAGTGCGTTCCGACGATGACACCGGGCGCCACGAACTCATCGCCACGCTGGATCGGCATGGCCTGGTGCGTGACGTTGAACCAGGTGGAGGAGTGATAGACCGCGAACAGGAACGCGACGACGTGGAACAGGATCGAGCCCGGAGCCTTCAACGCCGTCAGAAACGCGTTGTAGGCGGCCTCGCTCTCGGCCAGCCGCATCAGCCCCACCGTCAGCACGGCGGTGTAGGCGCCGATGAACAGGCACGTCACCTCGCGCGCCATGTACCGCTTGTAGCGGCCCTGACGCATGAACCACGAAGTCTTCGGAATCGGTCGAACGTAAGGTTTGCGGCTCATCAGCGTCCCCCCCCCAGGAAGCCAAGGAAGTAGTCCACGGTGCTGGCGATCTTGCCCTGCTGGATCGCCGCCGCCGGATCGACGTGCTTCGGACAGACCTCCGAGCATGCGCCGACGAAGGAGCACTCCCACACGCCATCATGGCTGGCGACGATCTCCTGCCGCTGCGCCCGCCCGCCATCGCGGGAGTCCAGGTTGTAGCGATGGGCGAGAGCCAGAGCCGCCGGACCGACGAACTCGGGGCTCAACCCATACTGCGGGCAGGCCGCATAGCACAGCAGGCAGTTGATGCACAGCGTGTACTGCTTGAACTTCTTCAACTGCGCCGGCGTCTGCAGGTACTCGCCCTGCTCGACCGTCCTCGGTTCCTTCGGAATGATGTAGGGCTGCAGGCTGGTGAGCTTCTCGATGAAGTCATCGATGACCACCACCAGATCGCGCTCGATCGGGAAGTTGTTGAGCGGCTCGACCCGCACGGTCGAGCCGTAATCCCGCAGGAATGCCTTGCACGACAGGGTGGGCTCGCCGTCGATCATCATGCCGCAGCTTCCGCAGACGGCCATGTGGCACGACCAGCGATAGCTGAGCGAGCTGTCCAGATGATCCTTGATGTAGTTCAAGGCATCGAGAACGACCCACTCCTCCTCACAGGGCACGCTGTAGGACTGGAACGACGGTTCCGCGTCGGATTCCGGGCGGTACCGCATGACCTCGAAGGTTATGGTGCGCTTGTTGCTGCTCATTGGCCTGCTGCCCCCCCGTAGACGCGCGCCGCCGGCTGCGATTTGGTGATGACGACGTCGAGGTAATCGATCTTCGGATTACCGTCGCCATTGAAGTGCGCCAGGGTGTGCTTCAGATAGTTGACATCATCGCGCTTCTCGTAGTCGAGTCGCTGATGGGAGCCGCGCGACTCCTTGCGCTGCAGGGCCGAATGGGCCAGCGTCTGCGCCACGTCCAGCATCGCCCCCACCTCGAGCGTGTAGAGGAGGTCGGTGTTGAACACGCGGCTCTTGTCCTTGACGGACACGTTGGCATAGCGCGCCCGGACTTCGTCGATCTTCTTGGCCGTCGAGGTCAGGGTCTGCTCGGTGCGGTAGATGCCGGCACCGTCTTCCATGGTGTCGTTCATCTCCTGGCGGAGGCCGGCGAGGCTCTCCTTCCCGCCCTGCCGGCTGAAGATGGTCTCCACCCGGTCGAGAGCGGCCTTGGAGCGATCGCGGAACACGGCGTCCTTGACGTCCTTGCCCTCGCCCTTGGCATAGGCCACGGCATTGCGTCCGGCACGGGCGCCGAACACCAGAAGCTCGCCCAGCGAGTTGGAGCCCAGCCGGTTGGCGCCGTTGATGCTGACGCAGGCGCACTCGCCCGCCGCATACAGCCCCTTGACCGGGGTGGCGCCCTCGATGTCGGTGTGGATGCCGCCCATCATGTAGTGCACGACGGGGCGCACCGGCACCGGATCGGT
This sequence comes from Alphaproteobacteria bacterium, assembly GCA_039908285.1. Taxonomy (GTDB): domain Bacteria; phylum Pseudomonadota; class Alphaproteobacteria; order Rhodospirillales; family Rhodospirillaceae; genus JAMOBE01. Next base: position 9,317 of record JAMOBE010000038.1, read on the forward strand.
GACCGGGTCCACGCCGATGTAGCTGCGGGCCAGATCGCGCACGAACGGCAGGCGCTCGTTGATCAGCTTCTCGCCCAGGTGGCGCATGTCCAGGTGAACCATGTCGCCGTAGGGCGTCTTGACGGTCCGGCCCTTACGCTGCTCGTGCCAGAAGGCCTGGCTCAGGCGGTCGCGGGGGCCAAGCTCCATGGCCTTGAGACGCGGCCACGGATCGGGCGGCCCCAGGTCATAGTCCTGCAGGTAGCGGTAGCCGTCCTTGTTGGTCAGGATGCCACCCTCGCCGCGACAGCCCTCGGTCAGCAGAATGCCGGTGATGGGCAGGCCGGTCGGATGGTACTGGACGAATTCCATGTCCTTGAGCGGCACGCCGGCGCGGTAGGCCATGGCCATGCCGTCGCCGGTCTTGATGCCGCCGTTGGTGGTGAACGGGAAGATTTTGCCCGCGCCGCCCGAGCAGATGATCACCGCCTTGGCCTGGAACGCATGCATGACGCCGGTCCGCATCTCGATGGCGTTGACGCCATGGCAGCGGCCGTTATCCACCAGCAGATCGGTGGAGAAGAACTCGTCGAACCGCGTGATCGACGGGTACTTGAGCGAGGTCTGGAACAGCGTGTGCAGCATGTGGAAGCCGGTCTTGTCGGCCGCGTACCACGTGCGCTCGATCTTCATGCCGCCGAACGGGCGCACCGCGACCTTGCCGCCGGCCTCACGGCTCCACGGGCAGCCCCAGTGCTCCATCCGGGTCAGCTCTTTCGGGATGGTGTTGACGAAATACTCCACCGCGTCCTGGTCGCACAGCCAGTCCCCGCCGGAGACCGTGTCGTGGAAGTGGTATTCGAGGCTGTCGTTCTCCTTGATGACTCCGGCCGCCCCGCCTTCCGCCGAGACGGTATGGCTGCGCATCGGGTACACCTTCGAAATCAGCGCGATTTTCAGGCTGGGATCGGCCTCGGCGACGGCGATTGCCGCACGCAGGCCCGCACCGCCAGCGCCGACGATGGCGATGTCAGTCTTGATCGTTTCCATTTCGGTGAGTTCCCTCCCCCAAGGGCTGGCGTTTGAGCAACTTTATCACAGACATGCGCAGCACCTACCTCATTATCGGACCGAGGTAAAGGGTCCCGTTTCCAATCTTGAACATTTCGTATATCGGCTGCCGTGATCTTCGGGTGAATCAGGGTGCGAAATGGCGTCCGGACGGCTCCGGCGGGGCTCTCCGACGCCCATCGGCGCGACTCGGGTGCGGAGGGCGAAAGCGGGGAACGCAACGCGAGACTTGACATGAACGCCGCGTCCCGCGACAAACTTGTCGGAGCGTTGCGAATGACAGACAGGATCGGGCCGCGTGGTCCCGTCCCAATAATGCCAGAGAGCACAGAGTACCGTCACCGGGGAGGGTCCAACGCATGCCGATGCATGCCGTCAACAGGCATCTTGCCTTTGCGCCGGAGCAGCTTTTCGACCTCGTCGCCGATGTCGAGAAGTATCCGGAATTCGTCCCCTGGTGGGTCGCCGCCACCGTCGTCAAAAAGGACGGGGAGGGGTACCACACCCGGCAGGTCATCGGCCTGCCCCTGGTCCGTCAGGAGTTCCAGACCCGCACCGTGCTGAGCCGGCCCGGGTCGATTCACGTCACGTCCAGCGACAAGCCGTTCCGGCACCTCGACATGCTCTGGACCTTCGACCAGGCCCCCGAGGGCGGCAGCCAGGTCGCCCTGCGGGTGAGCTTCGAGTTCCAGTCGATGCGCTATTCCATGCTGGCCAGCATCATTTCCGGCGACGGCGTCCGCCGCCTGGTGGACGCCTTCCAGGCCCGCGCGCTCCAGGTCTATGGCCATGCGCCGCACCATCGTGCCGAGCCTGCCAGTCGGGCGGCGGTACCCGAGCCGGTCAAGGCCCTGGGCGGCGACGAGCATCGCTCCGGTGGGAACCCGCTGGGTGGGCATCCGCTTGGAGGACATCGTCTCGGTCACAACCATCATCGCCATGTGTCGCCATTCCGGCATGGCGCGGCGGCCACGGCGGAAGCCTGATGGCGGGAAGTCTGATGGCGGGCGGGCGGAAAGTTTCGACGCGGCGGGGGGGTGAATCCGCCGACGGGTGGCATGTGGGGGGACGTGGTCGATGAGTCAATTCGAGGGGAACGCCGCGCGGTCCACCGAGCGGGAGGAACTTGAATTGTCTCTCGCCGACGCGGGGGCGACCGCCGCCGCCGCGACCGCGGTGGCGCAACCGGTGCCCTTTCCCGCCGCCGAGCCGATCACCATCCCCGACTATCTGCGGGACGTGTACCACTGGGCCTACCTGAGCCGGGTCGGCCGGGCGGTGTTCGACCATCCGGCGGTGGTGCACTCCATCCTGTGGGGCAACATGCACCGCCTGACCGCGGCGGTGACCGAGGAGATCGCTCCGGGCACCCGGGTGCTGCAGCCGGCCTGCGTCTATGGCAACTTCTCGGCCAGCCTGGCCCGGGCGGTGGGGCCGACCGGACACCTGGTGGTCACCGACGTGGCGCCCATCCAGGTGTCGGGCTGCCGCGGCAAACTGGAAGGGATGCCCTTCACCACGGTGCGCCTTGGCGACGCGGCGCGGCCGACGGGCGGTCCCTACGACGTGGTGGCCTGCTTCTTCCTGCTGCACGAGGTGCCGGAGCACTACAAGACGATGATCGTCAACGCCCTCCTCGACGTCATCACGCCGGACGGCAAGGTGGTGTTCGTGGACTATCACCGGCCCGCCGCCCTCCACCCGCTGAAGGGGGTGATGAGCATGGTCTTCGACACCCTGGAGCCGTTCGCCAAGGACCTGTGGCAGAAGGAAATCCAGGACTACGCCACCACGCCCGGCGCCTTCGCCTGGACCAAGCGCACCTACTTCGGCGGCCTGTACCAGAAGATCGTGGCCCGGCGGAAGGATCGTCCATGATCAGGGTCGCCATTCTCGGGGCCAGCGGCTACACGGGAGCCGAACTCATCCGCCTGCTGGCCCGCCATCCCCAGGCGGAGATGACCGTCCTGACCGCCGACCGGCGCGCCGGCCACGACCTCGGCTCGGTGTTTCCCCATCTCGCCGGCCTCGATCTGCCGGGCCTGGTGGCCCTGGAGGCGGTGGACTACTCGGCGGTGGACGTGGTGTTCTGCGGCCTGCCCCACGGCACGACCCAGGAGGTGGTGGCCGGGATGCCCTCGTCGGTCAAGGTGATCGACCTCTCGGCCGACTTCCGCTTCCACGACCTACACACCTACGCCGAATGGTACGGCCACCCCCACAAGGCCCCGGAGATCCAGAAGGAGACCGTGTACGGCCTCACCGAGCTGGCGCGGCCGTTGATCCGCGGGGCGCGGGTGGTGGCCTGTCCCGGCTGCTATCCAACCTCGGCGCAACTGCCGCTGATACCTTTGCTGCAGGCGGGGCTGATCGCCGCCGACGACATCATCATCGACTCGAAGTCGGGCGTCTCGGGCGCCGGCCGCGCCGCCAAGGAGGGCTCGCTCTACTGCGAGGTGGCCGAGGGCATCCACGCCTATGGCATCGCCTCCCACCGCCACGCCCCGGAGATCGAGCAGGGACTGAGCCAGGCCGCCGGGCGGCCGGTGATCGTCAATTTCACTCCCCACCTGATGCCCATGAGCCGGGGCATCCTGTCCACGATCTACGTCCGCCTGGCCGAGGGCGTCACCGCCGCCGAGCTGCGCACGGCCCTGGCCGGACGATACGCCGGCGAGCCGTTCGTGCGCGTGCTGCCGGAGGGCGTCGTGCCCCATACCCGCCACGTGCGGGGCTCCAACACCTGCCTGATGGGCGTGTTCGCCGACCGCATGCCGGGACGGGCGATCATCTGCTCGGTCATCGACAATCTGGTCAAGGGGGCGTCGGGACAGGCGGTGCAGAACTTCAACCTGATGATGGGGCTCCCCGAGACCACGGGCCTGGAACAGCAGCCCCTGTTCCCCTGAGACACCAATAGGAGCAATCGAGACGATGAGCGGACTCATCCTGCCCTGGAAGGGCGTCACCCCCACCATCCATGCCGAGACCTTCATCGCCCCGACGGCGGTGGTGATCGGCGACACGGTGATCGGCCAGGGGTGCTCCATCTGGTTCGGCACCGTGGTGCGGGGCGACGTGCACGAGATCCGCATCGGCGAGCGCACCAACATCCAGGACAACTCGGTGGTCCACGTCACCGGCGGCAAGTTCGGGACCTACATCGGCTCCGACATCACCATCGGCCATCGCGCCATCATCCACGCCTGCACGCTGGAGGACGGCTGCTTCATCGGCATGGGAGCGACGGTGATGGACGGCGCCGTGGTCGAGTCGCAAGCCATGGTGGCCGCCGGCGCCATGGTCACCCCCGGCAAGCGGGTGAAGTCCGGCGAGCTGTGGGCCGGCAGCCCGGCCAGATTCCTCCGCCGCCTCGACGAGGCCGAACTCGCCAACTTCCCCTTCCTGGTCGCCCGCTATGGCGAACTGCGCGAGGGGTATCTGGAGCTTCTGGCCAGCGACTGAGGGGGCGTTGACTCCGGCCGGCTGAAGTCTCAAAGTGGGACCATGACGACGATCACCTTCGACACCCTGAAGTTCGCGCACCGATTGCGGCAGGGCGGAATCCCCGAGCCGCAGGCCGATGCCATCACCGAGGCGTTCATCGACGCCTCGGGGGAGGCGGGCTTGGCCACGGGTCACGACATCGAGCGGCTGGACACCAAGCTGGAAACCCAGATCGCGGCGGTACGCACGGACATCGAGCGACTGGACACCAAGCTGGAAACCCAGATCGCGGCGGTACACACGGACATCGAGAGGCTGGACACCAAGCTGGAAACCCGGATTGCGGCGGTACGCACGGACATCGAGAGGCTGGACACCAAGCTGGAAACCCGGATTGCGGCGGTACACACGGACATCGAACTCGCCAAGCGCGACCTGACCATCCGCCTTGGCGCCATGATTGCCGCCGGTGTCGCCATCCTCTCGGCATTCAAATTCTTCGGCCACTGATCCGCCGGCGGTTCAGTTCTGTCAGGCAAAGATTCGATAATTCAGAGTGTTTCCGTCCTTATCGCGAACCAGGATCTCGTGTCCGGCATCCCGTTCATCAATCATCGACTCATACAGCCGCAGAGCGTTCTTTATTACTTCTTCAATGGAAACGGCTTCCGTTCTTTCCTTGAGTGCCACAAGTCTCTCAAATGACCTATTTGGAAGAACGATTTCGAGAGTCGTCACTTCCTTTCCTCTGTTAACTATATACACTCGCCTACCTCGTCTTAGCACTGAAATAGTAGCCGATCATGAGGTAGAGCGGAATCGAAACTGCCCTCCATACAGACTCTAGATAACTGTAATCTGAATTCAGAACGCTTATTACGCCAGAGACTGCCAACGACCCTATTCCAACGCAAAACGCAACAAGCACAAACCTATCGATTGGATGCGTGTGATATTTTTTTTCTTGAGAAGACTCCACTACCGTCACCCTGTCGATGGGAAACTCTTCTCCGACCGCAACTGTATACTTCATGTATTTTGTTCCCGAAGCACGACACCCACAGGCCATGATGGTTCACAGACCAGATCGGCCTTGCCTGCGTCGAACATTGTAGCGAAAAGTTGCTCTTCGGGCAATCGTCCCGCGCCAAGGTACAACGAAACACAGGGAGAAGGCCCTTGCTGAAGACGCTCCTGACATCAGTCGCCACCGCGATGCTTTCCATCTCCACCGCCGCCTATGCCGCCGATGCGCCGCTGGCGGAACCCAGGCCGGACTGGGACAATCCGCGGCGGGTGGTGCTGCAACTGACCGAGGGAGATGCGGCCAAGGCCAATGGGGTGATGCACAACGCCATCAACCTGCAGAAGTTCTATGGCCAGGACAACGTCAAGGTGGCGCTGGTGGCCTATGCCGGGGGGGTGAAGCCATTCCTGAGGGAGGGCTCGCCGGTGGCGGAGCGGGTGGCCAGTCTGCGCCAGTACGGCGTCGAGTTCCTGGTCTGCGGCAACACCCTGGACGCGCTGCACAAGACCGAGGCGGACCTCCTGCCGGGGGTTGCCGTCACCACCTCGGGCGTCGCCGAACTGGTGGAGCGGCAGTTGAAGGGCTGGACATATATCGCGCCTTAGGCATGCTACCGTCATCACTCAGGGAGTGGAGTAGATGCCCTCGACGGTGGGACGGTTTTCCTTCAGCCAGCGGGTGAAGGTGGCGTCCGGCTTGGCATGACCGCCGGTCTTGACGTAGACGAAACCGGCCAGATAATAAAATGGCTCGAAATACCCTGGCATCCTGAATACCTCCTTGCCGGATCCGTCAAAAATAGACGTTGTCGGGGTAAAGTTGACCTTGTGCTTCACGGCCAGCTTTTTTTCCGGCATTTTCTGACCGTCGAAGTCCGTCACCTCGACCTCGCCGAAGATGTTCAGCACCATGATGTCATAGTTGGTGGAGACATAGTCCTTGAGCGCGGGTTTCACCAGGTTGACGTTGTGGAGACGGTCGCAGGCCGGGCAGTTGGGCTGCTCCCAGACGACGGCGAAGAGCCTCCCCCGTCCCGTCGCCTCGGCCAGGTCCTCGGGCAGGTCCAGGAACGAGGTGTTCTTGAACCAGTCCTGAGTCTCGGTGCCGTCGCCGCGGTCCATGGTGGTGGCCATCGCCCGGCCCAGCCCCAGCGAAAGGACGACCACGACCGTCATCACGAGTGCCCTTACCGTCATCGCAGCCCCCATCCATCAATGATCGCCAGTGGAGAAACCCCGAACACCGGGCCGTGCAGCGCCAGCAGCCCCCCGTAAAGGACAATCCCGAGTCCGATGCGCCAGAGGCCGATTTCGGCCAGCGCCTTCCGCCAGGAACGGTCGATGGCGGCGGCAGGGTGCCTGATGTCGAGAAGGAGCATGCCGGCCCCGGCCAGCCCCAGCATGAGCCCGAAAAGAATGAGTGAGGCCACGTCGCCATTGGCCAGCATATGCACGGCCGCCCACAGCACGATGCCCCACAGGACCGGGTGACGGGTCAGCCGCAGCACGCCTGCCCGCCGCGGGTCATGGCCCCGTCCACCGGGGCCGACGGAAAAGGGGTTGGGCGTGGCCATGCCGATGGCCACCAGCAGGCAGGCGATCGGCATCAGCCAGAGCGGCACCCACCGGGTCCAGGGCTCGGGCGGCCAGACCTCGATGTAGGGCGCCGCCCGATAGGCGACCCACACCCAGGCCAGGACCAGAAGCGACAGCCCCGAGTAGGCCGCGACATAGCCCCGCACGCCCAGGGCCGCCACCAGTCCCCGCCGCACCGCCGGCGCCGCCGGGATGATGTGCGTGGCGAGAAAGACGATCACGGCGGCGAACAGGTGGCTCATGCCGGCGCGCCGTCCTCAGAGCTGACCGCAGAATGCCTCTTCCACCTTGTTCTGCCGGCAGCACAGCAGCAGGGTGTTGCGCAGCAGCATGGAAATGGTCATGGGACCGACGCCCCCGGGAACGGGGGTGATGGCGCCGGCCACCTGGACCGCCTCGTCGAACTTGACGTCGCCCACCAGCCTGGTCTTGCCATCGGGCAGGGTCAGGCGGTTCATGCCGACGTCGATCACCGTCGCTCCGGGCTTGATCCAATCGCCCCGCACCATCTCGGCCCGGCCGACGGCGGCCACCAGGATGTCGGCGCGCCGGCACTCCTCGGGCAGGTCGCGGGTCTTCGAGTGGGCGATGGTCACCGTGCAGTCCTGCTGCAGCAGAAGCTGGGCCATCGGCTTGCCGACGATGTTGGAGCGCCCGACCACCACCGCCCGCAGGCCGGCAAAGCTGGTGATATGGTGGCGGAGAAGGTGCAGACAGCCGAGCGGCGTGCAGGGCGTGACGCCTCCACCCCGGGTGAAGAGCTGACCGACATTGTAGGGGTGAAACCCGTCCACGTCCTTGGCCGGGTCGATGACGTCGATCACCACCTGCGTGTCGATGTGCCGCGGCAGGGGAAGCTGTACCAGGATGCCGTGGACCTCGGGGTCGTCGTTGAGGCCCTCGATCAGGGTCAGCAGTTCTTCCTGACTGGTGTCGGACGGCAGGAAGTGCTCGAAGGAGCGCATCCCGATCTCGACCGCGAACTTGTTCTTGTTGCGCACGTAGATCTGGCTGGCCGGGTCGTCCCCCACCAGAACCACCGCAAGGCCGGGGACGATGTGGCGATAGTCCCGCACGTCGCGCACGTAGCCTCCCAGCTCGAGGCGCAGTTCCTCGGCCTGCATCTTGCCGTCGATGATCTTTGCTCTAGTCATGTCCGATCCCGGTGATCCATTCCTGAAGACGGCGCATCAGGGGATCCGTGTCCCCCTCGACCCGCAGGGTCTTGCGTCGATCGGTGGCGCCGCCCGCGATCGACACCGTCGTTTTCGCCAATTTCCACTCTTTTGCCAACAGTTTGATGAGGGCGGCGTTGGCCTTGCCGTCCTCGGGCACGGCGGTGACCGCAACCTTGAGTACCCGCGTGCCGTCGGCCTCCATCGCCACGCCGACGATGCGGTCGGCCGCGGCCCTCGGGGTCAGGCGCACCGCCACCCGCACACCGCCCGCCACGGCCGTGAACGGACCGGACGGGCTAGACGGACTAGAGGAGACGGAAGGCAAGCCGCGCCACCACCTCGCGCAGGAAGATGACGACGAAGATCAGCACCATCGGCGACAGGTCCATCCCCCCCATCACCGGAACCACCCGCCGGATCGGCCGCAGGGCCGGCTCGGTGATGCGGTAGAGAAAGTCGCCCACCATATAGATCATGCGGTTGTGGGTATTGACCACATTGAACGCCACCAGCCAGCTCATGATGGCCGAAATGATCAGCGCCCACATGTAGAGCCCGAGCGCCATATCGACGATATACAGAAAGGGGCCTACCAATACGTCCATGATCGCCCGTGACCTGATGCCTGAAATCCCGCCAGCCTGCGAGCCTAGCGGCACTGCGCCTCCGGTGCAAGCGCATCTTCCATGACCGCTCTAATGCAACCACTTGACGATGACGATGGTCACGTCGTCGTCCTGGATCCGGGCCTGGCGATAGTCGGTGAGACTGGTCGCCACCGCGTCGCAGATCGCCGCGGCGGGCCGATGGGCATTGGCCCGGATCACCGCCCGCAGGGCATCGATGCCGAACATGGAGCCCGAGGGGTCGCGGGTCTCCCAGATGCCGTCGGTACCGATGGCGATGATATCGCCCGGCAACCAGCCATCTTGCCGTTCCTCGCGGAATACCCAGTGGGGCTCGACGCCGAGGGGGATGTCGCTGCCGGCCAGTTCGATGAACGCGTCCTCGGCGGCGTCGTAGGCCAGGGCCGGACCGTGACCGGCGCTGACCCAGCGCATGCTGCGCCGCTCCGCGTCGATCACACCATAGAACAGAGTCATGAACCGCCCGGCATGGGCGTCGGCGGCGATGTGCTCGTTGATCTCGGTCATCACCTGGGACAGGTTGCCGGGCTGGGCGGCGCGGCTGCGCAGCAGGGCGCGGGCCGTGGCCATCAGCAGGGCGGCGGCGATGCCGTGGCCGGCGACGTCGCCCACGGCGAAGCCGACGCGGGCGGTGCCGAGTTCGGCCAGGTCGAGGAAGTCGTAGTAGTCGCCCCCGGTCTCGTCGCAATAGACGCTGCTGCCGGCGATATCGATGCCGGGAATCAGCGGCGCCTCCGCCGGCAGCAATTTCTGCTGCACCTCCATGGCGAGGGTCAGGGCCTCGCGCATGCGCACCCGGTCGTGGAGCTTGGGCAGCATGGCGTTGAAGGCCTCGGCGAGATCCTCCAGTTCGTCGCCGGAGCGGACATAGGCCCGGGCCTCCAGGTCCCCCTCGGCGATTCGCCGCGCCGTCTGCACCAGGCTGGCCACAGGCCGGGTGATGGTGCGGGCGCCGATGAACGACAGCACGACGCCGATGCCGAGCATCAGCGCCAGGGCCGCTCCGGCCACCGCGAGCTGCTGCTGGATGCGCCGGTGCACCTCCTCGGCCTCGGCCGGCTGGGGAGCCACTCCCCCGGCCGGCATCGTCACCACCAGCAGCGGACCGAAGCCGCCCGCCGGTCCATGGGCCACCACGTATCCGTGTTTCTCGAACACGCCTCGCCCGCCGGCACCGGCCAGGTCGCGCAGAAGGCTGTCGGGAGGGGCCGGAGCGGCCCGGGCATCCCCGTCGTGGCCCGGCGTCGCCGCCGCCAGGAGACGGGGTCCCGTCTGGTTTCCGCCTCCCTCCTGGGCGCGTCCAGGCTCGACGATCAGCACCGTGGCGCCGAGGCGGTGGTCATCGGGAAGCCGCACCGCCGCCAGCAGGGCCCGCACCGGCACGTCCACCGCCGTCACCGCCAGCACGGTGCCGTCGGCGCGGCGAATCGGCATCGAGGCGGTCAGGGCGGAGGGGCGTCCCGCCATCGTCGCCAGACCGAGACTCCAGACCGGGCCGTCCTGGCCCCGGGTGCGCTCGTACCATTCCTTCCAGGGGCGACTCGGGCCGCGGCGGGGCGCCGTCGCCCGGCCCGAGGAGAGGTCGATTCGCGTGCCGTCGGCGAACACCACGTAGCGTGCCTGCACCGAGTCGACCCCCGGCCCGGCCGGCGCCTCCAGCGGGGCCGTCAGCACCGTCATCGGATCGGGAGGCACCGCCGCCGCCTCGTTCTGGCGCCCCCTGGCCGGCGTCCCCCTGGCCGGCGCCTTCAGCCGTTCTTCCAGCTCCCAGGCCTGAACCCACAGAGAAAGCTCGGCCAGCCGCCGCTCCCGGTCCAGCACCAGCCCATGATCATCCACCACCTGCCCGAGTCGACGCGCCGCCTGCCCGGCCAGAGTCGCCTGGTGAAGATCGGTCAGGGCCTCCGACAGCCGCGAGGTCGCGTGCTGATCGAACCAGCTCACGATCAACAGCGGCGGCAAAGTGATTGCCAGCAGCACAATCAGCAGTTTCTTGTGGATCGGCATCTCCGGTCCCGAAAGGGCGAAACGATGGTCATTGGTCGAGTATAGCCCCTCATCGCCTCCTTGGCTGCGTCAAACCACCGGCCGTCACCCGCCGGAGGAAGTCCTTGCCGCACTGCGAATGACGCATGGCGAATGCGTTTGTGTTCGTCCCGGCGATGGAGTAAACAGACGCTGGTTTTATGGTAACCGAGTCAATGGCATGAGAGCCAAGGTTCCGCTTGTCGCCGCCCTTCTGGCATTGCTGACGCCCACCGTCGCCACCGCCGCCGATTCCGCAGGCGCTAAGAGCGGCGCGCCTGCGAAGAACATCGTATCAGAGGAACCCGTCACACCGGGACAGGAAATGGTCGCCAGCCCGGCCACGGTCGATGCTGCCGAAGCGGCGTCCGACGGAAAGCCCCGGCGCAGGAAGCCCTCCAAACCCCGCAAGCCCAGGGACGTCGAGCCCCAGGTCCCGGGCATTTCGGCCTTCGAGACCGAGTGCGCATGGACCGGCAAGCGTATCACCAGCCTCCTGAAGCGCGATGATGTCGATCAGGCCCGCCAGTTTCAGCACTTCTATACGTCATTCGGGTGTCCGCCGACGCACCTCGGCAAGGCCTTCGGGTGCGTGGTCGCGCCCGACCTGGAGAACGAACCGCTGGAGACACGGGTCGATCGTTGCTGGGCCGATCCGTACACGCGGCAGTTCTCGGCCCCGGCGGACAGCAAGGCGCCGGCCGAGTCGAAGAACGGCAAGACCGAGAAACCCGACAAGCCCGCCCGGACGGAGTCGCCCGGAAAGGCCCCCGGGAAGCCATCCGAGTCGCCGCGCCCGACGGAAAAGAAATGACCGACCGGAGCGTCTGCCATGATTTTGCCAGAATCCCGTCGCGTACTGTACTTTGCTAGACTGTCACACCACACAGCCACACTGCGCAGGAGAGGGTACCAACCATGAGAAGCGTCGTCGCCGCGGCCGTGATCGTAGCCGCTTTGCATGCGTCGGCGTGGTTCGTTGCTCACGAAACGACCGCCCCCCCGGATACCGAGACCACTCTGCAATCCCTCTCCTACAGCCCTTACGGAAAGACGCAGGACCCCCACAATGGCGACGTGCCGACGGTCGAGCAGATCGACCGCGACCTTGGGCTGGTGTCCCAGGTCGCCAGGGCCGTGCGCACCTATTCGACCATCAACGGCTTCGAGACCATCCCGGCCCTGGCCCGAAAGCACGGCCTGAACGTCACCCTGGGGGCCTGGGTGGACAAGGACGAGGACCGCAACCGGCGGGAAATCGACGCCGCCATCGAGCTGGCCAGGACCAATCGGAACGTCAAGTCCGTGCTGGTCGGCAACGAAACGATGTACCGGGCCGACAAGACGGTGGACGAGATGATCACCCTGCTGCGCCAGGTGCGCAAGCGGGTGAAGGTGCCGGTGTCCACCGGCGAGATCTGGAACATCTGGCTTGAGAACCCGCGGCTGGTCAACGAGGTGGACTACATCGCCGTCCACATCCTGCCCTACTGGGAAGGCGTTCCGGCCGAGCATACCCTCACCTACACCCTGAGCCGACTCGACGACCTGCGGCGCAAGTACCCCGGCAAGAAGATCGTCATCGGCGAGTACGGCTGGCCCAGCAACGGCTACAACAAGCTGGCGGCGGTGCCGGGGCCGATGATCCAGGCGAAGCTGTTGCGCGAGTTCCTGGCCGAGGCCCGCAAGCGCGGCATCGACTACAACGTCGTCGAGGCCATCGACCAGCCGTGGAAGACCAACGAAGGAAGCGTCGGCGCCTACTGGGGCATGTTCGACGCCGACCGGACCCTGAAGTTCCCGCTGGCCGGGTCGTTCGAGACCCAGGGCGACCGCTATCTCGCCGCCGCGGCGCTGGCGCTCGGGCTGGTGCTGACGGTGGTGGGCCTGCGCCGGCGACGCCCCACCTTCGGGCATGCCTTCGCCTATTCCGCCGCCGCCAATGCCCTCGGCACCGGCCTGGTGATGGCCGCCGCCTATCCCTTCCGCAACTACATGAACGGCGGCATCTGGACCATGTGGGGCATCGGCATCGTCATGCTGACGCCGCTGGTGGCCATCAGCCTGGCCAAGGTGCACGAGATCGCCGACGTCCTGCTGGGCCACCGGCCGCAGCGGCTGTGGCGCCGTGGCTCCGGCGGCGCCGCGGCCGCCGGCTGGCTGCCCAAGGTGTCGATCCACATCCCGGCCTATCGCGAGCAGCCGGACATGCTGAAGGCGACTCTCGACAGCGTCGCCGCCCTCGACTACCCGAACTTCGAGGCCGTGGTCATCATCAACAACACGCCCGAGGAGCACTACTGGAAGCCGATCCAGGAGCACTGCGAGCGCCTTGGCGAGCGATTCCGCTTCCTGAACCTGGTCAAGGTGGCCGGGTTCAAGGCCGGGGCCATGAACGAGGCGCTGAACCACACCGCCGCCGACGCCGAGATCATCGCCGTGATCGACGCCGACTACATGGTCGGGCGCGACTGGCTCAAGGACCTGGTCCCGGCCTTCGCCGATCCGCGGGTGGGCATGGTGCAGGCGCCGCAGGACCATCGGGACGGCGGCGAGTCGCTGCTGAAGCGCATGATGAAGTGGGAGTACGACGGCTTCTTCGACATCGGCATGGTCCAGCGCAACGAGGACAATGCCATCGTCGCCCACGGCACCATGCTGATGGTGCGCCGCTCAGCCTTCGAAGAGGTCGGCGGCTGGGCCACCGACACCATCGTCGAGGACAGCGAGCTTGGGCTGCGGCTGTTCGAGGCCGGCTATACCGCCCACTACACCAATACCCGCTATGGCTGGGGCGTGCTGCCCGACACCTTCAAGGCGTTCAAGACCCAGCGCCACCGCTGGGCCTATGGTGCCGTGCAGATCTTCAAGAAGCACTGGCAGCACATGACGCCCGGCTCCCGCACCCTGACGCCGGCGCAGAAGACACAGTATCTGACCGGCTGGTTCTACTGGCTGTCGGATGCGCTGGGAGCGGGAATTTCGTTCCTCAACCTGTTCTGGGTGCCGGTGATCCTGACCATAGGTCTCGCCATTCCGACCTCGATGACTCTGCCCATCGTCGTCGCCTTCGGCATCAACCTTCTGCACAGCATGCTCCTGTACCGGGCGCGGGTGAAGGCATCGCTGCCCGACACCCTGGGGGCGGCCATCGCCGCCATGAGTCTCCAGCTCACCGTGGCGCGGGCCGTGTTCGATGGCTTCGTCAAGGACGGGCTGCCGTTCATGCGCACCGAGAAGGGCGGCAACACCAAGAAGAAGAACAAGGGCGACCACTCGGCCCGGACCGAGACCATCCTTGGCCTCGCCCTGCTGGGAGCGGCGATTCTGGTGCATGTCCAGAACATCTTCGCCCACCTGGAGGTGGACGTGTTCGCGGCGACGCTGGCGATCCAGAGCCTGCCGTTCCTGTCGGCGACGGTGATGCGCTCCATCGAGAAGGTGCAGGTCTGGCACCGGAACCGCATCCCGGCTCCGTCTTCGTCTTCGATCGCGGCGATCCCGGCCGATGGCGGCCTGCAGGGAGCGGCGGGCTGACGAGAGCTTCCTCGCGCTCCCCCTGACTTTCCATCCTGGGAAAAATGGGGAGCGCGAGGGCCTCAGGCCCTCGCTCTTCCTCTTTCTTCCTTTCATCACCCATGAGGCTCTGACCCGTTGACCAGGTGGTTCATCCTCGCCGTACTGGCGATCATGGTCGGGATCGCGGCCCCCGGTCTTCAGGGCGCCGAGGTGAAGGGTTCGTCCCCACCCCCGCCTCCCCCCTCGCCGGTCGCCGCCGCACCACAGGTTCAGGTCCCCTTTGCCGCCCGGGCCGCCGAGTGGACGGCGATACTGGACTGGGCGCAGCGGTACATCGCCAGCCGGGACCCGACGCCTGAGCGCTCCCAGCACCACCTGGACCGGGTGAAGGCGGCCCGTCTCACCGCCGGCCAGGCCAAGGAGGAGGCACAGAAGGAACTGGAGGCCACCCAGAGCCTCATGGATGCGCTGGGACCGCCGCCGGAAGAGGGTGCGCCGCCGGAAACGCCGGAAATCGCCGGCAAGCGGCGTCAGTACAACGACATCCTAGCCCAGCACCGCACCCGCGTCGCCCAGGCGGAGGTGGCGCTGACCCAGGCCAAGGCCATCGAATCGGCCATTTCCGACCTGCGGCGTCTTCAGCTTCTCGACCGATTGCAACGGCGCCTGCCGCTGCCGGTGGCGCCCGACGTGGTGGGGACGGCCGCCGGCGACTTCTTCGGCATCCTGCAACGACTCGCCCTGTCGCCATTCGAGTGGTACGAGCGATTGACCGACGCCGAGCGCGATCGCCTCCAGAGCAACAGCCTGGTCTTCGTCATCATCCTGGTCGTCATCCTGGTTGCGGGCGCCCTGGTGAGGCGGACGCTGCTGCGCCTGTTCGGACACGACCCCAAGGTTGAGGCCCCCACCTACAGCCGCCGCCTGCTGGGTGCCGTGGCCGAGGCGGTGGCGCGCGGCATGGTGCCGGCGGCCTTCTTCGGTGGCATCTACCTGTGGATGTCCCGCCCCGGCACCCTGTTCAGCGGCCTGTTCGAGGACATGCTGGGCAGCCTGATGATCGTCCTGTTCTTCCTGGTGCAGCTGGCGGCCCTGTCGCGGGTGGTGCTGGCGCCGAGGCTGCCGGCGTGGCGGCTGACCGCCCTCGCCCCGGACAACGCCCGCCTGGTGAACCGGCGCATCCTGATCCTGGCCACGGTGTTCGCCATCGACATGTTCCTGCACGTCGCCAGCCGCCAGCTCGAGATGTCGCCCGAGTTCACGGCGGTCTATCGACTGATCTTCCTCATTCCCGAGGCCATCGGCATCATGGCCCTCTGCCGGCCCTGGCTGTGGGCGCCGGCCGCCGCGGCCGCCGCGGCCGCTCCGGCCGCCGAGGAGCCGGCGGAGACCCTGCTGGCGGAAGACCAGCAGCGTCAGCTGTGGGCCATGCTGCGCCGGGGAGTGACCCTCGTGGCGCTGCTCGGGGTGGGGGCCACCGTCGCCGGCTATGCCGATCTTGGCACCTACCTCGTGCACAATCTGCTGTTCAGCGGCGCCGCCGCCGGTGGGATCGGGCTGTTCCGTGGCCTGCTGCAGGAACTGGTGAGCCTGCTGATGGACTCGCCCCTGGTGCGTCACCGCTCCGGCATCAGCCTGCGGGTGCTGCAGGTCCTCGACTTCTGGATGCGGATGGCCCTCGACCCCGTGCTGCTGGTGGTAGGGTTGATGGTGATCGGGCCGATGTGGGGTGTTCCCCGCGACGACCTGATGCGCTGGGCCGGCCTGGTCCTGACCGGCATCCCCATCGGCAACGTCACCATTTCCATCGTCGACATCCTCACCGCCGTCGCCACGTTCTTCGCGGCGATGGTCGTCACCCGGGCGGTGCAGCGGCGATTGCTGGATCGCATCCTTCCCGCCACCCATTTCGACATCAGCACCCGGCACTCGCTGGTGGCGGGTGTCGGTTACCTCGGCGTCGTGGTGGCCGCCGCGGTCGCCATCACCGTCGCCGGCGTCGACCTGTCCAGCCTGGCGCTGCTGGCCGGTGCCCTGTCGGTGGGCATCGGCTTTGGCCTGCAGAACATCGTCAACAACTTCGTGTCCGGCCTGATCCTGCTGATAGAGCGGCCGATCCGGGTCGGCGACTGGGTGGTGGTCGGCACCAGCGAAGGACTGGTGCGGCGCATCAGCATCCGCGCCACCGAACTGGAGACCTGGCACCGGGCCTCCGTCATCATCCCCAACGCCGACATCCTGTCGGGCAAGGTGATGAACTGGACCCTGAAGGACAAGCTCGGCCGCATCGATATCAAGGTAGGGGTCGCCTATGGCTCCGATCTCGACAAGGTGCGGGACGTGATGCTGGAGTGCGCGACCGGACACCCCCAGGTCCTGGGCGACCCCGAGCCGTTCGTGGTGTTCCAGGACTTCGGCGACAGTGCCCTGCTGTTTGAACTGCGCTGCTTTACCAGCGACGTCTTCAGCCGGGGCCGCGTCGCCAGCGAGATGCGCTTTGAACTGAACCGCCGCTTCCGCGAGGAGGGGATCGACATCCCGTACCCACAGCGCACCGTGCACGTCGCTCCCGCTCCTACCCCTGGCGACGCGGAAGCGGCCGGTCTCGCCCCCGCCGCCCTGGCCCGGAGCAATATCGATTAGGCTGGACTTGATTCTCCGCCCTGCCGGAGTACGATGTCCCGGTGTTCACGCCGTCGAGGGGAAGTAACAGATGACTCGCATTGCGTTCGCCGCCGTTTCCGCCCTGATGCTCACTGCCTGCGCCGATGGATCGCAGATGCAGTCGGTCGCCTTCGAGAGCACTCCTCCGGGCGCCGTGTGCACCCTTGGCGACGGCGAGACCGTGACCACGCCGGCCACCGTCCGGCTGATGGCCTGGGGCGACATCACCGTCACCTGCCGCAAGGACGGCTATCGCGAAACCGTCGCCCGGCTGGAGGCGAAGATGCCGCCGCAGACTCCGGACATGTATTTCGGTCCTTACGGACACGGAACGGTGCCGCTGCACGTGCGAGCCTCGGACTATGTGGCCGGGACCTTCCCCGACCGCCTGACCGTGGCCATGCAGAAATAGGACGTGGTCATACCGCTACCGCAACGAACCGCGGCTCGCCCTCGCGGTAGACCTGGATGAGGATGGCCTCCTCGCCCGAGCGACGCGCCGTCGTCAGCCGCTCCGCCATCTCCTGCGGACTGGAAACCGGGGAGTGGGCGGCGACGAAGATGACGTCGCCCGGGCGGACGCCCGCCGCGTCGGCGGCGCTGTCGGGCTTGACCGCCACCACGTAGACCCCCCGCCGGTCCGGCGCCAGGGAGAGGGCCAGTCGCATCTCGCTGCTGAGCGGCATGAGCTGCATGCCGAGCAACGGCTCGCGTTCCCGGGCGCGAGGGGGGGGCTGCTCGTCCAGCAGGCCACTGATGATCCCGCCGACGCCCGCCAGCTCCGGCTCGCTCACCAGGCCGTCAAGGCTGGCCACGTCACCCGCCGCCCCCAGCACCGGCCGCAGGGTCAGTCGCGCGCCGCCACGCCACAGCCCGATTTCCACGACATGCCCGGGAGCCTGGCTGGCGATGAGACGCGGGATCGTCCGCACCTGGCGGATCTCCTCGCCGTCGAGGCCGAGAATCACGTCGCCGGCCTGGATGCCGGCGCGGTCGGCCGGTCCGTCGGCCGTCACCGCCGTCACCAGGGCCCCCCGCGGCCGCGTGAGCCCAAGGGCCCGCGCCAGGCCGGCGGTCACCGTCTGCAGGCGCAGCCCGAGCCAGCCCCGCTCCACCTGGCCGCGATCGCGGAGCTGGTTCGCCACCGGCCGCGCCATGGCCGCTGGTACGGCGAAGCCGATGCCGATGTTGCCACCGGTGGGTGAAAGGATCACGGTGTTGATGCCGACCACCCGGCCGGCGGCATCGATCAGCGGTCCCCCGGAGTTGCCGCTGTTGATGGAGGCATCGGTCTGCAGGTAGTTGTCGTAGGGACCGCTGCGGATGTCGCGTCCGCTGCCGGAGACGACGCCCACCGTCACCGATCCTCCGAGGCCAAAGGGATTGCCGATGGCCATCACCCAGTCGCCGATGCGGATGGCGTCGGAGTCGCCCCATTGGACGAAGGGGAGATTGCGCACGGACGAGATCTTGACCACGGCGATGTCGGTCAGTCCGTCGATGCCCACCACCGTGGCATCGAAGACCCGCTCGTCGTGGAGGATGACCCGGATACGGCTGGCGCGCTCGATGGTGTGGCCATTGGTGACGACGTAACCGTCGGACGACACCAGGAACCCCGACCCGAGAGACGTCACCGTCCGCGGGTGACCGGGCGGCAGGTGGGTCTCGTCGTGAAGGAACGGTGCGCCCTCGCGGCCAAAGTTGCGATAGGGCCGGGTCGCCACCTCCTCGCCGAAGGTGCGGCTGGTGGCGATGTTGACCACCGCCGGCCGTACCCGCGACACCACATCGGCAAAGCTTTCCGGCACCTCGCGTCCCCCGGCCGGGGCCACGGCCACCGCCGCGAAGCTCAACAGCAGGACCGTCACCAACGCCGCCGCCACCCGAAAGGCGGGACGACGCCCGTCCGACGCGTCCACCATGCCGACGTCTCCCTTGCTGGCGATCCTCCCCCCTTCCGTTTCGCTTCCGATCCTATGTGCATCGTCGAAAGTCCCCGGACTTTCGACGACGCCGCGCTCAATCGCCGCGCGGCCTCCGGCCTTGGCTTTCGGCGCAGGGGCGCCGGCCCGCGTTGCGGGCTCGGCTTCTCGAAAATCTGAAGATTTCGAGAAGCCGTATCATCGCGATACCTGCAGCCGGCCGAGGTCGCTGCGCCGGTTGCGATGGCGCACGTAGGTGATCCGCGCTTCCGGATGATCCTTCTTCACCTTGAGTGCGGCGGCCAGGGCATCATCGGCATCGACGCTGGTGTGGTCCGTCCGGCCGTTCCGGGTCATGCCGACCGTGAAGCTGTGGTTCATCGCATCTGCTCCCATCCGCTGTTGTTCCGCCCATCTTAAACGTCCGTGGCCGGCTGGGAGTTCGTTCCAGGATCATCGGGATAGTCTTAACCCTTGTGAACGCGGGCCGGTGTGCGCGTGGCTAGTGTCGTGCCTTTCATGTGACCCCCCTTCGAGGATGCCGACACATGACCGACTCGGCCGAAAAGGTCCTTGTGGTCGATGACGAGACGCAGACGCGCCGTCTGTTGCGTGCCGGCCTGGAGGTGAATGGCTATCGGGTCATCGAGGCGGGAACGGCCCTCGAGGCCTTGCGGGCGATCACGCTCGACGTCCCCGATCTGGTCATTCTCGATCGCCGGCTTCCCGACGCCGACGGCTTCGAGGTGATTTCGCGGGTGCGCGAGTGGTCCTCGGTGCCGATCATCGTGCTGTCGGGCTGCACGGGGGAGGCGGACAAGATCAGCGCCCTCGACGGCGGGGCCAACGACTATGTCACCAAGCCCTGCGCCATGGGCGAGCTTCTGGCCCGCATCCGTGTGGCGCTGCGCGAACACCGCGCCGGTGGCCTCCTCCGCCAGGGAGTGGCGCCGGTGTATGAGGGCGGCGACCTTGCCGTCGATCTGGAATACCGCCGGGTCACCGTGCGCGGTCAGCACATCCGGCTGTCCCGCAAGGAGTATGCCCTGCTGCGCATTCTGGTCACCCACGCCGGCAAGGTCATCACCCATCAGGACCTGCTGCGCGAGGTCTGGGGACCGGCTCATCTGGACGACACCCAGTACCTGCGGGTCTACATCGGCCAGCTTCGCCAGAAGATCGAACCCGACCCGGCCCAGCCCACGCACATCGTCACCGAGCCGGGGATCGGCTACCGGTTGCGACAGGCGGAAACGCGGCAAGAGGTGGGTGAAGTCAATGCGACGGACTGGTCGGCTCGAGATCGCCCAGCATCATGATGGCCCGCAGCTTGGCCCGCCCGCGTGACAGCCGCGACTTCATGGTGCCCACCGGCTGACCGGCGGCGGCGGCGGCCTCGCTGTGGGATCGGTTCTCGACGGCCAGCAGCCGGATCGCCTCGCGCTCGTCCACCGTCAGCCGCTCGAGGGCGATGCCGGTCTCGGCAAGGAACGTGCGGTTGATCTGCTCGGGCGAGACGCAGGTGCGCCCGAAGACCCCGGCCATGTCGATGTAGTGGTTGGAGACCTTCTGGCGGCGCTTGCTGCTGATAAAGAGATTACGCATCATGGTGAACATCCAGGCGCGCAGGTTCGTTCCGGTCTCGTACAGATCCGTCTTGCGCAGGGCACGCTCCACGCAGTCGTGGACCAGGTCGTCGGCATCGTCGGAGGTCGTGGTCAGCGAGCAGGCGTACCTCTTGAGATCGGGGAGTATCGTGACGATCTGGCTGTGCAGATCCGACATTACCATCGCCTCCACTGAGCGCTCGAAGGGGCGGGGCGCCCCGAGCCGCCGTGTCTGGGATCGACTCGCAGAGTGAGCCTGCCGGCGATAAGGCGTCCATGTGGAAGGTGGGGTAAAACCATAAAGGGCGTATGTGGAAACACCACACCGAGTACCGATCTCAGTGACAGAGCACCACTGGTAGGTCAGAATGCTCCAGCACGTGGCGGGTGACGCCACCGATGATGAGCTGGCGCAGGCGGCTGTGGGTATAGGCCCCCATGACGATCAGGTCCGCCCCGCGGGTGGCGGCCTCGGCGAGCAGGATCTGGCCGAAGCGGGCACCCGTGGTGGGCATGGTCTTGACCTCGGCGTGGATGCCGTGCAGGGCGAGGTAGGCCAGCAGTTCCTCGGGCTCGGCCAGGTGGTCGAACTGGGCGGCCACCACCACCACCGACTCGGCGGCGGCCAGCAGCGGCAGTGTGCCGCCCACCGCCCGCGCCGCCTCGATGCTGTGGTTCCAGGCGACGACGACATGCCGCCCGACGCCGACGGGGCGCGCCGGTGGGGCCACCAGCACCGGACGGCCGCTCTCCATCAGCGCTCCGTTGACGGTCAGGACCTGCGGAAGGTCCTGGTTCAGCCGTGGACCGGCCATGACGATCAGGTCGCACACCCGGCCGAGGAGCGGCACGATCTCCTCCTCGCGGCCGCTCTCCTCGCGCCAGGCGACGGAAAACCCCTGGTCCGCCATGGCGGGCGCCGCCTCGGCCCGCAGCCGCTCGAACACGGCGCGGACGGCCTCCGCCCTGGCATCGGCGTCGCGCCGCGCGAGTGTGACCATCTCCTCGACCATCGCCCCGGACACCCCCTCGCCCACCAGCGGCATGGCGGCGACGATATCAACCCGAACATGGAGAACGGTGACACGGCAGCCGTGGGACCGCGCGATGAGAAAAGCGGTCGCAATGGGAGACTCCGCCGAGTCCGCATCGGCCACGGGAACCAGGATGCTCTTGAAACCAGGCATGGACGCTCCTTCCGGGTGTGCACCCCCCATTATGCAGCCGAACGTGACGGCGGGCAATCCGGTGTCGTACCTCCCCCAGGGCAATCGGGTGAAGGAGTGAACGCCTTGAAGAGTGAAAACGGACTGGCAACAAATACCCCCTCTCCCCCTCGAGGGGGAGAGGGCCGGGGTGAGGGGGTGGGGCAACCGGCACCATCTCGGGA
>JAMOBE010000181.1:0-3426 GCA_039908285.1 Alphaproteobacteria bacterium
GGAGGGGCGGCATGGTACGCACCGTATTGGGCCGGACGGGGGCGGGGAGCGGCGCGGTTCTCTTGCGGGCGAGCGAGGTCCGCAAGACATTTCGCACTCCGGACGGGGCCGAGCGCCTGGTTCTCGACCGGGTGAGCCTTGACCTGCACGAGGGCGAGATCATCGCCCTCCTCGGCAAGTCGGGAGCGGGCAAGTCCACCCTGCTTCGCCTCGCCGCCGGCCTCGCCAGTCCCAACGGCGGCGAGATCCGCTACCGCGACCGCGTGGTCAATGCACCAGTGCAGGGCATCTCCATGGTGTTCCAGTCGTTCGCCCTGTTCCCGTGGCTGACGGTTCAGGGCAATGTGGAGCTTGGCCTCGAGGCCATGGGCGTTCCCCGCCGCGAGCGCGAGGCCCGTGCCATGGCCGCCATCGACCAGATCGGCCTCGGCGGCTTCGAGTCGGCCTACCCCAAGGAACTGTCGGGCGGCATGCGCCAGCAGGTGGGGTTTGCCCGGGCTCTGGTGACCAATCCCGATGTGCTGCTGCTGGACGAGCCGTTCTCGGCCCTCGACGTGATGACCGCCGAGAACCTGCGCCACGACCTTTTGGAGTTGTGGCGGTCCCGCAGCATCCCGACCAAGGGTATTCTTCTCGTCTCCCACAACATCGCCGAGGCGGTGGGGATGGCGGACCGCATCCTGATCTTTTCCAGCGATCCGGCGACGGTCCGGGCGGAGATCCCGGTGCCCCTGGACCACCCGCGCGACCCGGACGGCGCCGCGTTCCGCCAGATCGTGGACGAGGTCTACACCCTGATGACCACGGCGAGCCACCGCGAGCAGGTGGGGGCCGCCGGAGCGGCGGCCGGTGCCATCACCCTGGGATATCGCCTGCCCGACGCCACGCCGGCGCGGCTCGAGGGTCTGATGGAGGCCCTGGCCGAGCCGCCCTTCAACGGCCATGCCGACCTGCCCAAGCTGGCCGACGCCACCGAGCTGTCGGACGACGTGCTGTTCCCGCTGTTCGAGGGCCTGCGCATCCTGGGCTTTGCCGGCATCGCCCGCGGCGACATCACCCTGACCACCGCCGGCCGGGCCTACGTGGTGGCGGACACGCCTACGCGCAAGGAGATCTTCGCCGGCCAGCTTCTCCATCACATCCCCCTCGCCGCCCGCATCCGCCGCGTCCTCGACGAGCGACCGCACCACCGCGCGCCCGAGGATCGGTTCCTCCAGGAACTCGAAGACTACCTCACCGACGAGGAGGCGGACCGGGTGCTGCAGGTGGTGATCAACTGGGGGCGGTTCGCCGAGGTGTTCGAGTACGACTACAACTCGGGCATCCTGGCCCTGAGCGAGGATGAGGAGGACGCGGCGCCGGCGGAGGAGTGAGGCCGCTATGGCCACGGACGGAGTGCTGCGGTGCAACATTTTTCTTGCATGAGCACCAGGGGCTGTAGCCTAATAGGAGCATGGGCCGTAATGGGGATGTGGTGCCATGCTCGAAGGGGGTATCTCTGGCGCGCGGGGAGAGGGGACGCACCCAGAACTGGTGATTGAGGCCGGCACGGGCGAGCCCCTGCGGATGCCGGCCGATTTTCCCCTTCAGGAGGCGACGTTCTCCCGTAGCGGTTCCGATCTGATCGTCGTCGCCCCGGATGGCTCGACGGCGGTGGTGAGGCGCTATTTCGCCGACGACACGCCCCCGGCGCTGGAAATGGCGGGCGGCGGCCTGCTGACGGGAGGACTCGTGTCCCGTCTGGCTGGCCCCAGAGTCCCCGGCCATCAGGTGGCGGAGGTGGGACAGGGCGCGCCCGAGGAGCCCGTCGGGCGCGTCGAGACGGTGACCGGCCAGGCGGTGGCGGTGCGCGCCTCCGGTGAGCGGGTCACGCTGCACACCGGGGATCCCATCCACAAGGGAGACGTCATCGAGACCGGGGACGGCGGCGCGGTGGGCCTCGCCTTCGCCGATGAGACCAGCTTCTCGCTCGGCGAGAAGGGGCGGGTGGTGCTGGAGGAGATGACCTTCGACCCCACCGCCCAGACCGGCAGCGCCAACTTCATGATCATGAAGGGCGCCTTCAGCTTCGTCAGCGGCATGATCGCCAGGTCCCACCCCGACGGCATGACCATCCATACCCCGACCGCCAGTCTCGGCATCCGCGGCACGGCCGGCGGCGGCGTGGTGTCGGCGCCGGGAGACCTCCTTCCCGATGGCAGCGTCTCCAAGGGCGGCGAGACGGTGGCCTCGCTGATCCGTGAGGTGGGGGGCACGGGGGAACTGATCGTCTCGTCCGGCGGGGTCACCCAGGTGCTGAACCAGGCCAACCAGGCGGCCGTGGTGGCGCCGGGGCAGCCTCCGGTGTCCACCGTCATGAGCCCGGTGGAGATGGCGCGCTCCTTCGGGTCGGCGTTGACGGCCAATCCGCGGGCCACCAGCGAATTGCCTCAGACCTTCCGCGCCACCATCGAAAAGGCGGTTCAGGAACACAAGGTCGAGAAGGCGGTCCAGCAGGCGACCGAAAAGGCTCAAGGCGAAGTCAAGGCTGCCGAGGCCGCCAGGACCGAGGCGGCGGTCAAGGCGGTCGAGGCGACCAAGGCCAAGGAAGCGGCCAAGGAGGCGGCGGCCGAGAAGGTGGTCGCCGAAAAGGCGGTGGCCGAGGCGGTGGCCAAGGGCGACGTCAAGGGCGCCGAGGAGGCCAAGGCCCTCGTCGAAGCCAAGGCGGCGGCCGAAGCCAAGGCCCTGGCCGCGGCCAACGTGGCGGAGGCCGCCAGGGCGTCCCTGGAGACCACGGCGCAGGCCTTGACCACCCAGGCGGCGCAGACCCAGGCGGTGGTGGCCCAGACACAGGCGGAGCATGCCCAGGTCACCGCCGAACTCAAGGTGGCGATGGCCGTCGAGGTCAAGGCCGCCATGGCCGTGGGCGCCGTCTTCACGCAGGCGGTGGTCCAGCAGGTGGAGACCACCATACGCACCGATCCGGTGGTCGCCCGCCAGGCCGAGGCTGCCGCGAAAACCGCCGTCGAACAGGTCCGCCAGCCCGACCCGGCGGGACAAAAGAACACGACGGACCCGGGCGACCACGGAGAGAAGGGCGTTCGCGGCGAGCCCCCGAGGCCGAACACGGACCGTCCCGTGGAAACCGGCCCCAGGCCGGACCCCGGTCCGAAACCGGATGCCTCTGGCACGAACGGACCGAAGCCCGACGTGGGAATGGTCACGGGTCCCCTGACCGGACCCATTACGGGGCCACTGACTGGTCCCCTGACCGGACCCGTTACGGGGCCATTCACCGGTCCCCTGACCGGACCCGTTACGGGGCCATTCACCGGTCCCCTGACCGGACCGATCACTGGTCAGATCACCGGTCCCCTGACCGGACCGATCACTGGTCAGATCACCGGTCCCCTGACCGGACCGATCACTGGTCAGATCACCGGTCCC
>JAMOBE010000182.1:0-3397 GCA_039908285.1 Alphaproteobacteria bacterium
TCCCGCAGACATCTCAAGGTGCAAGGTGGCTTGTCCACCGTTCGGGCCATCGGTTCTCACAACGGCAAGGACGTCTATGGGAATTCCCATTGACCCTCCCAGCACGGCGCGAAACGCCTTTGGCGACTCAGGTGGCTTACACCTTGAGTTCGACGATCGGGATCTGACCCCAGGTCTGGATGTCCCAGGTCTCGACCGTGACCTGCATGCGGTCGGTGTCGAACCGGGCGGGGACGTCAAACTCGAAGGAAGCGGTGACGGACTCAGCCATCTGCGGGATCGTGTTGACGGCGCCACCAGTGGTCCACGCGCTATAGCCGGTGGCATCGACACCGTTCAAGCTGAACGAGGTGCTGTTGATCCGGGTGATCACGAACCGCCGTCCGTTGAGCTGGGTCATGCCCTGGATGCCCGACAGGTGGACGGAGTCTCCCGTTGATAGCCCATGACCCGCCGTGGTGGTGACGACGCACGGGCTCGTGTTGCCGATCCCGGCGATGAGCCGGCCGACGTTGGCCGAGAAGGTGACAAGGCCGGTCGTCGTGTCCACCGCCCAGCGGCTGGTCTGGGCAATGCCGGCGATCATCACCGTCACCGTGCCGGCCACCGGCTTGGTGATGGTGCGGGTCTCGGTGACGCCGCCGCTCTGGTAGGCCTTCGCCAACTGGAACGTGACCGTGGCCCCGTCCCCGGTTCCGATCATTTGGTTCGATGCCTGGTAGTCGGACCAGTCCTTGAACCGGAACCCATGGGCCCGGCCCTTGCGCGCGCGGAAGAAGGCGATCAGCGCGTCCATGTGCGCGCGGCTCTTCACCCCCGACGCCACATCCCACTTCCCCCGCGCCTCCGCCCAGCGGACGTTGCGCTGTTCAAAGCCCGATTCGACGACCACCACATCGGTCGCGTACTCCGGCCCGCCCGACGCGCCATAGGCAATGTCAGGCGGGAACTGGACTTCGTGGAAGCCGATGGCCATGGTAGTGTCGCCCTCCAAGGGAGGCGGTATGGTGACCGATGTCGAAATCGGGATGATCTACGAACAGCAGGACATGAGTCACTCGCGGTGGGTCGTGAATGAGATCGCCCCGATCCGCGGCATTGTTCATGTCACCCTGCGCCGGATTGATGCCCCAGCGGAGGTCAAGCTACTTGCTGCAACGGTTGTGTCAGACGAGGAAAATATCGTATTGTTGCCCGGTCAGAGGGGGGTGTGGCGGCTGGGTGATGGCAGGACTCGTTCTGCTGGAAAGCAGTTATGTGAAAGGAGCAGCCCTTTGTTGTCGCACGGCACAGAATGAGAGGATGAATTTTGAACAGCAGGAGCCAAGATGAAAATAGATCTCCCGTTCGTTTATCTAGATCAAGTTTACCACATTGGTAAGCTCACGATCAATAGCGGAATGGTTGAACCACGTGATATTGAAAAAAATTGGGACTTTGAGTTTGGCCTTCTTTCAGTATCTCTTGAACCAGAAAAATGGAGGCAGAACTGGGCAGGTCCAGATGCCCAAATTTTCGAGCTTCGGCCCCCCTGTGGACCATTCCGGTTTATTGATGCCGACCAAGCACTAATCCAGCAGGCCGATGAAATCCGAAGATGCGCAATTAACAGATGTCTTCTTGCAACAAACGGCAATATTTTGCTCGGCACTAAACTGCTATATGATAAACTTAATCTAAATTATCCGTCAATTATAAATCTAGAAAAGCGATCAAACGATGAGCAACTCATTCAAGCCAGCCTTGCTGTATTGGCGCGCAGCGATCAAACGATCCATGGTCTATGGTGGTCAGACTTGCTCAGCGGCACCATGCGTTCTGCGCGCGGGGGCATTTACCAGTCCCTTCTTTCCACAATGAATGTTAACATGGTACAGCAACCTGTAATGATCGTGTCTAATTCAGCAGTGGCTGAATCATCCACTATCCTGGACGGATGTTGAAAATCCAGAGTTCTGACACTGCCGCTGGAGTGACGACTTCGGCTCTGGAGCCGATGGTCAACAGCGTTCACGCTGAACCATCTCACAAATTCCGCTTCCCTCGCGTCACTGCCCGGGCCATCTGGGCGGCGAGTTGGCCTTGCGACTGGCGGAAGGAGTTCGCATCGGGGGAGGTGATGTTCATCACCACGGTCACCGGGCGGTCGGACTGGTTCTGGCGGAGCTTTTCCGGCGGCGTAATGATCTCGCCCTTCCTGGCGACGATGGGGAACTCGTCAGGGGCCAGCCAGGGCATGCCGGCGACCCCGCCCTCGTGGTAACGGGGGGCGGTGGCGAACAGGGAGTACGGCAGCAGCATGGTGCGAGCCGTCGGCA
This sequence comes from Alphaproteobacteria bacterium, assembly GCA_039908285.1. Lineage (GTDB taxonomy): Bacteria > Pseudomonadota > Alphaproteobacteria > Rhodospirillales > Rhodospirillaceae > JAMOBE01. The sequence continues at coordinate 2,319 of JAMOBE010000182.1, forward strand.
TCCCGACCACACCGCCGTCGTGGAACAGGCCGAAGGAGCCGATCAGGTCGGTGAGCCAGCCTGAGCCGCTGTTGTTGCCGAAAAGGCTGCCGATCAGGCCGGTTCCGCTGCCGCCGCCCTGGTCCAGCCCGAGCAGGCCGGCGAGCGGGTTGGTGATGGCCTGGCGGACGGTCATGCGCGTGAGGTCGTTCATGATCGATGTGGCCATGTCCTTGAAGGCGTCCTTCGCCGTCCTGGTTCCGTCGGCGATGCCGACCAGGCCGTTCTCGAGACCCTTCAGTGCGTTGCCCATAACCTCCGATGCCTGCCTGGCCTGATTGCCGGCGGAGTCCACGTACTCCATGAGCGCGGCATCGGCGCCGCCGGCGAATGTCCGAGTGGCCATGAGGTTGTCGATCTGGCCCCGGCGGTAGTCCTCGTCGATCTGCTGCTGGCGGCGGGCCACGTTTTCGCGGCTGATGATCCATTGGCCCTCGGCGTCGGTCACGGCGGCAAGGTCGTCAAGTTCTGCCTGGGCGGCGGCCCGACGCGCGTCGATGTCGCCACCGGTCTGGGCGGACAGGGCGGCTTGACGCTGGGCGTTGACGCTGGTTCGGACGAGGGCCTCGCGCGCCTTCACCATGTCATCGTCCGTGGCGTAGGGATTGGCGCGGCGGAACTGGTCAACCTGACCTTTGATCGTCGCGTCGCGGGCGGCGGCCGGGTCATTGGCCTGGGCGGCGCGCAGGATGCGTTCCTGCAGTTCGGCCTCTGCGTTCATGTCCGCGAGGTGCCGGGCGATCTCGGGGGCGGCCATGGCGGCGTGCTGGCGTTCGAGCTGGGCTGTCGCATCCGCGATCGAGATGCCGAACTTGCGGTGCGCATCCTCAGACTCCCTGGTCAGGGCGTAGCGGCGAATCAGCGCGACATCACCACCGCGGACGGCGTCCGCCAGGGAGGTATTGGCGGCGACGCCCTGGTCGATGCCCGCCAGCCATTCCTCCCGCCCGGCCTCCCGCTTGGCGGCGTTGAGCCGCTGGAGGGCTTTGGTCGCGGTCGCGACGGCAATTCCAGTCGAGCGGTGGGCTGCCTCCACCTTG
>JAMOBE010000183.1:0-3390 GCA_039908285.1 Alphaproteobacteria bacterium
CCCAACCATGCCGGAAATCCGCCTGCGTCCGCTGATGGAAGTGTTCTCGCGCTTTGTGGTTGAGCAAAAGACTTTCACTGAAACCTTTGCGGTGGTCTAAAATGAGGGGATGGCTGAGCCAGGCAGTCCCTCCGGATCGAGCCGATCACTCGCTCGACGAAAGGATTTTGCCACGGGCTTCGTGGTGCTGTGATGACCTCCTTGATGCCCATCGCCTTGATCGTGGTGCGAACCTCTGGGCCGTAAATGGCATCTCGGTCCCGGATCAGGTATCGAGGCGCGGTGTCCCAGGGGAATGCCTCGCGGATTTGTTGGGCCACCCAGGCCGAGGTTGGGTGCTCCGTCACGCCGAAATGGACTATCCGCCGACGCTCGTGGCTGAGCACGACAAGCACGTACAAAAGCCTGAACGCGGCCGTGGGCACGACAAGGAAGTCCATGGATGCCAGGCAGTCGACGTGATTGTCGAGGAATGTGCGCCAGGTTTGAGACGGCGGCTTCCGAGGACGCAGCATGTGTCTCGACACCGTTGCCTGGGAAACATTGATGCCGAGCTTCAGAAGCTCGCCATGGATCCGGGGAGCGCTCCAAAGCGGATTTTCCCGGCACATTTGGCGGATGAGATCGCGGACTTCCTTGGGCGTGGGCGGCCGCCCTGCCCGCTTCTGACGCGACTTCCATCGCCAGAACAGCTTGAATCCCATGCGATGCCACGCGATGACGGTTTCTGGCTTGACGATCACGAGAGCGTCTCGCCAATGGGACCAAAGGCGCGACAGCAGCACCCAGAACATGCGATCCCAGAATCGCAAGTGCGGCTTAGGCGTTGCCCGTCTGAGCACCGCCACCTGCTGGCGCAAGGCGAGGTTTTCCATCTGCAGTGCCGCTCTGCCCCTGAAGGCATCGCGGAACATGGTGAGGACCAGGGTGAGATACGTTATCATGTGCGGAACGGTAACGGGTTGAAGGTCACATGGCCAGTTCCCTCGTCCTTTTGTTTGACGACTCACTCCGGCCCACCTCCCCTGGCTGTGGCGTCGGAGACAGTTGATGGGTGATGTGACGCAGCCACATGACAAGCTCTTCAAGGGGCTTCTCGACCAGCCGGGAACGGCGGGCGCGCTGCTGCGTGAACGCCTCCCGGAAAACGTTCGTGCTCTCCTGACCGACGACCCACCCGAGCTTGAACCCGGCGAGTACGTCGATGAGGCACTACGGGGCAGCCAGAGCGATCGGCTGTATCGGACATGGCTGCGTACAGGCGGTGAGTTGCTATTTTATGTTCTCATTGATCACAAAAGCACACCCGAAGAAAGCATTCTCCTGCAACTTCTCAGCTATTTGCTGCGCATTTGGATACAGCGTGCCGCTGGCAAAGCCGACGCACTGCGGACACTGCCGCCGATTCTACCCATTGTCGTCTATCACGGTGCCCGTGAGTGGAACGTCTCGCTGTCGCTGCAGGACACGATTGCCGCGCCGGATGCTATCAAGGACACCCAACCTGATTTCCGCTACGTCCTCGTAGACCTTGGCCCGATCCCTGATCCAGAGCTTTCGGCGTATCCACCCTTGCGTGCCGGGTTGCTGGTGCTCAAGTACTCACACCGGGACTGCGATCACGAAGCCGTGCTGGTGCAGGCCTTCGCCGACGCCAAGGACCAGCCGACTCTCTTCAGGATGCTCACTGTCTACGCAACCACGGTGTTTTCGGACGTCAACGCCGCACTGCTGCGACGTGCAATCCACAAGGTCAGACCGGAATGGGAGGAAGAAATGTTGTCGATCGCCGCCAGGGAGTGGAAGGCCGAGGGCAAGGCCGAGGGCAAGGCCGAGGGCAAGGCCGAGATAGTGCTCCGCCAGCTCCGTCGGAAGCATGGGACGCTGTCACCCCAAATTGAGGCGCGCGTTCGGGCAGCCAGCAGTGATCAACTGGATGAGTGGAGTGAGCGCTTGCTGGATGCCCGCACGTTGGAGGACGTGTTCGATGAACCTACGACGCACTGACGACGCGACGCCGGAGAGTTTCCCGATTCCTTTCGCTTGGCGAATGGGACGGGACAAACTCCGTCAGTTTGGAGTGGCGGTCTTTGTGGAGGGGCATTGGGGGAGTGGCGTTCTCTTGATGTTCATGTCGAAGCGGAGACGTTTCTCGAGTATCGCTCGCTCAACCAAACCCGTGTCGTTGAACTCGTCTCCGAATTTGCTTGATAATGGTTCTAAAATTGCGTGACCGGAGAAACTGCAACGCATTGAAATACCACGATTTTGTTGTTTGAATCCTCGCTGGTACTCCGGAGGGAAATGTCTCGAACTTTTCTCTATTTGCCATTCGCAGGCATTCGCAACAACGGAGAATTTGTTTTGAACCCGTCCCTTCCCCTCCGCCAACGGACCGCATATTTTCTTTGTTTTTCAATGACTTAGCGAAATGACCCGGGGATCAACCCACAAGCCAACCCACAAACGAAAGATCGCTTGGGGTGGACGGCGGTAGACGGTGATGGACTGTTCGCCTCCCCGGAATGCCCCATGAGGGGTTAGGCAGGGGCGCTCGACTCGCCATTGGTCCACCTCACCAATACCGATTGCCCCCCCTCAGCGAGTCGGCATTGTCGGAATTTCCGACGATGAGCGTTTCCGCTGAGTCGGGGTGACCCGGTCCTCAGCCAAGGCATGGGGATCATCCCCACACCTTCGGCCAGCGGCAGTGGCGGGACGGGGCGCCCCGGTTCGGAGTGTGCCGCACCACCGGGGTATGCCGTTGCCAGGCACCCGCTTGCGCTCCCCCGATCCGGGGAGGCAGAGCCTCCAACGACGAAGGGCCGACGCGATGGCCGGTCCCTGTCCAGACGGTGACGGGTGATCGGGTCAGGCGGCAGCTTTCATCCTGCCCAGCGCGTCGGTTGCCCGCTGGTGGAGGATCAGCGTCGCCAGGTCATCACGGGCGGAGGTTGCCAGCAGGAAGTCGGTCACGGTCGCCGCGTGCTTCGGTTCCAGCACAACGCGCATCCTGGCAACCAGGGTGTCGAGCTTCCGCACGACGTCCTGAAGAGTGCTGCTGGGGATGGTACCAAGGCCGATTGCCGCCGCTTCCATCCGATCGTCGAGATGGTTCCAGAGTTCATCCCTCATGCCACAAGGCAGGGGCATGCCGAGGATGGCGTGCTCTCCCGCCAGTTCCTGAATCCGCCCTCCGCCGATGGCGCCGCGTGCCTGCCCGCGGTCATCGGTCGTGCCGAGGAGCAGGGCGGCGAGGCTCGCGTCGGGGCAGGCGGCATCCCCCGGTACGCTGCCAGCCAGCCGCTCCACGTCGGCAAGCGCGCTGCGGAAGGTGTCCCCGCCCAGATAACCATCCTTGCCGATGTTGCCGTGATCGGCGAACACCTT
>JAMOBE010000039.1:0-30183 GCA_039908285.1 Alphaproteobacteria bacterium
CCCGCAGGTGGACGAAATCAGCCGGCTTGGCCTCGCCTCCCTCAGCGAGGCGCTGGTGGCGCGGAGCGCCACGGTCATGGCCGAGCCCATGGGAGTCGACATCGAGTCCGACACGATCCTGTTCTTCCCGCTGCTGTACTGGCCGGTGACTCCTGGACAGGCCCCCCTGTCGGCGGGCGCCGGGGCCCGGATCGGCGAGTACATGCGCCACGGCGGCCTGATCCTGTTCGACACCCGGGACGCCGACGCCCTGCCCATGAGCGGCGGCGGGGGCGACTCCCGCCTGACCCTGCGCACCCTTTTGCGGACGGTGGACATTCCGGCCCTGGTGGCGACGCCCGCCGATCACGTCCTCGGCCGCTCGTTCTATCTGCTGAAGGAGTTTCCCGGCCGCGTCGCCGGAGGAACGGTGTGGGTGGCCCGCGATCCCCGGGGCAACGACAGCGTCTCGCCGGTGGTGATCGGCGGCAACGACTGGGCCGGAGCCTGGGCGGGAGGCGGCCGCGACGGCGGCCGGCCGCTGTTCCCGGTGGTCCCCGGCGGCGAGCGCCAGCGCGAACTGGCCTTCCGTTTCGGCATCAATCTGGTCATGTATGCCCTGACCGGCAACTACAAGTCCGATCAGGTCCACCTTCCCGCCATTCTGGAGCGCCTCACCCAATGACCCTCGGCCTTGGGAGCATCGTGATCGTCCCGCACCTGCCGGCGGTGCTGCTGGCGGCGCTGACCGTCGCCGCCGTGGTGGTGCTGGCCATCGGGCTGGTGCGCCGGGCGCGCGGCGCCGGACTGCGGGTGGTGGCGGTGGCGGCGCTGCTGGTGGCCCTCCTTGACCCGCGACTGGTCCAGGAGCGCCACACCCCCCGCAACGACGTGGCGGTGATCGTCGTCGACGAAAGCCCGAGCCAGTCCATCGGCGACCGCCGCGCCGAGACCGCCGCCGCCCTGGCGACGGTGCGGGAGCGACTCGCCGGGCTGCCCCAGCTCGAGGTGCGGGTGGAGCGGCTGGAGGCGGCCGGCGGCGCCGCACTGGACGAGGGCACGCGTCTGTTCGCCGCCGTCCGCCGCGCCGTCGCCGACGTGCCGGGACGGCGCCTGGCCGGCGTGGTGCTGATCACCGACGGCCAGGTCCACGATGTTCCCGCCGATGCGGGCGCCAGCATCGGCGCGCCGGTGCACACCCTGCTGACCGGCCGGGCAGGGGAGGGCGATCGGCGGCTGGTGGTGGAGCGGGCGCCGGGCTACGGCATCGTCGGCCGCTCGGTGAGCGTCATGGTGCGGGTCGAGGACTCCGGAACCCCAGCGGCAACGGCGGCGGCTTCCCCGTCCCGACAGGCCCGGCTCACCATCCGTCGCGACGGCGCGTCGCCCTATACGGTGCCGGTGCCGGTGGGACGTCCCTTTCCGCTCCAGGTGGACGTCACCCACGGCGGCACCAACGTGGTGGAGATGGAGGTGGAGCCTGGCCCGGCCGAGCTGTCGCCGGCCAACAACCGCACCGCCCTGGCGGTCAGCGGCGTGCGGGATCGTCTCCGGGTGCTGCTGATTTCCGGGCGCCCCCATTCGGGCGAGCGCACGTGGCGAAATATCCTGAAGTCGGATCCCAATGTCGATCTGGTGCATTTCACCATCCTGCGGCCGCTGGAAAAGGACGACTTCACACCGCTGTCGGAACTGGCCCTGATTACCTTTCCCATGCGCGAGCTGTTCGAGGACAAGCTGTCGGAGTTCGACCTGGTGATCTTCGACCGCTACAGCCGCCACAGCCTTGTTCCCATGGAGTACATCGAGAACCTCGCCCAGTACGTGCGCAAGGGTGGAGCGGTGCTGGTGGCGGTCGGTCCGGAGTTCGCCGACAGCGCCAGCCTGTCCCGGACACCCCTCGGCGAGGTGCTGCCGGCCGATCCCACCGGCCGGGTGTTCGAGGAAGGCTTTCGGCCCGAGGTGACCGGTACGGGTATCCGTCATCCTGTCACCGCCGGCCTGAACGGGGCTGGGACCGGGGCTGGGACGTCATCGCCGGCCTGGGGCCGCTGGCTGCGCCATGTCGACGCCGAGGCCAGGGGCGGCGAGGTGCTGATGACCGGTGTGGGGGGGCGGCCGCTCCTGGTGCTGGACCGGGTCGACGAGGGCCGGGTGGCGCTGCTCCTCAGCGACACCATCTGGCTGTGGGCGCGGGGCTGGGAGGGCGGCGGACCGCAGGCCGAACTGCTGCGCCGGCTGGCCCACTGGCTGATGCGCGAGCCGGCCCTGGAGGAGAACGCCCTGGCGGCCGAGGTGCGGGCCGGGGTCCTGACCGTGACCCGCCGCAGCCTGACGCCCGGACCCTCCAGGGTGACGGTGACCACGCCCTCGGGCGACGAGCGCCCCCTCGACCTGACGGAAGACGGCAACGGCCGCGCCACGGCAGCCCTCCCGGTGACCGAGCCGGGGCTCTATCGCATCGGCGATGGTGAACGAACGACGCTGGCGGCGGCGGGGTCGCTCAACCCGCCTGAACTCGTCGATCTGGTGTCCACCGACCGACTGCTGAGGCCGGTCGCCGAAGCCACCGGAGGAGGCGTGCTCCGCCTCTCGCAGACCGGAGTACCCACACTCCGCCGCATCCGCCCCGGACAAACACCCGCCGGTCGCGACTGGCTGGGCCTGGTCGCCAACGGGGACTATCTAGTCTCGGGCGTTCGCGAGGTGCCGCTGATGCCCCCGGCCCTGGCTCTCACCCTGGCCCTGGGCGGCCTGATCGCCGCCTGGTACCGGGAGGGGAGATAGCCTTATACGCTTTCCGGAAAGTCCCCGGACTTTCCGGAAAGCCGCGCTCAATCGCCGCGCGGCCTCCGGCCTTGGCTTTCGGCGCAGGGGCGCCGGCCCGCGTTGCGGGCTCGGTTTCTAGAAAATCCACGGATTTTCTGGAAACCGTATTACTTGCTCAGCAGCCGGCTCCGGCCTTCGAGCAATCCCTCGGAGATCTGGAGATTGGTGTTGATCAGCGAATCGAGAACCTCGTCGGTAATCCCGTTCTCCAGCTCGAAGGTCTTCTGCGCGGTGTACTTGCTGAGGCGCAGAAGATTCGCCGCAACTTCCGGCGGCAGGGCGGACTGATTGGTGTCCACCATGGTGCGGATTGCCACCCACAACTTGAGATTGTCATCGAGGGCCTGGGTCAAGGCGGGTCCGTCGCCTTTGGCCTTGGCCTCGGAAATGGCCAGAGCCGCCTGCGTCAAGGCGAAGGCATCTTCCTCAAGACGCTCGACGCTGCCGTTGCCATTGCTCTTGGTCGACATGAATACACCCCCTTGTTCTGGCAGGCGCGAAGCGCGCGTGCCGGTCCAGTGTTCAGGGTTGAACTATACCCCCAACCTTGTACGGACTAAACCGCTTTTTGCGACCCGCGTGGAAATTGCGCCGGCCGAGCCGATGGGAAGGCGGATCACGAAGCGGGCGCCGCCCGATGCTCCCTCCACCGGTCCCGGACGGTTGGTGGCGGTGATGGTGCCGCCGTGGGCGGTGACGATCTGCCTCGAGATGGACAGCCCAAGGCCCGAGTGGGCGCCGAACGTCTCGCCGCTGGGTCGCTCACGGTAGAAGCGGTCGAAAATGGCGTCCTCGCGACCGGCGGGTATCCCCGGCCCTTCGTCCTCCACCGCCATCCACACCGACGCCTCCTCGCGGCCGGCGCGCAGGGTGATGGTGCCGCCCGGGGGGCTGAACGAGACGGCGTTGGCGATGAGGTTGCGGATCACCTGGACCAGCCGCCCCTCGATGCCCTCCACGGTCAGGGGATCGTCGGCCGGGGCATCCGCTTCCGCGATGGCCAGGGCGAAGGACGGCCCCTCCGGCCCGGTGGTGGCGCCGTAGACCTCGACCAGGGTCTCCAGCAGGCGGCGGACCTGGACCGGCCCGGACTCGGCCCGGGACAGCTCGGCGTCGAGGCGCGAGGCATCGGAAATGTCGCTGATGAGGCGGTCGAGCCGGGTCACATCGTCCTGGATCACGGCCATCAGGCGTTTCTGCCGCTCAGGGTCGCCGACGCGGGCCACCGTCTCGACGGCACTGCGGATGGAGGTGAGCGGATTCTTGATCTCGTGGGCCACGTCGGCGGCAAAGCGCTCGATGGCATCCATCCGCTGCCAGAGGGCGTCCACCATTTCCCGCAGCGCCAGGGCCAGTTCGCCGATTTCGTCATGACGGGAGCCGAACTCGGGGATCGCCTCCCGCCGCCCGTGTCCCGACCGCACCCTCTCGGCGGCATCGGCAAGGCGGGTGATCGGCCGGGCGATGGTCCCCGACAGGTAGATCGACAACAGCACGGTCAGAAGCGCCGTGCCGAAGAACATCTCCAGGATGGCGAGGCGGACGTTGAACAGATTCTCCTCCAGCGGCTCGCCGTTGTGGGACAGCATCAGCGCCCCCACGACCCGCTTGTAGTGCTGCACCGGCACGGCGACGCTGAGCAGGCGTCCGCGATCGCTGTAGGCCCGCACCGCACCGGCCGGCTCGCCACCGAGAGCCTCCTGCACCTCGCCATAGTCGGCCGCCGCCTGCCTGGCCCGCTCGCCATAGACCGGCAGGCTGGCGTCGCCCGACAGTCCATGGAGCACCCGGTCGTACAGGCCCCGGAGGCCCCCCATCAGGGTGCGGCCATCGTCGGGCGGCGGCAGGTCCTCCACCTGCACCATGCCGCCGGGTCCGGTGAGCAGCCGGCTGTCGGCCACCAGGGCGCCGTCGGTCCCGAACAGCCGCGCCCGCACGTCGGCCGGCTCGGCCAGGCGGCGGATCATCAGGCGCGCCTTGTCCGCCAGCAGCCGGTGCCCCGAGACCGGAACGACGATGGTGCGACGTCTGCTTCCGAACTCGCCCGCCCTGGCCTCGGCCTCGGGATCGATGACCTTGATCCCCCCCAGCATGACCGTGCCCGGATCGAGAACCGAGACCGGATTGTTGGGCACGGTCTGCCCCACCTCCCCGGCCTCGGGGTCCCAGAGGACCGTGTCCACCGCCACGGCACCCTCGCCGACGGCGGCGGCGATGACCTCGGCGTTGGTGCGCAGCGCCGCCAGTTCCGAGGCGATGAGCGCCTGTTCGTACTGATCGACGTAGAGAAGACCCGCCACCAGGATGATCGGCGCCATCAGGTTGACGGCCAGGATGCGCCACGTCAGCGGCGACCCCAGCACCCGACGACGACGACGGGCCCCGTCAGCCTCTGACACCGTCACTCCGATCCGCCCTTGTAGCGGTAACCGACGCCGTAGAGGGTCTCGATTTCGGAAAAGCCCTCGTCGACCTCGCGGAACTTGCGACGCAGGCGCTTGATGTGGCTGTCGATGGTGCGGTCATCCACGTAGATGTGTTCGCCATAGGCGGCGTCGATGAGCTGGTCGCGGCTCTTGACGTGTCCCGGCCGCTGGGCCAGGGCCTCGAGGAGCAGGAACTCGGTGACGGTGAGGTCCACCGCCCCCCCCTTCCACGTGCACATGTGACGCCCGACGTCCAGCACCAGGTCGCCACGCACCAGGGTCTTGTCCGCTCCGCCCGCCCCCGTTCCGACTCCCGACTTCAGGTCGGAGCGACGGGTCAGGGCGCGGATGCGCTCGATCAGAAGACGCTGGGAGAAGGGCTTCTTGATGTAGTCGTCGGCCCCCATGCGCAGTCCCAGAAGCTCATCCACCTCGTCGTCCTTGGAGGTGAGGAAGATGACGGGAATGGCGCTTTTCTGGCGCAGGCGGCGCAGCAGCTCCATGCCATCCATGCGCGGCATCTTGATGTCGAGCACGGCGAGATCCACCGGATCGCCGGTGATGCCGGCCAGCGCCGAGGCGCCGTCGGTGTAGGTGCGCACCTTGAAGCCCTCCGCCTCCAGGGCCATGGAAACCGAGGTCAGGATATTGCGGTCGTCATCGACCAGGGCGATGGTATGAGGCACGAGTCATCCCTCCGCTCGTCCGTCTCTCCGCTCGTTCGTCCGTCCGTCCCTCCATTCTTACCGCACGGTGCCCCCCATTCATAGCGGCTCGCGCGTTTCCCTCGTCTTGCCGCGGCGATCCATCGGCTGGTAAAGTCCCCCCTCAATCGGGAGGCCGGCCATGTCGATCGAGATCGTTCGCTCCGTCTGTCCCCATGACTGCCCCGGCGCCTGTTCGCTGGAGGTGGAGCGCCCCGCACCCGACCGCATCGGCCGGGTGAGGGGGGCCGCCGGGCATCCCTATACCGATGGCGTCGTCTGCGCCAAGGTGGCACGCTATGCCGAGCGGGTCCACCATCCGCAGCGCCTGACCACGCCGCTCCGCCGCATCGGACCGAAGGGATCGGGAGCCTTCGCCCCGCTGTCGTGGGACGAGGCCCTCGATAGTCTGGCCGAGGCCATCGCCGCCGCGACCCGCCGCCACGGCCCCGAGGCGGTGTGGCCCTATTTCTATGGCGGCACCATGGGCCAGGTGCAGCGGCCGGCGGTGGACCGGCTGCGCCACGCCATGGGCTGGTCGCGCCAGGGGATGACCATTTGCGCCGCCATCGCCGGGGCCGGCTGGATGGCCGGGGTGGGCGCCCGATGGGGCACCGATCCCCGCGAAATCGCCGAGGCCGACCTGATCGTCCTCTGGGGCATGAACCCGGTGGCGACCCAGGTCAACGTCATGAGCCTGATCGCCACGGCGCGCAAGACCCGTGGCGCCAGGCTGGTGGTGATCGATCCGTGGCGCACCGCGACCGCCGCCGTCGCCGACCTTCACCTGGCTCCGAAACCCGGCACCGATGGAGCCCTGGCCTGTGCGGTGATGCATGTGCTGCTGCGGGATGGACTGGCCGACCGCGACTACATGGCGCGACTGACCGACGCCTCTCCGGCCCTTGAGCGTCACCTTGAGACCCGCACGCCGGAGTGGGCCGCGGCCATCACCGGCCTGACCCCGGAGGTGATCGAGGGCTTCGCCCGCCGCTATGGGAACTGCAAACGGAGTTACATCCGTTTCGGCTACGGAATGAGTCGGAGCAGGAACGGAGCCGCCGGGCTGCATGCCGCCTCCTGTCTGCCGGCGATGACCGGGGCGTGGGCTTACCGGGGCGGCGGGGCGCTGCTCGGCACCTCCGGGGTGTTCGGCCTCGATACCCGCGCGGTGGATGGCTCGGACATGCGGGACCGGGGCGTGCGGGATCTCGACATGTGCCAGATCGGCCGGGTGCTGACGGGGGATGGGGAGGCGCTGAAGGGCGGGCCGCCGGTCGCCGTGATGCTGGTGCAGAACGCCAATCCGGCGGCGACGGCCCCTGAAAGTGCGCGGGTGCGGGAGGGACTGTCGCGGGAGGACCTGTTCCTGTGCGTGCACGAGCAGTTCATGACCGACACGGCGGCGCTGGCCGATCTGGTGCTGCCCGCCACCACCTTCCTCGAGCACGACGACCTGTACACGTCCTATGGCCATACCTTCCTTCAGGCGTCGCGGGCGGTGATCGCCCCGGTCGGGCAGTTGCGCTCGAACCACGACCTGATCGAGGCCCTGGCGGCGCGGCTTCGTGTGTCGCATCCGGCCTTCGGGCTTTCGGCGTGGGAGATGGTGGACCGGGTGCTGACGGCGTCGTCCCACCCGGGGGCCGAGGCGGTGCTGGCCGCCGGGTGGATCGACTGCGCCCGGCCCTTCGCCGTTCAGCACTTCCTGGAGGGCTTTCCCGGCCCCGGCGGCCGGTTCCGCTTCGCCCCCGACTGGGCGCGGCTCGGACCCGATCATGCGGGGATGCCGGCGCTCCCCGACCACATGCCGGTGCTGGAGGAGACGGACGCGGAGCATCCCTTCCGGCTGGTGACGGCGCCGTCCCGGCACTTCCTCAACACCTCGTTCACCGAGACTCCGTCGTCACGCCAGGCCGCCGGCCGCCCGACCGTCCTGATCCACCCCGAGGATGCGGCGGCCCTTGGCCTCACGGCCGGCGAGCGGGTGCGCCTTGGCAACCGCCGCGGCGCGGTGGACGTCCACGTCGAGCCCTCTCCCGACTTGACACGGGGCGTGGTGGTGGTGGAGAGCATCTGGCCCGGGTCCGCCTTCGCGGGGGGCCTCGGCATCAATACTCTGGTCGGAGCCGATCGGGTGGCCCCGGCGGGAGGGGCCGCGTTTCATGACACCGCCGTCTGGCTGCGTCGTCTGGAGGAGACCTGAAGGAATGCACGGGAACGCACACGTCATCGTCGTCGGCAACGAGAAGGGCGGCACCGGCAAGTCCACCGTCGCCATGCATGTCATCGTCAGCCTGCTCAACATGGGGCTGCGGGTGGGCAGCGTCGACCTCGATGCGCGCCAGTCGACTCTGACCCACTATGTCGAGAACCGCCGCCACTACACCGAGACCCACGGCGCCCCGCTCGCTCTCCCCGATCACGAGGCCATCGCCGCCTCCGACGTCAACCACACCGGCGAGGTCCGGCAGGAGGACATCGAGCGCCTGACCCTGGCGATGGCCCGGCTGGTGCAGTTGAACGACGTGGTGGTGATCGACACCCCCGGCAGCGATCACTACCTGTCGCGGGCCGGCCATGTGTACGCCGACACCCTGCTGACGCCGCTCAACGACAGCCTGATCGACCTCGACGTGCTGGCGCGGGTGGACCCCGACACCATGCGCATCCTGCGGCCGAGCCACTATTCCGAGATGGTCTGGGAGATCAAGAAGCAGAAGGCCATGCGCGGTGGCGGCAGCATCCAGTGGATCGTCACCCGTAATCGCCTGGCCCACCTGGACGCCCGCAACAAGCGCGACATGGACCAGCTGCTGACGGCGCTGGCGAAGCGGATCGGCTTCAAGCTGGTGGCCGGACTGGGCGAGCGGGTCGTCTACCGCGAGCTGTTCCTGAAGGGCCTGACCCTGCTCGACCTGCGGGAAGCCTCGGTGAACGTGTCGATGCGCATGTCCCACGTGGCGGCGCGCCAGGAACTGCGTTCCCTGGTGGACGCCATGGGCCTGCCGATGCTGGCGGAGCAGGTTCGCTCAGGCGCCGCGTAATCGGACCGCGTAATCGGCATTGACATGGCCGCGTGCGGGGCGGTATATCGCCCTCTCCCGGCGTGGGGCGGAGTAGCTCAGTGGTAGAGCAGGGGAATCATAATCCCTTGGTCGGGGGTTCAAATCCCTCCTCCGCTACCAGAAAATCACTGGAAAATCAGAGCATTATCCGGTTTTCGGAGAACCCGTGGGTTCTCCGGCGTTACTCCTCGCCCATGAACTCGGGCACCAGTTCGCGGATGAGGGATCTGATGCGGGCGCCGTCATAGGTGCGGCAGGTCTCGGCGCAGGCCCCGAGCCGCCCGGACAGGAACGCCAGGTCCGTCGCCCGGGCCGCCGCCACCAGGATGCCGCCGCAGCCGGTTGGGACCGGGGGTTCGGCGCCGTGGAAGATCTCCTCGAACAGCTTCTCGCCGGGACGCAGGCCCGTGAACGTGATGGGGATGTCGACATCGGGACGCAGGCCGGCGAGCCGGATCATCTGCCGCGCCAGGTCGACGATGGCCACCGGCTCGCCCATGTCGAGCACGAAGATCCGCCCCCGATAGCTGTCGTCCGACGCCCCCAGCGCCGACGCCTGCAGCACCAGTTCCACCGCCTCGCGCACGGTCATGAAATAGCGCTTGATGTCGGGATGGGTGACGGTGAGCGGCCCGCCGGCGGCAAGCTGCTTCTGGAACAGCGGCACGACCGATCCGGTTGATCCCAGCACGTTGCCAAAACGCACGGTGACGAAGCGGGTCCCGGTGCGCGGACCGCTGTCGGGGGCATCGAGCGCCTGGCAGTATTTCTCGGCGATCCGCTTGGTCGCGCCCATGACGCTGGTGGGGTTGACCGCCTTGTCGGTGGAGATCAGCACCATGGCCAGGACGCCGTTGGTCTGGCAGGCGTCGGCGACGATGCGGGTACCGAACACGTTGGTCCGCACTCCCTCGAAGGGATTGGCCTCGACCATGGGCACGTGCTTCAGGGCGGCGGCGTGGAACACCAGCTCGGGTTTCTCATCGGCCATCACCCGGCTCACCCGGGAGGCGTCGCGGACGTCGCCCACCAGGGCCGCCCGCGGCAGGTCGGGATGGCGCTGCCCAAGCTCCATGTCGATGCTGTACAGGTTGAACTCGGAGTTCTCGAACAGGGCGATCCGGCTTGGGCCGAAGTCCGAGATCTGGCGCACCAGTTCGCCGCCGATGGTGCCGCCGGCGCCGGTGACCAGGACCCGCCGTCCGGCGATCAGCCGCCCCATGGCCTCGCGGTCCAGCACCGCCTGCGGCCGGCCGAGCAGGTCCTCGATGGCCACCGGCTGCACCTCGACCCGGTCGGCGACACCGTGCTTGAAGTCGGTCAGCCGCGGCAGACGGGCCAGCGTCATCCCCAGGCCGTCGGCCGCCTCCAAAAGGTCGCGGACCACCGCCCCCTCGAAGGGCCTGCTCAGCACCAGCCGCTGTGGCCGGTCGTCGGCACCGCCCAGGCGCTCCACCACCGTGGCGATGTCGGCGATGGTGCCGAGCACCGGCACGCCGTGGATGCCGCGCCCGACCCGGCCGGTCTTCTCGCTCAGGAGCCCGACCACCCGGTACTCGGCCTCGGGGTTGCGCTGGACGGCGCGGATGAACAGGTCGGCCTCGTCCCCGGCCCCCGCCAGCAGCACCGGGATCAGCCGCCGTCCCTGGCGCTCCAGCCGGAGATCGAGGGTGCGGTCCTTGAACAGCCGGTAGAGAAAGCGCGGCCCGCCCAGAAGCGCCATCAGCACGAACCAGTTGATGAGCAGCACCGACCGCGGCAGCGCCTCGAGCCGGGTCAGCAGGAACATCACCGGCAGGAACACCAGGATGACCAGCGTCACCGCCCGGGTGATGGTCACCAGATCCCGCAGCGACGCATAGCGCCAGATGCCCCGGTACATCTTCTGCGACCAGAACACCGCCGCCGCGACCATGGTGAACAGGACCGTGCCCTGCATCACGAACAGGGGCTCGACATACTCGGGCAGCGCTCCGCCCAGTCGCAGATACAGGGAGGCGACGAACGACACCGCCGCCATCACGATGTCGTGGACGAACGCGACGTGGCCGCGATGGAATACGAGGGGCGATCGGGTCATGGACTGGCGTGGCTGTTTCGTGGTCATGACTTGATGACCAATGCCGTTCCCAGGGGCGTGGGGTAGAGAAAGGCGCCGTGGGCCGCTGCCCACGCGTTCCAGGCCTTGCGCTGATTGGCTTGAGAGCGCCATCCATAATCGTCGATCACGACCATCGCGCCTTTTGACATCCGCGGCCAAAAATATTCAATGGCGGCCATCTCTGGAGCCGCAATATTCAAGTCAATTGACAAGTAGGCAATTTTCTCCGATGTCACTTGAGAGAGTGTGTCAGGAATTATCCCACGAACGAGCACTGTATTTTTATACGTTGAAAACAAATTTTTCGCATTCTCAAAGCATTCGCTATAATCAGCATTGTGAAATTTCACGGTTTCCAGTTCGTCTTGATGAGCCATCTCTTCAGGAATGCCGCAGAATGTATCCAGGAGATAGAACTTCTTGCCAAGAGAATCAAAATCAAGATACTTCAATATAGCGTTCGTCATAAATCCCTTGTTTACTCCGCACTCCACGAAATCGCCTTCCAGCGTCGAGCCGATCACGGCAGCCCAGATACAGGTGAATACGCGCCACTCATGATGAATTCCGGCGAATGGAGTCGGGTTCGCGACTTTGACGGTGTGCTCATACGCCTCGGCGAATCGCTTGTCGCGAATGAAGTCACAAGCCTTATCCGTCGCGATACCTGCAGAGACGTAGGTCAACGGGTCAAAAAAAGTGATTACCCCCCCATCCATTGTCTGCTCGTCAAGAACGGCGCTTGAAATATCAACTCCCTGAGCCATTACCTTTTCCTTTCAGACGGCCGGATGTGGGCCGGGATGGAGCTACGCGTGCCGGCCAGGAGGTCCCTGTGCCAGAGGACGGTTTCTTCCAGTCCCTGAGTGACGGTGAACGGTGGATGCCAGTCGAGGTCGTCGCGGATGCGGCTGTCGTCCACGGCCAGCGAGCCGGTGAGCCGCTCCGCCGCCGCCCCCCGTCCGACCGCCATGGCGGCGAGGCGCAGCAGCACCGGCGGCAGCGCCATCAGGTTCGACGGGCGCTTGACGGCGGCATCGATGCGGCGGATCAGGTCGGGGGTGGACAGGTCCTCGCCGTCCCGGATCAGGTAGGTCTGCCCGGCCGCCCGTGGGTGCTCGAGGCACAGGGCGATGGCGTCGGCCAGGTTCCCGACATAGAGCATGCTGCGGCGATTGTGGATGCCGGCCAACGGCAGCGGCAGCGCCCCGCCCCGCGCCAGCCGATCGAGGAGCGTGCGGACGTTCCCCTTGACGCCCGGGCCGTACACCAGCGGCGGGCGCAGGATCACCACCTCCATGCCGGTCTTCTCGGCGATGGCCCATAGCGCTCGCTCCGCCTCCCACTTGGACTGGGCGTAGGGATCGGGCGGCCGGGGTGGGTCCATGTCCATGAACGGGCGGATGCCGGTGGTCTCGCCCAGCACCTTGACCGTGCTGACGAAGACGAAGCGCCTGACGCCGGCGGCGGCGGCGGCCTCGGCCAGGGCGCGGGTGCCCTCGGTGTTGATGCGCCGATTCTGCGCCAGGGCGTCTTTGGCCGTCTCGTTCATCACGTGGACGCGGGCGGCGAGGTGAATCACCGCGTCCGTGGCGAACACGGCGTCCACCCAGTCGGTGTCGGGGCCGATGTCGCCGATCTTGCGCGGTCGCACCGTGTCGGGAAGGTTCAGGACGTCGCGGGCGGCGGCCGAGACGGCGTAGCCCCGGCGCACCAGGATGTCGCAGACCGCCCGGCCGACGAAGCCGCCGGCCCCGGTTACCAGGACGTTCTTGTGCTTCATGAGACGATCCGTCCGGCCTCGGTGCCGCGCCCGGCCACCACCAGTTCCAGCGCGTCGAGCATCCGTCTGGCCTGATACTCGCGGCTGTGGGAGGGGGCTGCCTTGAGGCTGGCGGCGGCCAGGTCCCGCCGCCGTCCCTCGTCCTCAAGCAGGGTGCGGGCGGCGGCGGCCAGGGCGTCGGGGTCGCCGGCCGGCACCCACAGCCCGGCGCCGTCGGCCTCGACGATGCGACTCGCCTCACCGGCCGGCGAGGCCAGCAGCAGCGGCAGCCCCATGCCCTCCGCCTCGAAGATCTTGGAGGGGATGACCTCGGCGAAGGCGGGATCGTCCTTGAGGTGCACCAGCGCCACGTCGCAGAGACTCCAGATGGCCGGCATGGCCTCCTTGGGCTGCACGGGGATGAACACCACGTTGGGCAGGCCGCGGCGGGCCGCTTCCTCCTCCAGCATGCGCCGCTCGGCCCCGGCGCCCACCATGATGAAGCGGAGCGACTCGACGTCCCGCAGCCGGTCGGCGGCGTCCAGCACGTTGATCAGGCCATGGGCCATGCCGTGGGTGCCGACGTAGCCGATGACGAAGCGGTCCCTGAGGCCGAAGCGGTCCGCCAGCTCGGCGTCGCGGGGACGGGGCTGATAGCGGGGGAGATCGACGCCGTTGACCACCACGGCCACCTTGTCTCCGGAGATGCCGCGCCGCATCAGGTCGTCGCGGAAGGCATGGGTCAGCGCCACCACCGCCGCCGACCGCCGATAGAGGAACAGCTCCAGGGCCTCCAGGGCCTTGATCACCGGGCTGTCGGCCATGGCGCCCACGGCGACGATGGAGCGCGGCCACAGGTCACCAAGCTCGAACACGAACGGCACCCGCCGCAGCCCCCCCAGCAGCCAGCCGCCGACGGCGGCGAAGAACTGGGGGCTGGTCGCCACCACCACGTCGGGACGGTCCTCCACCAGTCCGGCGGCGACGGCGGTGACCATGAAACTGGTGAAGTCGAGGGTGCGCAGGGCGAACCCCTCGTTGGCGGAGATGAAGGTCTTCACCCGCACCACCCGGATGCCGTCGCGCACCTCGGTCTGGTGCCAGCGGTTCTCCCACCCCTCGTGCAGCCTGCCCTGAGGGAAGTTGGGGGCGGAGGTCAGCACCGTGACCGAATGGCCCCATCTGGCCCAGTAGACCGCGCGCTCGTAGACGCGCGTCGCCGCGGCGTTGGTCTCGGGTGGAAAGTTCTCGGTCAGAAACAGGATTTTCATGCCGCGCGTCCAGCCCCCAGCCGGGGTCCCCATGTCAAGGCGGCGAGCAGCGCCGCCACCGTCGCCGCCGCTCCCGCCAGTGCCGGCACCGGGCCGGCCGCTCCCACCGCCGCCGCGCCGGCCAGCCCCACCAGCCCCAGATTGGCGGCGAGAATCAGGCTGGAGACGGTGGCATGACTCCATCCGGCCCGCACGGCCTTTTGATAGAAGTGTTCCCGGTGGGCCTGCCAGACCTTTTCGCCCCGCAAAAGGCGCCTAAGGAGGGTGATGGAGGCGTCGGCCAGGTAATAGGCCGGCAGGATCAGCGCCGGCACCCACAGCCCCGCCACCGCCGCCTGTACCAAGAGCCACCCCAGCAGGAACCCGAGCGGCACGCTGCCCACATCGCCCATGAAGATGCGGGCTGGATGCCAGTTCCAGGCGAGAAAGCCGAGAGCCGCCGCCGCCATTGCCAGCGCGTGGGGGGCCAGCGCGTGGGGGACCAGCGCCTCCCCGCCCTGGCCAACCAGGGCCATGATGCCGGCCAGGCCGCCGGCGACGCAGACGGTCTCGACGCCGGTGATGCCGTCGATGCCGTCCATGAAGTTGTACAGGTTGATGAACCACAGCCAGACCAGCGCCGCCGCCAGCCGGTCCAGCCCCAGCGGCAGCAGCCCCTGGAACACCAGGGCGCCATCGGGAAGGGCCGCCAGCACCGCGCCGACGGAGATGAGTTGCGTGCCAAAGCGGGGCAGAGGCGGCAGCCCGCGCAGGTCATCCACGAACGACAGGGCGCCGAGGCCGAGGGCGATCAGGATGACCAGGGTGGTGGTGTCGTCCCCCCCTCCGGTCGCCGCCCACGCCGCGAGGATGCTCGCCACCACGGCGACGCCACCACCACGGGGCGTGGGCCGGCTGTGACTCGAGCGCTCGTTCGGATGGTCGAGCACGGCGCGGCGCGCGAGAATCTTCAGCGCCGCTCCCGTCCCTACCCAGGATAGCCCCAGCACCACCGCAAACGTGAGCACCCAGCCGGACACCATGACCCTACCCGTAAACCAAAGTCGCGGGTGATCCTAGCCCAGACGACCGGCTCTCGTATGCACACAAGTTGAACAACCCGACGAGTCGATCTTTCATCTCGCTGGGATCACTCCATCCGCAGGCTTGAGACGTCCTTCTTGGGGCGGTCTCCGGTCAGGGTCTGGCCGGTGATCATGTAGTGGGCGGCCTCGGCGATGTTGGTGGCGTGGTCGCCGATGCGTTCGACGTTCTTGGCGATGAACATCAGGTGGCTGCACGAGGTGATGTTGCGCGGATCCTCCATCATGTAGGTCAGCAGTTCGCGGAACAGGGCCGAGCACTGGTCGTCCACGTCCTGATCCGCCTGCCATACCGTCACCGCGCGACCGACGTCCCGCTGGTCGTAGGCATCCACCACATCCCGCAGAAGCTCCACCACCACGCCGCCCATGCGGGTGATTCCCGACACCGGCAGCGCCATGTGGGCCTCGCTCACCGACAGGACGCGCTTGGCGATGTTGACCGCGAGGTCGGCCACCCGTTCCAGTTCGCCCGCCACCTTCAGTGTCGATACCACCAGGCGCAGGTCGTCGGCCACCGGGCTGCGCAACGCCAGGAGCCGTACCGTCAGTTCGTTGACGGTGTGCTCGCCCTCGTCGATCTGGGCGTCGTTGGCGATGATGTCGGCGGCCAGGGTGGTGTCGTGCAGCGACAGGGCCTGGATCGAGGCGGCCACCTGGTTTTCGGCCAGCCGGCCCATGCCGACGATGGTGGCGTGGAGCCGCTTCAGCTCCTGGTCATAGGCCCGTACCGTGTGCGGTGTTCCGACGCTGGGCATGGGACCGGGTCCTCCTCTTTATCGTTCACGACGTGTGATGAGCCGGGGCCATCGGCAGGTACACGGAAAACGTACTGCCGCGATCCACCTCGCTGTCGATGACCAGGGCGCCCCGGTGCCGGTTGACCACGTGCTTGACGATGGCCAGTCCGAGGCCGGTGCCGCCCAGTTCCCGCGAGCGCGCGGCGTCCACCCGGTAGAAGCGCTCGGTCAGGCGCGGCAGGTGCTCCCGCGCCATGCCCGCGCCATGATCGCGCACCGTCACCACGAGGACGCGGTCACCGCCGGCGCGCGGCATCGACGGCGGTCCCTGCGGCGCCGTCGATGCCGCGATCTCGACGGCCGTGTCGGTCCTGGTATACTTTATGGCATTGTCCACCAGGTTGGTCATCACCTGGGTGAGCTGATCCGCGTCGCCGGCGGCGGGCGGCAGGTCCGCATCCGCCGTGACCACCAGACGGACACCCTTCTCCCGGGCCTTGATCTCGAAGGCGGCGGCGACATCGGCGGCGATGCGGGCCAGGTCCACCCGCCCCTCCGGCTGTGTGTGCTCGTCGAGTTCGATGCGCGACAGGGACAACAGGTCGCTCACCAGCCGGGCCATGCGCAATGTCTGGTCGTGCATGATCGGCAGGAAGCGCTCCCGGGCCTCCGGATCGTCGCGGGCCGTCCCCTGGAGAGTCTCGATGAAGCCCACCAGGGCGGACAGCGGGGTGCGCAGTTCGTGGCTGACGTTGGCGATGAAATCCACCCGCATCTGCTCCATGCGCTTGCGGGCGGTGACGTCCCCGAGCACCAGCACCGCCGCCTCGTGCCCGGTGGTGCCGGGCGGCAGCGGCTCGATGCGCGCCTCGATGTCGCGTCGCACCGGACGGAACAGCACCAGTGGCACCAGGGCGCCGCGACGGTCGCCCAGGGCCGCATCGACGGCCTCGAGAAGCGCCGGGTCGCGCAGGACCGTCGCCACGTCCTGGTCCTTCGGATCCCGCTGGAACAACTGGCGCGCCGCCAGGTTGGCCCGCGTCACCCGTCGCCCCCGGTCCAGCAGCAGCAACGGATCGGGCAGGCTGTCGAGGATGATGTCGCTCGATACCGCCAGGGATTCGAGGGTCGATGTCTTACGAACCCAGCTGCGACGGAGCTGGACGATGGCGCCCGACAGTTCGCCGGCCACCCACCATGACGACAACTCCGGCGAGCCGGCGTCGTCGCCCTGGGTCAGCGACCGGGCATACGCGGCCACCGCCATCATGTCGGCGATGGGAGAACGCAGGAGGAGGGCCGTTACCGCCACCGATGCCGCCATGGCTCCGACGGCGATGGCCGGATGAAGGCCCCCCCCGAGCCACAGCGCGCACAGGACCCCGTTCACCGGCAGCGTGACGATGGCCGCGGAGATCAGAACACGGGATATGGGCACCGATGGTCGCATCAGCCGCTCCCAGCCTGCCCGGGGATCGGGCCGGAGGTTCTCAGGCAGGCCCAGACACCGCCTTGGCGCGGTGGGTGTGGATATGGATGTTCCCGGCGCCGAAGCGCTCGAGGACCTCCCGCGCCCTGGCCTCGGCCGCTTCGTCTTCGATGGCGACCCACACGATGAGGCTGCCGGCGTCCAGGGCCCGTTCAAAGTCCGCGGTGTGGGGCATGGCGGTGACCTCGCTCAGGATCTCGCGGACCGCGGCCCCTCCCACGCCGGCGGCCACCACGGCGGCGATCACCGCCGCGGTCGGGCCGGCGGCCAGGGCGATCAGCCCGGCCGTCACCAGCGGAACCTCGTAGCGCAGCTCGGTCAGGAAGGGCAGCACCAGGTCGCGGATGCTCTTGCCCGGAGGCTCGGCCGCCTCGATGGGGTCGTGGGAGGTCAGGATGCTGAGGTCGCCGTGGGCGAATCCCGCGGCCACCAGGGCCTCGATGGCGTCCTCGAAATGCATGCGATCGGCGAACACGCCGACCAGTTCCCGGACATCGACGACCTCGGGCTCCGATCCGGTCATGATACCCCCATTCCCATTGTCATTCCCCGACGTCATTCCCCGACGTCACGTCCCCGACGTCACACCCCGACGTCACACCCCGACGTTCCGCTCCCATTCTGCCGCAGTCGGAGCCCGGGCGCCAGATGTCATGTGTGACGGTATTCCGTTGCCGTGGCCTTGCGGCCAGCGCGTTTTCGGGGATAATGCCGCCTGCGGCTCCGGACGGTGGCATGGGGTCGGCGAGGAACCATGGTTGAGCCCGACACCCCGGAAATAGCAGCTCGCTCGCGCGTATCGCCGTTGAGTCTCCTGTTCTCACTCGGGCTCTTCGTTCTGCTGATGTCGCTGCTTCTCGGCATGGAGGCGTGGAAGACGCAGCGTGCCCAGCTTGGATTTGGTTCCGGCATGGCCCGCAACTATGCCCGGATCTTCTCGGAGCACGCGGTCCGGTCCATCGAGGGCGTCAGCATCACCCTGAAGGAGATCGCCAACAGTCTTCATATCGAGAAGAAGTGGTGGGAGGGTGACAGCCTCGAACTGCATACGCTGCTGCGGGGCAAGAAGCTGAACGGTCTCCCCCATGTGCGCGACATCATCCTGTTCGATGGCGACGGGTTGCAGAGGGCCAGGTCCATGGTCCATCCCGCGGCCTCGTTCACGGTCAACGACCGCGACTACTTCGTCCGCCACCGGAACCAGGGCGAGGACCTGATCATCAGCCATCCCTTCTTCGGCCGCAATACCAAGACCTGGACATTCGCCATCAGCCGCCGTCTGACCGATCTCGACAACGTGTTCAGCGGCGTGGTGTTCGCCTCCATCGAGCCCCGGTACTTCCAGGACTTCTATGGGGTCACCGAGGTCCTGCCGGGGGTGCAGGTGGCATTGATGCAGAAGGACGGCACCATTCTGGCGAGCTGGCCCTCCCAGATGGCCGACGGCACGTCGCATATCGGCCAGAGTCTGGCGTCGCTGCCGCTGTTCGCACCGCTCCGCGAGGCGGGGACCATGGCCCCCGGCGCCGAAGCGATCATCGATGGAACCATCTTCGCGTTCAAGGAGCTTGATGAATACTCGCTCAGGGTTGCGGTAGCGGTTCCCTCGGCCGTGGTCCTCGAGGACTGGCGGCGCCATCTGCGCAATCTGGTGCTGGCCGCCGGCCTGGTGTTCCTGGTCCTGGTCGTCGCCGTCGTCATGGCGATGCGCCACATGCGCTCGGAGGTGCGGACCGCGGTGGCGCTGCGCGAGGCGGCCGACAAGTTCGCGGCGCTCGCGACCTGTTCCGGCGAGTGGTTCTGGGAGACCGACGCCGACGGCCGCGTCACCTACCTGTCGGATCGCTTCGAGGAGGTGATCGGCTGTCCGCGCGCCTACCTGCTGGGGCAGACCCGCGAGGAGCTTCTCGATCCCACCGCCACATCGTCCGATCTCACCCTGGTGCAGGGGGCGATCGCGTCCCGCCAGCCGTTCCGCAACATGGAATGGCCCCTGCGCCTCGCCGACGGCAGCACGCGCTGGGTCCGCTCCAGTGGCATTCCCCATCTCGATGGCGAGGGGCGCCTCCTGGGCTACCGCGGCACCGCGACCGACATCACCGCCCAGCGCGCCATGGCCACCCACGACCTCCAGCGGCAAAGGGTTGAGGCCCTGGGACAGCTTGCCGGGGGTATCGCCCACGAACTCAACAACCTGCTCCATCCCATCATCAACTTCGCCTATTTCGCCAGGCATCGCGTCAGCGACGACCCGACGGCCCGCAAGTATCTCGACAACGTGTGCGACAGCGGCATCCGCGCCCGCGAGATCGTGCGCGGGGTCCTGACCTTTGCCCGGCACGAGCACCAGGAGCGTCGGCACATGGTGTTCTCGCAGGCGCTGCAGCACGCCCTGGATCTGGCCGTCGGCGGCCTGCCGGCCTCGCTCAGGGTCGAGCGCGCCATCGAAGAGTCGTCCGACCTCGCCCTGGTGAGTGAGACCGAGGTGGCGCAGATCGTCGTCAACCTGCTGACCAACGCCCGCGACGCGACCGATGGCGACGGAGTGGTCACCGTCACGCTGCGTGGCATTGACCTCGCCGTGGAGACGGAAATCGGGGAGTCGAGACTAAGCCCCGGGTGCTACCTGCGGCTCGAGGTGGCCGACAACGGCTGCGGCATGGACGAGGCCACCAGAAGCCGGGTGTTCGATCCCTTCTTCACCACCAAGCCGCCCGGCGCCGGTACCGGGCTTGGCCTGTCGGTGGTCTATGGCATCGTCCAGTCCTGGCGGGGAGCCATCGAGGTGGACACCCGGCCCGGAGAGGGCACCACCTTCCGCATCCATGTCCCGGTGTTCCTGGAGTGACGGGGATGGCTGGAAGGGGTATCGCCCCGTTCCTTCACGGCGCCGCATCCACGAGTTGTATTTGCAGACGCATGCCCAGGGCGGCGGCGGCGCGCCCCATGGTGGCCAGGGTGACGCTTGGGTTGTCGGGATCGAGCAGGCGGTTGAGGGCGGTGCGACTGGTATGCATGCGCTCCGCCATCTGCGCTCTGGTGACGTGGCGCGCCTTCATGGCTTCGGCCAACTGCCAGGCCAGCACCCGCTTCTGGGCAACGGTACTGGACTCGTCCAGGATACCCTCCTCGGCGAGGAAATCGTCGAACGAGGAACCGAGATGCTTGTTTTCACTCACGTCTTCGTCTCCAGCTTTCGCTTGCGTTCCGCCGCCAACGCGATGTCACTCTTTGGCGTGCGTGGGGTCTTCTTGATGAAGCCGTGCAGCAGCACCATCCGTTCGTCATGAACGCAGAACAACACGCGCGAGATCCGATTCCCAAGGTCGGTGCGCACTTCCAACAGACCTCCTCCCAAAGGGCGGCAAGTGGGCATGCCGACCGGCCACCCGAACTCGACGGTCTTGATGTCCTCGCCGATGCGCCGCCGATCCTCCGCCTCAAGAGCCCCCGATTTCAGCCAATCACGCACCGGCTCCCTTCCCGACTCGGATCGGTAGAATGCCGCCGGAAGCCGTTTGTCAGTCACTGCAGTACAGGCAACGATTAAGTTCGTCGGCGAGGACATGCTGCGTCTCCATGGCTCTTGTTAGAGTGCACGAGCGTACCAAATTTGGCACGTCTGGGCAAGCACCATTCCCGCCCCCGAAAATGATCCCCGCCGAGACCGAGCCTGCCTTATAGTGTGGCGACTCCAGCCCGGATTTCTCACAGGGACGCGGAATGATGGCGCAGAGATTTGATCCGCCTATGGTTTTTCCGACCGCCGCCAATACTGGATGTATTGGCAAGGGAGGAAAAGTCATAGGCGGATCAAAGATCAAGCCAGCATCCGTCGGACCTGTGAGAAATCCGGGCTAACCCTCGGGGTGTTCTCATGACCATCCGCCTGTTGCCGCCGACCCTGGTCAACCGCATCGCCGCCGGCGAGGTGGTGGAGCGGCCGGCGTCGGTGGTCAAGGAGCTGGTGGAGAACGCCATCGACGCCGGGGCGACCCGCGTCGATGTGACGATGGTGGACGGCGGGCGGGCGGCGCTGGTGGTGGTGGATGACGGCCGCGGCATGCCGCCCGGGGACATCGCCCTGGCCGTCGAGCGCCACGCCACGTCGAAGCTTCCCGACGACGACCTGCTGGCCATCGGCTTCCTCGGCTTTCGCGGCGAGGCGCTGCCGGCCATCGGCTCGGTGGCCCGCCTGACCCTGACCAGCCGCCCGATGGGGGCCGACTCGGCGTGGAGTCTTCGCATCGAGGGCGGCAGCCGGGCCGAGCCCGTCCCCGCCGCCCACCCCTTCGGCACCCGGGTCGAGGTGCGGGACCTGTTCTATGCCACGCCGGCCCGCCTCAAGTTCCTGAAGGCCCCGCGCACCGAGGCCATGCACGTGCGCGACGTGGTGGAGCGACTGGCCATGGCCCATCCGGCCGTTTCCTTCAGCCTGAGCGACGACGGACGCACCGTCCTGCGGGTCGCGGCGGCGGCGGCGGGAGACGTGGTGGAGGCGCGGCGCGTCCGTCTCACCGCCCTCATGGGGCGGGAGTTCTCCGACAACGCGGTGGGCGTCGCCGCCGAGCGCGAGGGCATCCGGCTCGGTGGCCTGATCGGCCTGCCCACCTATGCCAAGGGGACGGCCCAGGGACAGTACCTGTTCGTCAACGGCCGGCCGGTGCGGGACCGCCTGCTGGGGGCCTCGGTGCGAGTCGCCTACCAGGACGTGCTGGCCTCCGATCGCCACGCCGTGGTCGCCCTGTTCCTCGACGTGCCGCCGCTGGAGGTGGACGTCAACGTCCATCCCGCCAAGGCCGAGGTGCGATTCCGCGACGCCGGCATGGTGCGCGGCCTGATGGTGGCCGCCATCCGCCACTCCCTGGCCGAGGCCGGCCATCGCGCCGCCACCACCGGCGGTGCCGCCGCCCTCGGCGCCCTGCGGCCTTTCGGAGGAGGTGGGGGAGGGGGTAACGGTGGGGGAGGGGGCCAGCGGCCGACTCTCCAGCAGACCGGGTTCGCCCGGGAGGCTCAGGCGCCGCTGCCGGGCTCAGGCTTCGCCGAGGCTCCGGTCCTGCCCGGCCTGGCGACGCCGCCCGCCGGCCATGCCACCCCGTGCGACGACGACGGCGCGCCCACCCCCGACCATCCGCTGGGCATCGCCCGCGGCCAGGTGCATGGCACCTACATCGTCGCCCAGACCGCCGACGGCATCGTCCTCGTGGACCAGCATGCCGCCCACGAGCGGCTGGTGCTGGAGCGCATGAAGGCGGCCCTGGCCAATGGCGGGGTCCGGCGCCAAGTGCTGCTGATTCCCGAGGTGGTGGAGATGGACGAGGCGGCGGCCGAGCGGGTGGCCGCCCGCGCCGCCGACCTGGCCGCTCTCGGACTGGTGCTGGAGGGCTTCGGCCCCGGCGCCGTGGTGGTGCGCGAGGTGCCGGTGCTGCTGGGCGACACCGACGTCCAGGGGCTGGTGCGCTCCCTGGCCGACGACCTGGCCGAGTGGGACACGGCCCTGTCCCTGTCCGAGCGCCTCGGCGACGTCTGCGCCACCATGGCCTGTCATGGCTCGGTGCGGGCGGGGCGGCGGCTCAACGCCGACGAGATGAACGCCCTCCTGCGCCAGATGGAGGCCACCCCCCTGTCCGGCCAGTGCAACCACGGCCGCCCCACCTGGGTGGAGCTGAAGCTCAAGGACATCGAGAAGCTGTTCGGCCGGCGCTGAGGGCGGCGGATTTTCCCGGTGGCGCCCCGCCGCGACAGGGACTAATGTTTCGCGTGATCAACAACGCGCCAGTTCGGCGCGATCAACAACGCGTTGCGATGTCCCATGAAACCCGACTCCACCTCCACCAAGCCCGATTACAAGTCCACCGTCTTCCTGCCGCGCACCGATTTTCCCATGCGCGGCGGCCTGCCCGACCTGGAGCCGAAGCTCCTGAAACGCTGGCAGGACATGGACCTGTACCGCCGCCTGCGCGCCGATGCCGCCGGCCGGGAGAAGTTCGTGCTCCACGATGGCCCGCCCTATGCCAACGGCCACCTGCACATCGGCCACGCCCTGAACAAGATTCTGAAGGACGTGATCGTCAGGTCGCGGCAGATGACCGGGTACGACGCCAACTACGTGCCGGGCTGGGACTGCCACGGGCTGCCCATCGAGTGGAAGATCGAGGAGAAGTACCGCGCCGCCGGCCGGGACAAGGACGCGGTCGACGTGGTGGAGTTCCGCAAGGAATGTCGCGAGTTCGCCGACCACTGGATCGGCGTGCAGAGCGGCGAGTTCGAGCGGCTCGGGGTGGTCGGCGACTGGCGGACTCCCTACACCACCATGGCGTATTCCGCCGAGTCCCAGATCGTGCGCGAGATCGGCCGCTTCCTGGTCAACGGCGGCCTGTACAAGGGGGCCAAGCCGGTGTTGTGGTCGGTGGTGGAGAAGACCGCCCTGGCCGAGGCCGAGGTCGAGTACCACGACCACACCTCGACGACCATCTGGATTCGCTTCCCGGTGACGACGCCGTCGGTGCCGGAGCTGACCGGCGCCTCCGTGGTCATCTGGACCACCACCCCCTGGACCATGCCGGGCAACCGGGCCGTGGCCTTCGGTCCCGCCGTCGATTACCTGGTGATCGAGGTCAGGGAAGCGGCCGACGGCAGCCTGGCTCGTCCGGGCGAGCGCATCGTCCTCGCCGAGGCCCTGGCCAACCAGGTCATGGAGGACGCCGGCATCACCGGCCGCGAGGTCGTCGCCCGCCTGCCCGGCGTGGCCCTCGCCGGCACCGTCTGCGCCCATCCCTGGCGCGGCCGCGGCTATGACTTCGCCGTGCCGCTGCTGCCGGGGGACTTCGTCACCACCGACCAGGGCACCGGCTTCGTTCACATCGCCCCCGGCCATGGCGAGGACGACTGGCGCCTGGGCCAGGCCCACGGCGTGCCGGTGCCCGACACGGTGGGCGACGACGGCACCTATCGCTCCCATGTGCCCCTGTTCGCCGGCCGGCACGTGTTCAAGGTGGACCCCGAGGTCCTGGCGGCGATGAAGGAGGCGGGCGCCCTGCTGGCCAGTGGCAAGCTGCGCCACAGCTATCCCCACTCCTGGCGCTCGAAGGCGCCGCTGATCTTCCGCACCACGCCGCAGTGGTTCATCTCCATGGACACCAACGGGCTGCGCGACAAGGCGCTCTCGGCCATCGACGCCACCCGCTGGGTGCCGCCGCAGGGCCGCAACCGCATCCGCTCCATGGTGGAGAGCCGCCCCGACTGGTGCGTGTCGCGCCAGCGGGCGTGGGGCGTCCCCATCACCGTGTTCGTCGATCGCCGGAGTGGTGAGCCGCTGCGTGATCCGGCGGTGGTGGAGCGCATCGCCGAGGCCGTCCTCAAGGAGGGCGCCGACGTCTGGTACACCGCCGATCCGGCGCGCTTCCTCGGGCCCGGCCGGGACCCGGCCGACTTCGAGCAGGTGTTCGACATTCTCGACGTGTGGTTCGACTCCGGCTCGACCCACTCTTTCGTGCTGGAGCAGCGTCCCGACCTGCAATGGCCGGCCTCGCTGTACCTGGAGGGCTCGGACCAGCACCGGGGCTGGTTCCACTCGTCGCTGCTGGAGTCCTGCGGCACCCGCGGCCGCGCGCCCTACGACGCGGTGCTGACCCATGGCTTCGTCATGGCCGAGGACGGCCAGAAGATGTCCAAGTCCCTCGGCAACGTGGTCGCGCCGCAACAGGTGGTGGAGAAGTTCGGCGCCGATATCCTGCGTCTGTGGGTGGTGGGCTCGGACTATTCCGAGGACCTGCGCATCGGGCCGGAGATCCTGAAGCAAACCGCCGACGTCTATCGCCGGCTGCGCAACACCCTGCGCTATCTGCTGGGCAGCCTGGATGGTTTTTCCGAACAGGAGCGCATCGGCCGCGAGCGCATGCCCGAGCTGGAGCGCTGGGTGCTGCACCGGGTGTTCGAGATGGACGCGCTGGTGCGGCGGTCGTGCGAGGACTACGACTTCCATACCCTGTTCGGCGAGCTGCACGGGTTCTGCGCCGTCGACCTGTCGGCCTTCTACTTCGACATCCGCAAGGACAGCCTGTACTGCGACCGTCCGGACAGCGACCGGCGGCGGTCGGTGCGGACCGTGCTCGACGTCCTGTTCGAGCGCCTGGTGCGCTGGCTGGCGCCGCTGATGTCCTTCACCGCCGAGGAGGCCTGGGGCTGCCGCCATCCGGATGAGAACGGCAGTGTCCACCTGCAGCAGTTCGCCGAGGTGCCGGCGGAGTGGCGCGACGACGCCCTGGCCGCCCGCTGGGAGACCGTGCGGCGGCTGCGGCGGGTGGTCACCGGCGCCCTGGAGGGCGAGCGGGCGGCGAAGCGCATCGGCGCCAGCCTCCAGGCGGCGCCGCTGGTCTACGCGACGGCCGATTATATCCAGGCCATGGCCGGCCTCGAGGCGTCGGACATCGCCATCACCTCCGGACTGACGCTGGTGGAGGGCGCGGTGCCACCCGGCGCCTTCACCCTCCCCGACGTACCCGACGTCGGCGTGCTTCCCCAACTGGCCGAGGGTGTGAAGTGCGAGCGCTGCTGGAAGGTGCTGCCCGACGTCGGCGCCCACGGCCTTTCCGGCCTGTGCGGTCGCTGCGCCGACGCGGTGGCGCACATCCGTACAGGACAGTCATGACCGGGGGGCGGTCCCTCGCTCTTGGGCTTGGCCTGGCCTCGGTGGTGGTGGTGCTGGACCAGGTCACCAAGTCGATGGTGCTGGAGACCATGCTGCCGGCCCGCGTACCCATCGAGGTGACGTCGTTTTTCAACCTGGTGCTGACCTGGAACCGGGGGGTGAGCTTCGGCCTGTTCAACACCGACTCGCCCTATAACTCGGTGGTGCTGATCGCCCTGGCGGTGCTGGTTGCCATCGGACTCGGGGTCTGGCTGTGGCGGGAGCCGGCTCCCATCCTTCGGACCGCGCTCGGGTTCATCATCGGCGGCGCCATCGGCAACGCCATCGACCGCTATCGTCACGACGGAGTGGTGGATTTCCTAGACGTGCACGTGGGAAATTTGCACTGGCCGGCCTTCAACGTCGCCGACTCGGCCATCACCGTCGGCGCCGCCCTGCTGCTGGTCGATGCCCTGCTGAACGGGGCCGAGCCGTCGGGAAAATAGGGAACGCGGTGAAGCGCACGCCTGAAAATCCACTCCCCATTCTATCCCCCCTCTCCCTTGAGGGGGCTACCGTATGCACACAAGTATGTGCAGACTGGGCTGTAGGGGGTTCGCTGTAGAAACTATCCGTTTCCCGCAAAAAAAAGCCCTCCCCCTCGATGGGGGAGGGTTGGGTGGGGGTGATGGTGAAGCACGTAGGTGCATCGGGATGAGTCAATCAATTCAGCTTTTGCGCGATCATACTGCTGTTCGTGTGCGCTTCACGGCCACCCCCACCCAAACCCTCCCCCATCGAGGGGGAGGGCTTAAGTTTGCGGGAAACTTGTGTGCATAAGATGGCTCTCGAGGGAACCGGCCGCATTCTATTTCTGGCGTTCCTGTGGGTGGCGCTGGTGCAGGCGGGGTTGGCCCTGTCCGGGCTCAGCCCGGTGCTGGAGGGGCGTCTCGTCGATCCCGACTGCTACATGCGGCTTGACCGGGTGCTCTGGCTCCATGAGCGCGGGGACTGGTACGATGCCCTCCAGCCGCGGGCCAATGCACCCTATGGCGAGACTCTGCACTGGACGCGGCCGCTGGACGTCATCCTGCTGGTGGGGGCGTGGGTCGGGAGCCTTGTCACCGATTTCCGGCAGGCCCTCTATGTGTGGGGCGTGCTGGTCAGCCCCGTGCTGCTGGCGGTGGCCGTCGCCGTCTGGTGGTGGGGAACCCGGGGGCTGCTGAGCGGACGCCTGTTCCTCGGCTCGGTGGCGCTGCTGTCGCTGCAACTGGACGCTTTCATGGCATTCGCCATCGGCCGTCCCGACCACCACAGCCTGCATGCTCTGCTATTCATCGGCCAGCTTGCCATCCTCCAGCGCTATTTCATGGGGAGTGCCGGCGTCGGGCTGGTGGCGCTGGCGGGGGGGCTGTGCGGCATCGGCATCTGGGTCAGCGTGGAGGCCCTGGTGCCGCTGCTCTTTTTCGGCGTCGCGCTGGTGGGCGCGTGGCTGTGGCGGGGAGGGGAGGGGAAAGGCGCCAAGGCCGTCACCCTCTATGCCGCCGGCCTGCTGCTGGCCCTCACGGCGGCCGTCGCCATCGAGTATCCGCCCTCCGGGTGGATGCAGCCGCACTACTCGCGGGTGTCCGTGGTGCACTGGACCCTGGCGGCGTGGGGGACTCTGGCCTGGGCCGGCATCGCCTGGGCGGAGATGCGGTGGGGCGGGGGGCGGAGCGTCTGGTGGAGATTCATCCTGGCGGCGGGGCCGGGCCTGGTGCTGCCGCTGGCGGCGACGCTGGTGCCCTATCCGCGGTTCATCGAGGGACCGTGGGGGGACTACGACTACGCCGTCGTCGGGCCGTGGCTGAAGACCATCGCCGAGTTCACGCCGCTGCTGCCGACGCGGCGCGAGAACGCTTCCCTGTTCGTGCTGCTGGTCGGGCCGGCGCTGGTCTCCCTGCCCATGCTGATCGCCCGGCTGCGCCGAGGCGAGGTGGGGGAGCGGTTGGTCATGGCCGCCTCCGCCATCGGCATCGGCATGTTCACGGTCCTGTCGCTGGTTCAGCTCCGCTGGGTCGGCTACGCCCAGATCGCCGCACTGCTTCCCTGGACCCTGACCGTGGGTTGGTTGCTGCGGGCGCGACTGCGGCCGGCGGTGCGGGTGCTGGCGGTGCTGGGAGCCGTGGTCGGGCCGCTGACGCTGAGTGTCGCCCTGGCCAAGCCCCGGACGGTGGAGGACGTCGGCGACGTGGCCGGCGGCCGCTGCCGCTGGCGGGGGCTGGCCCTCCATCTGCGGGACCTCGAGCCGCCCGGCACCCTCATTCTCAGCACCGTGTACTCGGGTCCGGAGATCATGTGGCTGACGCCGTTCCGCGTGGTGGGCACGCCCTACGCCACCCGGGAGTCCCTGGTCGACGCCGACCGGTTCTACACCAGCCGGGACGACGCCGCGGCGCTGGAGGTGGTCAGGCGGAGGGGAGTCGACCTGGTGGCCGTCTGCGCCATCAACAACGAGAACCTGGTGTTCGCCAACACCGACACCGACACCGACACCGGCGATCGCGAGACCCTCCTCGAGCGCCTGAAGACGGGACGGCCTCCAGCCTGGCTGCGGCCGGTGGCCCTGCCCACCGGCCTGGCCGAGTCCCATCGGCTCTATCGGGTGGAGTGAAGCACCCGTTCGGACGGACTATCAATTTGCCGCCGCCTGCGCTAATCACTGACGACTCGAGGGGTGGCGCAAGGAGTGGCAGTGATGCGAAAGCTGTTTGGCACCGACGGCGTGCGGGGCAAGGCCAACCAGGAACCGATGACCGCCGAGACGGCGCTACGCATCGGCATGGCGGCGGGGCGCCAGTTCAAGCGCGGCGATCATCGCCACAGCGTGGTCATCGGCAAGGACACCCGGCTGTCGGGCTACATGCTGGAGCCGGCGTTGACGGCCGGGTTCGTTTCGGTGGGCGTGGACGTGGTGCTGCTCGGGCCGCTGCCGACTCCGGCGGTGGCCATGCTGACCCGCAGCCTGCGGGCCGATCTCGGGGTGGTGATTTCCGCCTCGCACAACCCCTTTGAGGACAATGGAATAAAGTTGTTTGGTCCGGATGGCTACAAGCTATCCGACAGCCTGGAGAGCGAAATCGAGGCCCATATGGACGCCGGGACCGAGGTCATGCGGGTGGCCTCCGACCAGCTTGGCCGGGCGCGGCGCCTGGACGACGCCGAGGGCCGCTACATCGAGTTCGTCAAGAGCACGTTTCCGCGGGGCCTGCGCCTCGACGGGCTGCGCATCGTCGTCGATTGCGCCAACGGCGCCGCCTACAAGGTGGCTCCGGCGGTGCTGTGGGAGCTGGGGGCCGAGGTCATCAAGGTCGGTGTCGAGCCCAACGGCTTCAACATCAACCACGAGTGCGGCTCGCAGAACACCGACAACATCCGTGCCCAGGTGATCGCCCGCCATGCCCACCTCGGCATCGCCCTGGACGGCGATGCCGACCGGGTGGTGATGTGCGACGAGAACGGGAGACTGGTGGACGGTGACCAGCTTCTCGCCCTCATCGCTGGCGAGTGGCATCGCGACCAGCGCCTCAAGGGGGGCGGCGTGGTGGCCACGGTGATGTCCAATCTCGGGCTCGAGCGCCACCTGGCGGGGCTTGGACTTGAACTGGTGCGCACGGTGGTCGGGGACCGCTATGTGGTCGAGCAGATGCGCCAGTCCGGCCACAATCTCGGCGGCGAGCAGTCGGGGCACATCATCTTCGGCGACTACTCGACCACAGGCGACGGCCTGGTGGCGGCGCTGCAGGTGCTGGCGGAGGTGGTCCGCTCGGGGCGGCCGGCCAGCAAGGTCGCCCGCCAGTTCGAGCCGCTGCCGCAGCTTCTGCGCAACGTCAGGCTGCCCGGCTCGACGAGCGCCGCCGCCGTGCTGGAGACGGAGGCGGTGGTCCAGGCCATCCGTGACAGCGAGACCCGCCTGGACGGCCACGGACGGCTGCTGATCCGCAAGTCCGGCACCGAGCCCCTGATCCGGGTGATGGCCGAGGCCGAGGACGAGGCCATGGTGGCCGCGGTGGTGGGCGACCTGGTCACGGTCATCGAGCGCGCGGCGCGGTGACGGGCGCGGT
>JAMOBE010000040.1:0-30073 GCA_039908285.1 Alphaproteobacteria bacterium
GAAGTCTGGCGCAGCATGTAATGCATGCCGCTGACCGCATTCATCGGCGTGCGGATTTCATGGCTCATGTTGGCCAGGAACTCCGACTTGGTCCGGTTGGCCATCTCGGCATCCCGGCGTGAAAGGTCGAGTGCCTCGGTCGTCTTCTTCAGGGCGTTGATGTCGGTGAACCAGGTCAGCGCCGCCGCCTGCCCCAGAAACTCCCTGATCTGCATGGAGACCAGGACCCAGACCGTGGACTCGTCGCCGAGGACCAACTGGGCTTCCTCATTGACGATGGTCTGTCCCTCCAGCAGCCTTTGCAGCAATCCCTGGTACGCGCCCGGATCGGCGAACACCGGACCGAACAGCGGGGTCCCGTCGTCATCCTGGTGGGCACGGCAGATCTTGACGAAGAGATTGTTGCCGTAGATGAACCGACCATAGAAGTCGGTGGTCCCAGCGGCGATGGGGCTGGCCTCGATCACCTCCAGCAGCCCGTGCACCCGCTCGTCATAGACGCGGGACGCCGTATCCGCCCTCTGAACCCGCAGTCTCACCGAGAGAACATCCAGCATCTTGCGAATGAATGCTGGCGTCGTTTTCATCCATTGGTCGAATTGCTCCCGCGCGACCGGGCGCAGGACCGTCGCTCCGACCGCGATGGCACCGGCGGCGCGCGGCTGGCCGTTGATCAGCGCCATCTCGCCGACAAGCTGGCCACGACCGAGGGTGGCGATGATATGGTCCCGCCCATCGATCTTCTTGGTGAGTTCAACGCTGCCGACCTCGATGAAATAGGCGGAGTCGGCCGGATCCCCTTCGTGGAAGATCGGCGCTCCGGGCTCGAACACGACCGCCTTCAGCCGCCCGGCATCCGGCGAATCGGCGGTATCTGAAGCGTTGTTGGCGGACTCGGAAGTCATCTTGAACCCTGATGAAGGCATATGATGCTCGAATGACTCACGATTGCATGGTATGGATCATTAATCAATGTTTAGTAGATACACGGATGCCGGAGACACACGCCCGATTTTGCCATCATAATATATCCTTTGGTCTAGTCAATGAATTCGTATCCTCATGGCAATCGGGTGAAGGAGTGAAAGTCGCCATCCTCACTCTCCCCTGAAGGGGGGGAGAGGGCCTTCACCGGTTCACCCGATTGCCCTGATCGGACTTCCGTGCCATGTTCCATGGGTGGCGTGTATGCCTTATGTCAGCCGGCTCTGTATCGTTCAGGGAGCATTTGATGAAAAGTCGTATGATGCTGGTTCTCCTGATCGTGCCCCTGGTGGCTGTCGGCATGCTGGTTCAAGTCCTTCTGTCGCCGGATGAGGGCCGGGGACCGGCAAAGACAACGGCGCCGCTGCGCATTGCCCTCGATCTGTGGCCTGGGTATCTGCCGGCCGTCGTCGCGGCGGAAAAAGGGATATTCGCGAAGAACGGCGTCGCGGTCGAGCTGAAGATCAACAAGGAGGTCCCCCAGACGGTGGCCGACTTTCGCAATGGCGACGTGGATGGCATCTTCGGGGTGTTCTCGGACATGATCATCCTGCTGACGGAGGGAGTGCCGTCGAAGGTCGTTCATGTCAGTGATTTCTCCCAGTCGGGAGACGTCATCGTCGGAAAACCTGAGTTTGCCTCCCTGGCCGATCTCAAGGGGCGGACCGTCAGCTTCGAGAAGGTGAATTCCTTTTCCCACATCTATGTCCTCAAGGCTCTGGAAGCCCATGGACTGAGCGAAAAGACGGTGCGATTCGAAATCGTACCCCCTCAGAACGTGCTCACCGCTCTGGAGCAGGGACGCATCGACGCCGGCCACACCTGGCAGCCGACGACGTCCCAGGCCCTGGCCAAGGGGTACAGGATTCTCTCCAAGGCGGGGGATTTTCCCGGGATCATCACCGACACCCTGTCCTTCAGCACGAAGGCCATCGCCGAGAGACCGGATGATATCCAGGCGGTCGTCACGTCGCTGTGGGAGGGACGGGCCTATGTAGACGCCCACAGGGAGGAGTCCCTGGCCATCGGCGCCAAGGCCTTCAGCATGTCCACGGATGAACTCGCCAGTGGCTTGTCCGAGGTTTTGCAGCCCGATCGTCAGGCCACGTTGTCGGCCATGACCAGATCCGAGTCACCCTATTCCCTGTATGCCTCCGGAGAGTTCATCATCCAGTTTCTCCTCAGCCGAGGTCAGTTGCAAAAAATCCCCAATCTCGACGATGTGATCGATGCCCGGTTTGCGAAGGTCCCGAATTAGGGAGAGGCCACATTGAAATTCTCGACCAAGCTCATTCTCCTGTGCGTCGGCCTGGTCGTCATGACCGGGTTCTCTATATCCTATCTTGTGCACGCCGTTACGACGAGAATGCTGGAAAGAGAGGTGATTGATTCGATCCGTCATCATTCCTCTTTTCTCATGACCGAAATCGACCGGATGCTTTTCGAGCGCATCGGCGATATCCGGGTTGCCGCGACCGATCCGGTATTCTGCGCTGATACCATCTCTTCCGAGCAGATTGCGGAGCGGTTGGCGACGTATCGCAATACCTTCAAGACATATATCAGCATTTCCTATTTTTCACGGGACGGCATCCGCCTGGCCGACACCTCGGGCCTGGGCATCGGCAAGCGGCAGGAGCCGGGCTCTGTTCTGGCGAAACAATGGGAACACGCCATGACGGCCGACGTCACCATTGCCGTCGGCAAATCCACGTCCCTGAACGAGAATGTGATCTTCTTCGCCAAGCAGGTGCGCTGTGCGTCCGAGGATGCGCCCCGAGGCATGGTGGTGACGCGGATGGCACTGTCTCAGCTTGAGGGCGTGTTTGCCGCCATCGGAAGGCCCGAGATCATGGTCTCCGCCGACATCGATCTGTTCGACCGGACAGGTCTGCTGCTTTATTCCAACCACAATCGTGGTGGGATTTTGAAGCCAGCGAAAGGACTTTGGACTCACTTCAGCCCTGCGGAGTCCCACGACTCCAACCGGACATCACACATAGAGGAAACAACAGCAGAGAAAATCATTATTCATACCTTTGAACAGGGACATCTCGATTTCAAGGGAAGTGGCTGGTCGGTAGGAGTTTCCATTTCCAGGGATGTGGCCCTGGCCCCGGCCACGGCGCTGCGCAATCGTATCGTGGTCATATCCGCGACGGGAATCGGCCTTGCGATTCTGCTCGCCCTCTTCCTCGCGCGGCACGTCACAAGACCAATTCATGCCCTGGTCGAAACGGCCAATGATGTCTCGTCCGGAAGGCTATCTGTCCGGGCAATGACCATCAGGAGGAAAATGCCCTCCCGAGTCGGCCGCAGCATCGATGAGTTCACCCTGCTATCCACATCCATTGATCGGATGATCGTCGATCTTGATTCCGCGATGGTATCTCGAGACTACGTCGACAACATCATCGGCTGCATGAACGACGTATTGCTGGTGCTTTCCGAAAAATTCGTCGTCGAGAGCGTCAATCGTCCCGATCTGCTGGGCTATGCCGAGAGCGACATGGTCGGATGGTCCTTTGAGACGTTCTTCAACGACTCGGTGGCTCCCTTCGGCATCGCGCAGATGGAGGAACTGGTGCGGGTCGGTACGATCAGCAGTCATGAGACCTCCCTGATCGCCAGTGACGGCCGCACCGTGCCGGTGCTGGTCTCAGGGTCGGTCATGCGTGATGAGGGGGGGAACATTACCGGGGTCGTCCTGGTCGCCAAGGAAATCGGCGACTTCAAGCGGGCCCAGCAGCAGATCCAGGACAAGGAGGCCCAACTCCTGGCGGCAAAAATGGCCAATCGGGCCAAGAGTGACTTCCTCGCCACCATGAGCCACGAGATCCGCACCCCCATGAACGCGGTCATCGGTCTGACCGACCTGGCGCTAAAAACCGACCTGGCCCCGAGAACCCGTGACTATCTGGTAAAGATCAAGATCGCCTCCCGCTCCCTGATGGGGATCATCAACGACATCCTTGATTTCTCCAAGATCGAGGAGGGCAAGCTCGAATTGGCTCCCGTCGATTTTCAGTTGGACGAACTGTTCGATCATCTGGGGGACCTGTTCCGCAGCAAGGCCGCCGAACAGGAGGTCGAATTGATCATGGGGATTGCTGGCGATTGTCCCTGTGCCCTGGTGGGCGACGCCTTGCGGCTCGAGCAGGTCCTGATGAACCTGATCGGCAACGCCATCAAGTTCACCAGGGGCGGCGAGGTCGACGTCAGCGTGGCGGTGGCCGAGCAGACCCCCGACCGGGTCGTGCTGGCGTTCGCGGTTCAGGATACCGGCATCGGCCTGACGGAAGAGCAGATCGGTAGACTGTTCGAGCCCTTCGTCCAGGCTGACGGCTCCATCACCCGCAGATTCGGCGGGACCGGCCTTGGCCTCAGCATCAGCAAGCACCTGGTTGTCCTGATGGAGGGCCGAATCTGGGTGGAAAGCTCGCCGGGGGAGGGAAGCGTCTTTCGCTTCACCGCCACCTTCGCGCGGCGACCGGATGCGGAAAAATCGGCGCCCATTCCCCCGGATGAGATTCAAGGGCTCAAGGTTCTGGTGGTGGACGGCCATGCCTTTTCACGGGAGACCATGCACTTTCTTCTGAGCGCATTCACCTTCGCGCCGGCCCTGGCCTCCTCCAGTGCGGAGGCCCTGGCGGCGGTGCGCAGTGCCATTGCGGAAGGTCTACCGTATCGGCTGGTGGTGCTCGACTACCGGCTGCCGGACATGGATGGTATCGAAACGGCCCAGGTGATCGTCGAGGCGGTTGCCCACGAGTTT
Source organism: Alphaproteobacteria bacterium (assembly GCA_039908285.1). Taxonomy (GTDB): domain Bacteria; phylum Pseudomonadota; class Alphaproteobacteria; order Rhodospirillales; family Rhodospirillaceae; genus JAMOBE01. The sequence goes on from JAMOBE010000040.1 coordinate 4,760, forward strand.
CCGGAGACCGCCGCGCCAAAGATCATTCTGCTGACCCCATTCGGGGTCGAGGAACGGATCGAGGATCTGGCGCGGCGATCCGGGGTGCAGGCATTTGTCGGCAAGCCGGTCAATCGGTCCCACCTGTTCGATACCGTCATGGAGGTCTTTGGGCAGGACGTGGTCAAGCGCTATCAGCCGCACCGGGACGACATCGACTACGCCGAAATCACCGATTGGGTGGGAGGCTCCCGCGTTCTGCTGGTGGAGGACATGCCGATCAATCAGCAGGTGGCTCGCGAATTGCTTGAATCCGTGGGTGTCGTCGTCGACATTGCCAGCAACGGCGTGGAGGCGGTGCGGATGGTAGACGGGGACGGGGACGGGGACGGCTACGATGCCGTGCTCATGGATGTGCAGATGCCGGTCATGGATGGGTACGAGGCAACACGGACCATTCGTCGCATTCCCCGCTACGAACGGTTGCCGATCATCGCCATGACCGCCCACTCCATGACCGGAGACCGGGAACTCTGCCTGGCGGCTGGCATGAACGACCACATCGCCAAGCCCATCGACACCGAGCACCTGTTCGCGGTCCTGACCACCCACATCAAGCACCGACATCACGGGCCGGTTGACCGGTTGCCGTCGCGGACGCTGGACCAGGCGCACGAGGCGGTGATTCTTCCCCGGGACCTTCCGGGGATCGATCGGGATTCCGCCCTGCGCCGCCTCATGGGCAACCAGGCTCTGCTCGCCAACCTTCTGGTCGAGTTTCACCAGAGCTATGGTGGGGCGGCTGACGAGGTTCGCCGCGCCTTCGAACAGGGCGACCCCACGCGCGCCGGTCGCCTCGCCCATCAGATCAAGGGTGTCGCCGGCAATATTGGCGCGTCTGGGTTGCAGGCCGCGGCGGCCGATCTCGATCTCGCCGTCAAACAGGGACGAAGCGCCGACTGGCCCGCCCTGACGGAGGCGTTCGTCGCAGTGCTTCGGCGGATTCTGACGGTGACCGGCGGGGTGCACCCCGTCGGCGGGGAGACGGCGGCGGCGGAGCCGGACCCGGGGGCCGTGGACCTTTCGCTCCTGAAGCCGGGACTGGCTGAATTGGCCGGCCAACTGGCCCAGTTCAAGCTCGACTCGACCACGACTTTCAATACCCTCAAGCCCATTCTCCGACAGGCCGGGTTCCCGGACGAGGCCGCGGAAATGGAAGAAAGAATCGCCCGGTTCGATTTTCATGGCGCCCAGGCGCCATTGCGGAAAATCATCGACGCTCTCGATATCAAAATGCAGGCATGATCATGTCAGGGACGGTTCCAAGATCGAAGATACTGCTCGTCGATGATGCGTTCATCAACATCCAGGTGCTGATCGACATCCTGTCATCCGATCACGAGCTTGCCATCGCCACCGACGGGCATAACGCCCTGCGGGCCGTCGCGGCGCAGAGGCCGGACCTGGTTCTTCTCGATATCGAGATGCCCGAGCTGGACGGCTACGAGGTTTGCGCCAGGCTGAAGGCCGATCCGGATACTGCGGATATCCCGATCATCTTCCTGACGGCAAGGGATGAGGAGCGGGACGAGGCCAAGGGGCTGGCTCTCGGCGCCATCGACTACATCACCAAACCGTTCAACCCGGTGGTCGTCGGCTCCCGGGTCCGCAATCAGCTGATGCTGGCGCGGCAGCGGGAGGACCTGGAGCGGTTGACGCGGGAGTTGACCCTTGCCCGCGATACCGCGGTAGAGGCCCGGCGTGAGGCGGAAACGGCCCGGGAAGTGGCCGAGAATGCCAACCGGGCCAAAAGTGAGTTTCTTGCCAACATCAGCCACGAGATCCGCACGCCGATGAATGCGGTGATCGGCCTCACCGATCTGGCGCTGCAGGCGGACCTGACGCCGAAAACCCGGGATTACCTGAACAAGATCTCCAATTCGTCCCACTCGCTGCTGCGCATCATCAATGACGTTCTCGACTTTTCGAAAATTGAAGCCGGCAAGGTCGAGATCGAGGCGCGCAATTTCCTCCTGCGGGAGGTCTTCGAGCACCTCTCCGATCTCATTCGCGCCAAGATCGCGGAAAAGCGTGTCGAAGTCATCATGGGCATCGCCGACGAGTGCCGGTACGAACTGATCGGCGACGCCTTTCGTCTCGAGCAGATTCTGCTGAACCTGATGAGCAATGCGCTGAAATTCACCGAAGAGGGGGAGATCGACGTCCAGGTCAGAACGATCCACGAAGCCGCCGAACAGGTGACCCTTGAGTTCTCGGTCCGGGATACCGGCATCGGCATGACCGAGGAACAGGCGGCCAGGCTGTTCACGGCCTTCACCCAGGCCGACAGTTCGACCACCCGCAAGTACGGCGGCACCGGACTGGGGCTGTCCATCAGCAAGCGACTCGTTGAAATGATGGGGGGCCGGATCTGGGTGGAAAGCACTCCCGGCCGTGGTAGCGTGTTTCGCTTCACGGCCAGTTTCCCGCGTCGACCGGCGGCGGAAGAGGAGATGATCGCGCCCGAAGACATGGGACGGCTGCGAGCCCTGGTCGTTGACGATAATCAGGCCACCAGAACCGTGCTGCAGAATCTTCTCCACATGTTTACCTTCAAGGCGACCAGTGTTGCCTCCGGGCGGGACGCCGTGGAGGCCGTGAAACGGGGCATCGATGAAGGAGCGCCCTATCGGCTGGTGCTGGTGGACTGGCTCATGCCGGACATGGATGGCATCGCGACCATTCGGGAAATCAATGCGGCGATTCCGGCAAATCTGGTCCCGAAGACACTTCTCCTGACGGATTTTGGGCGCAACGATGAAGCCAGGTCATTGGCGAAATCGGCCGGAGTGGACGCCTATATCGTCAAGCCGGTGGATTGTTCCCACCTTTTCGATACGATCATGGAAGTCTTCGGCCGCAATGTCGCCAAGGTCTTTCGGCCGAGACACGATGCCATCGATCCCAAGGACATCATCACCCGAATCGGTGGTGCGCGTGTATTGCTGGCCGAGGACAACGCCATCAATCGGCAGGTGGCACAGGAGGTTCTGGAAGGCATCGGATTGGTGGTGGATTGCGCTGAAAATGGCGTAATAGCCACCCAGAAGGTGGAATCGTCCGACTATGACGCCGTTCTGATGGACATTCAGATGCCGGAGATGGATGGCTACACCGCCACACGCCGGATTCGCCAACAGCCGCGCTTCGCCAACCTGCCCATTCTCGCCATGACCGCCAATGCCATGACCGGTGATCGGGAGCTGAGCCTGGCGGCGGGAATGAACGCCCACATCTCCAAGCCGATTTCCCGCAAGGAGCTTTTCGCCGCCCTCGTGAAATGGGTTCGGCCCCGGGCAGGGGGAATGCGTCCCGCCTACGTGGTGCCAAAAAAGGATGGGGACGGCGAGGCATACGCCATCCCGGACACGCTGCCGGGGATGAACGTTCCCGCGGCCCTCGAGCGGATCAACGGCAATCGGAAACTCTTCCGGGGCTTGCTGGCGGAGTTTGCCCGGGACTATCGCGATACCGCGGAGACTCTGGGTGTCTTCCTGATAGGGAAGCGTCAGGGTGACCCGGAAATGGCGCGTAAACTTGCGCATACGGTCAAGGGACTGGCCGGAAACATTGCAGCCTCCGACCTGTACGATGCGGCGCGAAGCCTTGAAGAGGAGATCCGGAATGATCATCGGGAAGCATGGCCCGCGGCGTTCGAGTCTTTCAAAGGGGCTCATTCGCGGCTGGTGACGGGCATCGAGGCGTGGATAAACGAGGACGCCGCCAGTCAGTCCCTCCCGCAGATACAGACCGTCCCCCTGGCATCATTGGATCGGGAAAAACTCAGCACCCCCTTGACGGAACTTGACGAGTTGCTTCGCTCGTCCAACGGCAGGGCGTTGATGCGGTTTGAAACCCTGAAGACGACGCTGGCCGGCGTGGAGGAGGCCCGCGAAGGGCTGGGCCGTCTGGGAGAGAGTCTCAACCGCTTCGATTTTACCGCGGCGCAGGCCGCCTTGGCGGATCTGGTCAAGGCCTTGGGAATGTAATCGATCATTGTTGGCAATAGGAGTTCACGCATGAACACGAAGACCGCCCTCCTCGCCGCCCTTCTCGTCACCGGCCCGGTCACCCTGGCGGCTGCGGACGTTCAGGTGGCGCAGGCACAGGCGACACAGGGCACGGCCAATGGCACCATCAACACGGTGGACCCGGCGAAGGGCATTCTCAACATGACCCATGACCCCATCCCCGCCCTGGGTTGGCCGGCCATGACCATGGACTTCGGCGTCGCTCCAGGTGTTGACCTCAAGGGCTTGGCCAAGGGCGCCAAGGTATCCTTCACCGTCGCCAAGCTCAGTGATGGAACCTTCCGCATCACGGCCATCAAGCCGGCGGGTAAGTAAAGAACGAGGGGCCGTCATGCGGATGCATGACTTCGTGCTCCCCGTTATTACCAGAATGATAAGTCATGGGGAGCACGAGGGCCTCCAGGCCCTCGTTCTTTATTCTTTCTTATCTTATCTGTAACCTTGTTTCACCGCTCGCCGAAGATCGCCGTGCCGACGCGGACGTGGGTGGCGCCGAGTCGGATCGCGATGGCGAAGTCGCCGCTCATGCCCATGCTGAGAGTGGCTAGGCCGTTGCGCCGTGCGATTTCCCGCAGCAGGGCGAAGTGGGGTGAGGGCTCGTCGTCCACCGGCGGTACGCACATCAGGCCGACGATGGGAAGCTGGTACTCGTCGCGACAGGCTTTGATGAACGCATCGGCCTCGGCGGGGGCGATGCCGGCCTTCTGCGCTTCCTCGCCGGTGTTCACCTGCACCAGGCAGGGGGGCCGGCGGGTCTGCCGCGCCATCTCGTGCGCCAGGGCGGCGGCGAGTTTCGGCCGGTCCACCGACTCGATGACGTCGAACAGCGCCACCGCCTCCCGCACCTTGTTGGTCTGCAGTGGGCCGATGAGGTGCAGTCGGACATCGGGGTAGTCCTGCTTCAGCGCCGGCCACTTGGCCAGGGCTTCCTGGACGCGATTCTCGCCGAAGTCCCGATGACCGGAGGCCAGGACCGGCCGGATGCGCTCGGCTTCGTGGGTCTTGGAGACCGCCACCAGGGTGACGGACGATGGTTGGCGTCCGGCATCACGGGCGGCGGTGGCGATGGCCTCGACGATTGCGGCGTGACGGAGGGTGATTTCGCTTGGCTCGGCTGACATGAGCGTCCTGGGCTGCTACGGTTGGCCCATGACCCTAGCAGACATCGCCCGTATCCTCAATTCGCGAGCCCGTCGGGGGCGGGGGCTCCCGGCCCTGTTGCTGCTGACCGACGATGCGCGGGGACCGGACCCGGAGCAGGCCACCGCCCGATTGCCGCGAGGGTGCGGTGTCGTGCTGCGCTCCTATGGATTGCCCGAGTCGCAGCGCCTGGCCCTGGCTCGGAGGTTGGCGACGCTGTGCCGACGTCGGGGCCTGCGGCTGTTGATTGCCGGCGATGTGGGGCTGGCGGTTGCCGTCGGCGCCGATGGGATTCATCTGCCCGAAGGCATGGCCCGACATGGTGTTCTGGCGCCGCTGCTGGGCTGGCGGCGGCGACGGCGGGGGCTGCTGTCCGTCGCCGCCCATGGTCCGGCGGCGCTGTGGCGGGCGGGGGCGCTCGGTGCCGATTGCGCCCTGTTGTCGCCGGTGTTTCCGACCTCAAGCCATCCCGGAGCGCCCACCATCGGAACAGTGCGATTCGCGGGGTGGTGCCGGGCGGCGCCGGTGCCGGTTCTGGCGCTGGGGGGTGTGCGAGTCGACTCTGCGCGACGGCTCATGGACAGCGGCGCAGCCGGACTGGCGACGGTGGGGGGGGTGTGAGAATTCAGGCTCATATAAATTAACAAAAAAGAGAAGATGTGAGGGCCTGAGGCCCTCACACTCCCCATTATTCACCAGGATGAAAAGTCATGGGGAGCGCGAGGGGCCTGTCATGCCGCAGGAATGCATACGCATGACCGGTCCCTCGCAAACGTTCTTTTGGTTGAAAGCTGCTTAACAAATTCCTCCACCCATAGGGGCACCTGGGCAGTTACCGATTAATAAAGAAAAAGGGGGTTCGGGGCATAGCCCCGAGCGGGGTTTGGGGCGGCAGCCCCAAGCGTAACTGTCAACACTGCATCCGCGTTGCGCCTTCTTTCCGCTTCATTCCACCTCGACGGGCGCCGGTAGACGATCCAGGCCCAACTCCTCGTCCAGGTCGAAGTCGGCCAGCAACGGCGCCTCGTCGTTCGGGCCGTGCATCATGGCCACGGCGGGACCCGACGCATGGTTCAGGCGGTGGAGAATATCGTCAAGTTGCTCCAGGGTATCATAGTAAATGGTCAGGTTGCCGCCCCGGCCGGTGAACTGGATCGCCACCTTGAGACCCAGGAGATTCGCCAGGTCCCGCTCCAGGGCCGCCGTATCCGCATCCTTGGTCGGCGGTTTCCCTGCCCGCGCCTTTTTGCCGCCGTCACCCTGGGCCAGCCGCTCGGTCTGGCGCACGTTGAGGCCGCGCGTCACCACCTGCCGCGCCATCTTCACCGCGTCGTCGCAGCCGAGGAGCGCCCGCGCGTGGCCGGCGCTCAGCTCGCCGCGGTCCAGCATGTCCTTTACCGGCTCGTCCAGGGACAGAAGCCGCATCATGTTGGCGACGTGACTGCGACTCTTGCCCACCGCCCGCGCCAGATCCTCCTGTGTGTGCTCGAAGTCCTCCATCAGCCGGCGGTATCCCTCCGCCTCCTCCAGGGGCGACAGGTCCTGGCGCTGGAGGTTTTCCACCAGGGCTACCTCCAGGGCGGCCCGATCGCCAAGTTCGCGAACGATGACCGGCACCTCGTGCAGGCCCGCCTGCTGGGCCGCCCGCCACCGCCGTTCCCCGGCGATGATTTCATAGCCCTCCGGGTCGTCGGCGTCGGGACGCACGAGGATGGGCTGGAGAATTCCCTGCTGGCGAATCGACTCCACCAGGCCGGCGATGCTCTCCTCATCGAAATGGCGCCGCGGCTGGAACTTGCCTGGCCGCAGGAACTCCACCGGCACCGAGCGGCCGGAATTGCCGACGGCGTCCGTCCCCGTCTCCTCCGGTTCCTCGCCCAGCAGCGACGATAGGCCGCGTCCCAGCGACTTCAGCTTTTCCCTGCTCATAGACGCACCTCCCGCTCCTGCTTCAACACCTCGCTGGCAAGGTGCAGATAGGCCTGCGACCCCGGACACCGCAGATCGTAGAGCAGCACCGGCTTGCCGTGGGACGGCGCCTCCGAGACCCGCACATTGCGTGGAATGACCGTGGTGTAAACCTTGTCGCCGAAAAATTCCCGCACGTCCGTCGCCACCATGTCCGACAGGTTGTTGCGCTTGTCGAACATCGTCAGCACCACGCCCTGGATCGACAGGCTGGGATTGAAGGTCCGGCGGACGCGCTCGATGGTCTTGATCAGGTAGCTGACGCCCTCCAGGGCGAAGAACTCGCACTGCAACGGGACCATCACGGCGTTGGCCGCCACCAGGGCATTGAGGGTGATCAGTCCCAGGGCCGGCGGACAGTCGATCAGTACATGGTCGAAGTCGCCCAGGCGGTCCCACAACGCCGCCCGCAGGCGGTACTCTCGCTTGGTGGCGTTGACCAGTTCGATTTCCGCCCCGGCCAGGTCCACCCCGGACGGCACCACATGCAGCCCGGGGACGGCGGTGGCGACGATGGCCTTCTCCACCGGCGCCTCCCCCATCAGCACCTGATAGGAGGTCACCGGACGCGCCGTCCGGGAGATGCCCAGGCCGGTGCTGGCGTTGCCCTGGGGATCAAGGTCGATGATCAGCACCCGCTTATGCACCGCCGCCATGGCTGTGCCCAGGTTGATGGCGGTGGTGGTCTTGCCGACTCCGCCCTTCTGGTTGGCAACGGCAATGATGCGGGGCTTGCCGGACGGCTTGGCGACGTTAGCGACCTCGGACACGAGCTACCTCACTGATTCGCAGCACCGCACCGGAGGGATCGGACCGACTAGCGCGGACGTCAAGGGTCATAGTCCACTGTTTTCGTGCGTCGGTCAACTCCCCTTCGACCCCTTTGCCCTTCAAAAAGAGTCCTTCCGACCCAACATGCTGCAAAAATGGCGCCGCCAGGCCCAACAGTTTGGGGAGAGGGGCCAGGGCGCGCGCCGTCACCACGTCCACCGCCCACGGCTTCAGCGTCTCGACGCGCACGGGATGGATGGTGGCGACCGTTGCCGTCACGCGTGCCGCTTCGCGAAGGAAGGCGCACTTGCGCGCATCCGACTCGACAAGGTGCACCTCAGGCACGCCCATGATCGCCAGGACCAGTCCTGGGAAGCCGGCGCCCGTGCCCAGGTCGATCAATGAGCACGCACCCTCGGGACAGAGCGGCAGAAGCTGGGCCGAGTCGAGCATGTGACGTCGCCAGGGATCGCCGAGTGTCGCCGACCCGACCAGGTTGATTCGAGACTGCCAGCGGGTCAGGAGGTCGAGATAGAGCGCGAGACGGTCCAGTGTTTCACGTGAAACATCCGTCTCGGTCTGGAACTGCTCAGCGGTCATCGGGGTCATGGCACCCTCCGGGATAGTGCGCTGTTTCACGTGAAACACCCGGACCAGCTCGTGACCGCTCCTCTCTCAGCGCGCCCGCACATGGGCCAGAAGAGCCGTCAGAGCCGCCGGTGTCACGCCGGGTATGCGAGCTGCAGCGCCCAGCGTTCCCGGGCGTGCCGCCTTCAACTTGGCCCGCACCTCTGAAGATAGTCCGCCGATGCGGTCGTAGTCCACACTCCCCGGGAGTATCAACCGTTCGTCCCGTCGAAATGCCCGAATATCCGCCGACTGCCGGTCGAGGTACCCCGCATACAATCCCTCGATCTCCATCTGCTCGGCCACGTCCCGGCGCATCCCCGACAACTCGGGCCAGACCTCCGCCAGGCGTGCCACCGTCACCCCGGGATAGCCCAAAAGGTCCTTGCCACTCCGCACCACACCGTCCTGATTGATCGCCAGACCATGGTGCCGTAGAGCCGACGGCGAGGCCCGAACGCCGTCCAACAGCACCCGCGCCTCGTCAAGCGCCCGACTCTTGGCCGCAAACGCGGCTCGACGCCCGGAGGAGACCACACCCACCGCATCCCCCCGCGCCGTCAGCCGCTGATCGGCGTTGTCCGCCCGCAGCAGCAGCCGGTACTCGGCGCGGGAGGTAAACATACGATACGGCTCCCGGGTTCCCTGGGTGATCAGGTCGTCGATCAGCACCCCCATGTAGGCATCGGCCCGATCGAGGACGAACGTCCCGCCGCCGCTCGCTCGCAGTGCGGCGTTGATGCCGGCGATCACCCCCTGTGCCGCCGCCTCTTCGTATCCCGTGGTGCCGTTGATCTGGCCGGCCAGAAACAGTCGGGGGACGCGGCGGGTCTCCAGTGTCGACTCCAGTTCCCGCGGATCGACGAAATCGTACTCGATGGCATAGCCAGGCCGCATCATCTCCACCCGCTCCAGACCGGGGATGGTCTTCAGCAGGGCTGCCTGGACGTCCTGCGGCAGCGAGGTCGAAATGCCGTTGGGATAGATGGTGGGGTCCTCCAGCCCCTCCGGCTCCAGGAATATCTGGTGACGCTCGCGATCGGCAAAGCGCACCACCTTGTCCTCGATGCTGGGGCAGTAGCGTGGACCCACACTCTGGATCTGCCCTGAGTACATGGGTGCCCGATGAAGATTGGCGCGGATCAGTTCGTGTCCCGCCGCGGTGGTGCCGGTGATGTGACAGGGCCGCTGGGGCGTCGTGATCCGCTGCGTCAGGGTCGAGAACGGGACCGGTGGATCGTCTCCGTGCTGCACCTCCAGCCCCTGCCAGTCGACGGTGCGGCCGTCCAGTCGCGGCGGTGTTCCGGTCTTCAATCGTCCCAATGGAAAGCCCAGCCGCTCCAGCGCCTTTGACACGCCGAGACTGGGGGGTTCCCCGACCCGTCCCGCCGGCATCTGCACCTCGCCGATATGGATCAAACCGCGGAGGAAGGTGCCGGTAGTGATGACCACCGCCCCCGCGGTGACAACTTCACCTGTAGCCAGTGTCACACCTGCCGCATGTCCCTCCCTGTCCACCACCAGGTCTTCCACCGCCGCCTGACGGAGGGTCAGTCCCGACTGTTCCGCCAGTAGGTCGCGAGCCGCCTGGCGATAGAGTGCCCGGTCCGCCTGTGCCCGTGGTCCCTGGACCGCCGGTCCCTTGGATCGGTTGAGGATGCGAAATTGGATGCCGGCGCGGTCGGCCGCCCGGGCCATGATGCCGTCAAGGGCATCCACCTCGCGCACCAGGTGCCCCTTGGCCAGACCGCCGATGGCCGGGTTACACGACATTTCGCCGATGGTGTCGAGACGATGGGTGATCAGCAGAGTTTGCGCACCCATTCGGGCGGCGGCTGCGGCAGCTTCACAGCCGGCGTGGCCGGCGCCGATGATGATGACATCGAAGGTGTGCGTGTTCACGGGAGTGGCCTGTTGGATTGATAAGTAAGAGTAAAGAACGAGGGCCTGAGGCCCTCGTGCTCCCCATTAATTCCAGGATGATAAGTTCTGGGGAATACATGCTGATTATCATATTGAAATATTTGTATATATATATATTCATTATCATCTTCCCAAGAACCCATCAATTTGGAAAAAACGGGGAGCACGAGGGCCTCAGGCCCTCGTTCTTTACTCTTACTTCCCAATACAAAAATCCCGAAAGATCACGTCCAGAAGCTCCTCCACCTCCACCCGCCCGGTGATCCGACCTAGCGCCCGTGCCGCCAGCCGCACATCCTCCGCCTTGAGATCCGGCATTTCCGCCCCCCTGGCCCGCTCCAGCGCCGAGACACAGTCCATCAGTGCCGCCCGATGGCGAGTACGAGTCGGAACCGGTCCGTCCGTCATGCTCCACCGCTCGGCGACGATCCGCTGCAACTCCGCCAGCAGTGACTCCACCCCATCCCCATGCAGAGCCGATACACCAAAAGCCGTCCGCCCATCAACTACGACAGTAGTAACGCCCGGCCGCAGGTCGGTCTTGTTTATTACGATGACGGTATTATCGTCTACAAGTCTCAGGGTTTCTTCATCCAGATCCGGAAGCCGCCCGGCATCGAACACGGCGAGGCGCAGATCCGCAGCCGCCGCCCGCGCCACGGCCCGTCGCACCCCTTCCGCCTCGATCTCCCCCTCCGCGTCCCGTAGACCCGCCGTATCGGCCAGCACGACCGGATATCCACCAAGGTCGAGATGAACCTCAATGACATCACGGGTCGTTCCCGCCGTTGCCGAAACGATCGCCGCCTCCGTCCCGGCGAGCCGGTTCAACAGACTGGACTTCCCAGCGTTGGGCGCCCCGACGATGACGATGTGGATGCCCTCCCGCAGCCGCTCTCCCCGTCTGCCATCGTTCAGATGTCGCGAGATCTTGATCGCAAGAGCGTCGATCACCGAGTCGACGTCCCTCTCCACATCATTCGGCAGATCCTCGTCGGCAAAGTCGATCGCCGCTTCCAGGTGAGCCAGACACTGGACCAGTTCGGAGCGCCAGCCCTCGTAGAGATGCGCCAGGGCGCCGCCCATCTGCCGCAGAGCCTGCCGTCGCTGCGCCGCCGTTTCCGCCGCCACCAGGTCGGCCAGACCCTCCGCCGCTGTCAGATCCATCTTGCCGTTTTCGAAGGATCGACGCGTAAACTCCCCCGGCTCGGCCGGTCGCAATCCCGGGCGCCGCGTCAGAACATCCAGAACCTCAGCTACGACCGCTCGACTGCCATGGACGTGAAACTCCACCACGTCCTCGCCGGTCACACTGGCTGGGCGGGGAAACCACAAGGCCAAGCCGTCATCGAGACGGTCCCCGGAGTCGTCCTGTAGCCATACCCGGGTCGCGACTCGTGGTTCTGGTACTTCTCGACCCGTCAGATGGCGAAACGCCGCCGCAGATCCTGGCCCGGACACCCGGATGATGGCGATGCCAGCACGGCCCGGCGCGGTGGCCAGGGCAAAGATCGTCTCCCTGTCCACCGACTCCACGACCGCCTCAGCCTGCCGGCGCCATCTGGGACTCCGGCGTCAGCATCAGACGCTCGACACGTCCACCCTCCGTCAGGTGTTTGGACAGGATTTCGTCCAGGTCCGCCGAGGTACGGTAGGTGTACCACACCCCCTCGGGGTAGATCACCAGCAGCGGCCCCAGTCCGCACCGACCGAGGCAACCCGACGAGCTGATCTGCACGCCCGCCAACCCGAGTTCCTCGACCCGCCCCTTGAGATACGACCGCGCCTCGTCACTGCCCTTGGCGCCACAGGAACCCATCGGGTGACCTGGTGGCCGCGTGGTGGTGCAGCAGAAAACATGCTTATTATAGTACAGTTCTGGATCAGCCATCATCACTTCTCCTCGTCGTTCGAAGAGGCGCCGCCTCTTCCCATGAATTGAGACCAGAATGCCTGTTGAATCTTATCAAGACCCACCCCCCCCGGCATCCAGTTCTTGACGATCGTATCGACGTCCATCGCCTTCAGGTTGGCTCGCATACGATCTTCAAGGTCCTGCATCAAGTGGTCCTGCATCGGCTTCACATCCGGCAGTCCGAAAAAGGCTCGCGCCTCCGCGGGAGTGCAGTCGATATCAATATGTATCTTCATCGCCGTCCTTCACCTAGAGCAGTTTCCGCTCAAGCGGAAACTGCGAAAAGCCCGCGCGGCGCTTGAGCGGCCAGAGGCAAATTCTAGAGCGTTTCCGCTCAGGCGGAAAACGCTCTAGTGCAGCGCCGCGCGCAAGCACAGAAGGTAAGCGTTCACATGTCCCGGCGCAACGCCAGACAGCGAAAAAACCCAGAAAGACGTGGATGCGTGTAGTGCCTCCCTCTCACGACCTTGCGCAATGTCGGGATCTGGCAGTACAACGGAAAGGCCCATGGACCCTCGGGTGAGCCCCATGCCTCAGCACAGCTTCGATAGTCCGCTCGGTGTCCTCACGGTAACGGAGGAGAACGGCGTCGTCGTTTCCCTCGACTGGGGGTGGCCGCCGGACACCGAGGAGACGTCCCTGCTGTTGCGCGCCGAGGAGCAACTCGACGCCTATTTCCAAGGCGAGAGGGAGGCGTTCGATCTTCCCCTCGCTCCTCCCGGCACGACCTTTCAGCGTCGGGTCTGGGAGGTCCTGCGGTCCATTCCCCATGGGGAGACCCGCAGCTATGGCGATCTTGCCCGCTCCCTCGCCACCTCGCCCCGGGCCATCGGCACCGCCTGTGGTCGCAATCCCATTCCCATCCTCATTCCCTGTCATCGGGTGGTGGGGGCGTCGGGATCCCTCGGCGGCTACTCGGGGGGAGAGGGTCTCGACACCAAGAAATTTCTGCTCGATCTGGAAAGGAAGCACCCATGACCAACGCCATCCGCATTCATCGTTCCGGTGGTCCCGACGTCTTGTCCTGGGACGAGGTCGTTCCTCCCACCCCTGGTCCAGGCGAGGTCCGGGTGCGTCAAACCGCGGTTGGACTCAACTACATCGACGTTTACCATCGCTCCGGCCTGTATCCGCTCCCCCTGCCCTCCGGCCTTGGACTGGAGGCCGCGGGGATGATCGAGGCCGTCGGGCCGGGCGTGGACACGTTTTCTGTCGGAGACCGTGTCTGCTATGGCAACGGCCCGATCGGTGCCTATGCGGAAGCGCGCACCATGCCCATCGCCACCCTGATCCGCATTCCCGATGCCATCAGTGACCAGCAGGCTGCGGCGATGATGCTGCAGGGAATGACCGTCGAGTACCTGGTCCGTCGCACCTTTGTCGTCCGCGCCGGCATGACCGTCCTGGTTCATGCGGCCGCCGGCGGTGTGGGATTGATCGCCTGCCAGTGGCTCCGGCATCTCGGGGCCACGGTCATCGGCACCGTCGGCAGTGAGGAAAAGGCGACCCTGGCCTGGGCCCATGGCTGCGACCACCCGATCATCTACGCTCGCCAGGACTTTGTCGCCGCCGTGCGCGAGATCACCGGCGGCAAAGGAGTGGCCGTGGTCTATGACGGGGTGGGGAAGGACACCTTCGCCGGCTCCCTCGACTGCCTGGCTCCCCGCGGCATGATGGTGTCGTTCGGCAACGCCTCGGGCCCGGTCCCGGCCTTCGATCCCCTGGTGTTGACGCAGAAGGGCTCGTTGTTCCTGACCCGGCCGACGCTGATGCACTACACCGCGGCCAGGGCGGAGCTGGAGCAGTCGGCCGCCGCCCTGTTCGAGGTCGTCCAGTCGGGGGCGGTGCGTATCGAGGTCAACCAGACCTATCCCCTGAGCGATGCCGCCGCGGCGCATCGTGACCTGGAGGGTCGGCGCACCACCGGGTCAACCGTGCTGACCTGCTGACCTGCTGATGTGTTTCACGTGAAACATCGAGGGGAGGTTTACACCTCGTCGAGAGCCGCCTGGACGCCGTCGCGGATGCGCTCCGCCTCCGTCCTCGCGGCATCCTTGACCGCGTCACGCCAGGTATCCCGACCGGCAGCCAGGGACTTGTCGAAGCCATAGAGCACGCTGCGGGACGACGCGGCGAAGGCCCCCCAGCCGTCCTTGCCGCCGCACCCCATGGCGACGGAGTCAAAGCCCGCTCCCTGGGCGCCCACGCCCGGCATCAGGAACAGAGCCGAAGGAGCGATGCGGCGCAGGCGCTGGGAGGCCTCCGGGTAGGTGGCTCCGACCACCAGGCCGATGCGCGCGTAGCCGCTGGCGCCGATGGTGTTCCGGCCCCACGACTCGGCGAGTTCCGCCATGCGCTCGAAGTTGGTTCCGCCGCCGTCGGCAAGGCGCAGGTCCTGAAACTCCCCGGAAGACGGGTTGGAGGTCTTGGCGAGGACGAACAGCCCGGCATGGGGATCGGCCTCGAGGAATGGCCGGATGCCGTCGATCCCCAGGTAGCCGTTGATGGTGAGGGCATCGACGCGCCAGTCATTGGCCTCGCCCGTCAGGGGACGCGTCTGGCCCAGCCACGCCCGGCCATAGGCGCCCGCCGTGTGCTCGATGTCGTTGCGCTTGGCGTCGAGGAGAATCGGCAATCCACGGTCACGCAGGAAAACGATGGTCCGGTGCAGGGCCCGGATGCCGGCGTAGCCGTATTGTTCATAGAAGGCCGCCTGCGGCTTGTACGCCGCGGCACAGGGGGCCGTGGCCTCGATCACCGCCTCGTGGAACTGGACGATCACGTCCTCCAGGGTACGATCCGACGGGTTGGCGGCAAAGCGCTGACGCAGATAGCCGGGAAACCGCTCCACGTCCGGATCGAGGCCGACGATCAGCCGCGAGCCGATCCCACGCGCCCGCTCCACCAGACGGTCGGCGAAGTGCTGACCGGTGGGCGGGCGCGATGGGTCGGCATCACCCCGGGACAAGCGAGCCAATCCGCCATCGGAGCGCTTGACAGGAAGGGACAGGGAAATCTTACCGGTCGCCGGATTGCTGTCGTCTGGTCTGAAGTGCAGAGAAATCTGGTTGCTTTCAACCTCCACATGGACGGGTTCGATGACCACACCATGGCAGTTTTCAAGAGAGGCAAGGAGTTCAGACGGACTCAGAGCCCAGACGCACCCCTTGGGCGGGGAGATCTGGACCGTCACCCCTTCAAGTGTTATCGAGTCGCGATGGCAGCCCAAACCAACCAGGTACTCCGCCAGATACAGCATGCTTTCGACGTCAACGGAGAAAAAGGTCTCAGAGACTGGCACCGTGGCTGGACTGACGTACCTCACGGAGAGGTTCAGGGCGTCGAGTCCTCGCCCACTCTTCGTTCGTGGGAAAATCAGCATCTGGTCGGAGTCGGTTCGTCTCAGTATCTCCGAGGCTGTCTCGGAATAGGTTCCAACAAGGCTGTCGGTATGTTCACCATGTCTCCGGATATTTTCCGTGACGGTGAATTCTCTGATACTGCGCGGAAGATGAAAAACGTGGGCATTGCCCAGCAGGCAGGCACTGTCATTCTCCCCCATCCTGAGTTCCGAATGGATGTCGGTGATTCGGACCGAGCCGGAAAACCCGATATCGACCCGTTGCTGCCAGGTGAGTCCGCCGACCATGATGTTCGTCCTTGTTCATACACGTCCATAATACCAACGAACCTTAAGTTTGACACACGGCACCAACGACATGAACTGCTCGCCAGCGTGCTGGCTTTGATAAAAAAAGGCGCAACACGGATATCCACGGATAAACACGGATGCAGCGGAGTTTGACATAGGCTTAAGTGGGACACGTGAAAATATCGTACTGTAATATACTAATACTATTAATATGATGCCACGTGTAAAGACGTAATGATATTCAGATATTCTGCATCTGTGCCTATCGCTTCTTATCCGTGTTTATCCGTGTTGCATCTTTTTTCTCTACGTCAGCACGCTGGTGATCGATTCGTGACATTGATGCTAAGTGTCAAACTTCACGCTCGACGGAATAATCGGAAGTCCGCACATCAAAATACGTTTTCTTCCCGTGAGTCCAGATCTTCGATCACCCGCAGCACGTCGTTGCCGCGAGGGCGCCACAGGCCCCGGTCCAGGGCTTCGCGGAAGCGATCGGTCATTTCCTTCAGGGCGGCCGAGTTGGCCTGTTGGAGAAACTCCCGCACCGTGTCGTCCTTGATGTAGGCGTCGAACACCGCATCGAAGTGGTGGTCCTTGACGCAGCGGGCCGTGGCGGCGAAGGCGAACAGGTAGTCCACGGTGGCCGCCATCTCGAAAGCGCCCTTGTAGCCGTGACGCATCACGCCGCGGATCCATTTCGGGTTGACGGCGCGGGCGCGGACGACGCGGGCCATCTCCTCGTCCAGGGTACGGATGCGCGGGGTCTCGGGGCGGGAGTGGTCGGGGTGGTAGACCGTGGGCTGAGTCCCCGACAGCAGACGGACCGCCGCCGTCATCCCGCCCTCGAACTGGTAGTAGTCGTCGGAGTCCAGCAGGTCGTGCTCGCGGTTGTCCTGGTTCTGGATCACCGTGTCCACCGCGGCGAGCCGCGTCTCGAACAACCCATGAGCCGCCTGGCCATCCTCTCCGGCGCCATAGGCATAGCCGCCCCACGCCACATAGGCACGGGCCAGGTCGGCGTCGGTGTCCCAGCCCTTCTCGTCGATCAGCGCCTGTAGACCGGCGCCGTAGGCCCCGGGTCTGGATCCGAACACCCGGTAGCCGGCGCGGCGGGAGGCCTCGGCCGGATCGAGACCGGCGGCGGCGAGGCGGCGGGTCTCACTGCGGGCGCTGGCGGCGAGGGCGTTGTCGGCGTCGGCCTCGTCCAGGGCGGCGACGGCGCGGGCCGCCGAGTCGAACAGGTCGATCAGGTTCGGGAAGGCGTCGCGGAAGAACCCCGATACCCGCAGCGTCACGTCCACCCGCGGCCGGTCCAGCACCGACGCGGGGAGGATCTCAAAGCCGGTGACCCGCCGCGAGGCCGCGTCCCAGGTGGGCCGCACCCCCATCAGCGCCAGGCCTTGAGCGATGTCGTCACCGCCGGTGCGCATGTTGGAGGTCCCCCACGCGGTCAGCGCCACCGCCCGCGGCCAGTCGCCGTGCTCCTGCAGGTGGCGCTCGATCAGCAGCGCCGCCGACTTCCAGCCCAGGTGCCAGGCCGCCGGCGTCGGCACCGTGCGGGTATCGACGGAATAGAAGTTGCGTCCGGTGGGCAGCACGTCCGGCCGGCCGCGGGTCGGGGCGCCTGAGGGACCGGGGGGGACGAAACGGCCGTCGAGACCGGTCAGCAGCCCAGCCATCTCCGCCGGCCCGCAGGCCGCGACCGCCGGTCGAATCGAGGAGTCGATGGAGGCCAGCACCGCCGTCGTCCGCCGCCATTCCGACTCCGCACGCCGGGTGCCACCCACCAGGTCGCGGGCCAGCAACTCGAGACGCTCCACCGTGTCGCCGACGGTCCGCCAGGCCCCGGCGGTCAGATCCGCCAGCGCTGCCGGGCGGGGGCCACTCCAGGGATCGGACAGCACGCCGTCCAGGGGATCCATCCCCAGGATCAGGTCATCGGCCAGGGCCCGCAGCAGCGAGCCCTGGCCCTCGCCACTGCCCCGCGGCACCCGGGTCAGGGCCACCAGCAGGTCGGTGAGCTGCTCGCCCCGGGGCGACTCTCCGAACACATGCAGACCGTCGCGGATCTGAAGTTCCTTCAGCTCGCACAGGTGATTGTCGATCCGGGCCAGGGCCGCGTCGTCGTCCGCTCCTGGTGCGATGCCGCAGTCGGCATCCAGGCCCATCACCCGCGACAGGGACAGGATCTCCTCGCGCAGTACCTCGAGACGGCGGGGGTCGACTCCGGCGGCCTCGAAGTACTCGTCCACCAGTTGTTCGAGGTCACGCAGCGGTCCATAGCTCTCGGCGCGGGTCAGCGGCGGCGTCAGATGGTCGATGATCACCGCCTGGGCGCGGCGCTTGGCCTGGGTCCCCTCGCCCGGATCGTTGACGATGAAGGGGTAGAGATTGGGCATGGGCCCGAGCGCCGCCTCGGGGAAGCACGCCGACGACAGGGCCAGGGACTTGCCCGGCAGCCACTCCAGATTGCCATGCTTGCCAAGGTGGACCACGGCGTCGGCCCGGAATCCCTCCCGCAGCCAGGCGTAGAACGCCAGGTAGCCATGGGGCGGCGCCAGGGCCGGGTCGTGGTAGGTGGCGGCGGGGTCGATGTTGTAGCCGCGGGCCGGCTGTATCGCCACGGCGACATTGCCAAAGCGCACCGCCGGCAGGGCGAAGGTGCCGTTGCACCGCATGAACGGGTCCCGTTCCGGCGCGCCCCAGCGCTTCCACACCCCGCGCACCACCGCCTCGGGCTGACGGGCCAGGCTCTCCCGATAGGCCTCGAGGGGGAAGGTCTCCCCCTCCGGTCGCGGGCAGACGCTCTCCGCCGATCGCGGGGCGTTGGTGGGACCGGCCAGCAGGCGGTCCATCAGGGCGGCGCCGTTCTCTGGCGCGTCCTCCACCCGGTAGCCGGCGGCGGCCAGGGCCTTCAGCACGGCGACGGCGGCGGCCGGGGTGTCGAGGCCGACTCCGTTGCCGATGCGCCCGTTGCGGTTCGGATAGTTGGCGAGCACCAGGACCACCCGCCGCTCGGCCGGCGCCGTGCGCCGCAACCGCGCCCAGGCGGCGGCGAGATGGGCGGTGAAGTCGATGCGGTCCGGGACCGGGCGATAGGTGACGATGTCGGTCTCGGTGGCGTCGTCACGCTCCGCCGCACCCTTGAACGAGACGGCGCGGGCCAGGATGCGGCCGTCCACCTCCGGCAGGGCGACGTTCATGGCGATGTCGCGGGCGGCCAGGCCCCCGGTTCCGGCCCGCCAGGCCTCCTCGGTGGAGCCGGCGAACACCACCTGGAGCACGGGGCAGCCGGCGGCGGCGAAGGGACCCTCCACGGGTATTGCACCTCCTGCGGGGCTGTTCAGGGCAAAGCCGGTGGCGTTGATCACCACATCGGGGGGGACCTGGGTCAGGACCTCGGCCACCGTCGCCGCCGCCACCGGGTCGCGCAGACTGGTGACGTAGAGCGGCAGCGGATTCATCCCCTGGCGGGTCAGCGCCTCGGCCAGGGCGTCCACCACGGCGGTGTTTCCGGCCTGAACCAGGGCGCGGTAGAACACCACCGCCGCCACCGGTGCTC
Source organism: Alphaproteobacteria bacterium (assembly GCA_039908285.1). GTDB lineage: Bacteria > Pseudomonadota > Alphaproteobacteria > Rhodospirillales > Rhodospirillaceae > JAMOBE01. The sequence goes on from JAMOBE010000040.1 coordinate 24,391, forward strand.
CCGACGTCCAGCCGGCCCGCACCTCGTCCAGACCCGGCCCCGGATGCAGTCCGGCCGCCGGCAGGGGGACCGGTTCTCGCCACTGGGTATCGACGCGGCCGATCAGGGTGGCGGCAAAGCGCAGAAACTGCCCGGCGTTGGCGATGCCGCCGTGGACGCAATACCGCCACAGCCGGTGGGCGGCCTCGGGCGCCACGGTGGACAGGGTGGCCAGCTCGGCATCGGGCCGATCGTCTCCAGGGAGGAAGGCGACGGGAATGCCGGCGTGCCGGCAGACGGCGGAGACCTGCTCCACCCCATAGGGCCAGTACCCCCGTCCGCCGAGAAGCCGCACCACGACCAGTCGGGCCTGCGACACCACCGTGTCAACATGGCGATCGACCGAGAGGTTGTGGGACAGGTGCATGAGATTGGCGAGCCGCAGCGTCGGGCCCTCCAGCCGTCGGTTGGCGGCGGCGAGGCAGGCCAGCTCGGAATCGGCGGCGGAGAGCACGACGATCTCCCCCGGTGTCTGACCGAGGTCGACGGCCTCCCGTCCATCGGCGGCGGCTCCAGGTGTGGCGGCGAGAAGGTGCACGTATGGTCCTGTTGCGGTGGGAGCAACTCATCGTCGTGCCAGCCGTGAGAAGAAACAGATAACACGGATGGACACGGATAAGAAGGGATAAACACGGATGCAGTGGAGTTTGATATCGGCGAGCGTAATGACTGACCCATGAAAGAATTGGGCTGCCGCCCAAACCCGTTTGGGGCGTCGTGCCAAAGGCACGCCTTCGGCGTGACAGGCCCCAAACCCCCATTAATGGGTTTCCAAAGGCCTCCAGGCCTTTGGCGGGTGCGGGCAGAGCCCGCTTCTTTCTTACGTGTCAATAATTAGGCTCACAGGTATAATATGTAAACAAATTTGAACGGAGCTTAATCCTGGAACCTACATCCGTGTCCATCCCTTCTTATCCGCGTTCATCCGTGTTATCTGTTTTCTTCTCTTTTTCTCCTCCAGCACGGTGCCGGAACGCGAAAGGCCTGCCATGCCGCGGCATGACAGGCCTCTCGTCTCCTGGACGCGGTCTCAGACCGAGTAGTACATCTGGTACTCGATCGGGTGCGGCGTGTGCTCGAACTTGTAGACGTCTTCCCACTTGAGTTCAATGTAGGCACTGATGAACTCGTCGGTGAAGACGTCACCCTTCTTCAGGAAGTCGCGATCCTTGTCGAGAGTCTCCAGTGCCTCGCGCAGGCTGCCGCACACCGTCGGCACACCCGCCAGTTCTTCCGGCGGCAGGTCATAGAGATTCTTGTCCATCGGGTCGCCCGGATGGATCTTGTTCTCGATGCCGTCGAGACCGGCCATCAGCATGGCCGCGAAGCCGAGGTACGGGTTGCAGGCCGGATCGGGGAACCGCACCTCGACCCGCTTGCCCTTGGGGCTGGTGTCGTAGGGAATGCGGCACGAGGCGGAGCGATTGCGGGCCGAATAGGCCAGCAGCACCGGCGCCTCGAACCCGGGAATCAGCCGCTTGTAGCTGTTGGTGGTCGGGTTGGTGAAGGCGTTGATGGCACGGGCGTGCTTGATGATGCCGCCGATGTAGTACAGGGCCTCTTCCGACAGGTCGGCATAGCCCGACCCGGCGAACATCGGCTTGTTGGCCTTCCACAGCGACTGGTGGGTGTGCATGCCCGAGCCATTGTCGCCAAAGATCGGCTTCGGCATGAAGGTGGCCGTCTTGCCGTAGGAGTGAGCGACGTTGTGGACCACGTACTTGTAGATCTGCATGAGGTCGGCGGACCGCACCAGCGTGTCGAAGCGGGTGCCGAGTTCCATCTGCGACGGCGCCACCTCGTGATGGTGCTTCTCGACCTGGAGGCCCATGTCCCCCATGACCGTCAGCATCTCGGCGCGCAGGTCCTGCATGGAGTCGATCGGCGGAACCGGGAAATAGCCACCCTTGACGCCCGGACGATGGCCGGAGTTGCCCTCGGGAAACGCCTTGCCGGTGACGTAGGGGCCTTCCTCGGAGTCGATCTGGTAGGAGACGTGGTTCATCTCGACGTTGAAACGCACGTCGTCGAACACGAAGAACTCGGCCTCGGGGCCGAAGAAGGCCGTATCGGCGATGCCGGTCGCGGCGAGGTAAGCCTCGGCCTTGCGGGCGATGGCACGGGGGTCGCGATCATAGAGCTGGCCGGTGGAGGGCTCGACGATGTCGCAGAACAGGATCATCATCGGCTGGGCGGCGAACGGATCCATCACCGCGGTCGACAGATCGGGCCGCAGGATCATGTCGGACTCGTTGATCGTCTTCCAGCCGGCGATCGACGAGCCGTCGAACATGAAGCCCTCGGTCAGGCTGTCCTCGTCGATGGTGCGGATATGCTGGGCGGTGTGCTGCCACTTGCCCTTGGGATCGGTGAAGCGGAAATCGACGTACTTTACGTCGTTTTCCTTGATCATTTCCATGACTTTCTTGACGTGATCGGACATGTAGCTGTTCCCGTGACTGACGTGATTATCCCATGGACGAGTGTGGTGCCGCCGATCCACCCGGATCTAGATGGCGTCGGGACCCCGTTCTCCGGTTCGGATGCGGATGGCTTCCTCGATGGTGTAGATGAAGATCTTGCCGTCGCCGATGCGTCCGGTGTGGGCCGCGTGCTGGATCGCCTCGACCGCCCGTTCGACGAGGCCATCGTCGATGACCAGTTCAATCTTGACCTTGGGGAGGAAGTCCACGACGTATTCCGCCCCCCGATAAAGCTCGGTGTGGCCTTTCTGCCGTCCGAAGCCCTTTGCCTCGGTGACGGTGATCCCCTGAAGCCCGATTTCGTGCAGGGCCTCCTTCACCTCGTCCAGCTTGAAGGGCTTTATGACCGCCTCGATCTTCTTCATGAACCCCGGATCTCCGGCTGCGGTGGAGTGCTCGCCAAACGTTCAGCGATGCTTATGAAGCGGACAACCGTGTAGCATGGGGCGTGCCAGTCGTGCAATGCCGCAAACCAGCCTGTTCCCCCTCGACTTTTACCGACACGGCTTTGGCCGATCGGCGACGCTGCTCATGAATTGATCAAAATGCTTGAATTTTGGGCACACGTGGACCAGGAGGGCCGTATCACGGGAATGAGAAACTTTTTTGGATAAATTGCGAATTGTCACGGCGAAGGGGGGCGCATCGTGATCTTATGACGCCAGCGCGAGATTTGCGCTGACGTTGAATGACGGCAGCGCTGGTCGGCACGCTAGGCTGGTCCCCAGGGACAAGCCTCCCTCTGTCGAACTTGATGCCGGGCCGCGCCCCCTGCCGGCCCGGCACTTTTTTTCTGGAATCACCGATGCGGCCGGCCGAGTCGCGCCAGTTCGATCTTGGGACAGCGATTCATCACCACCTTGACCCCGGCCGCTTCCGCCCGCGTCGCGGCTTCGTCGTTGCGCACATCAAGCTGCATCCACACGACCCGGATCCCCTTGGCGGCGGCGGCGGCCAGGGCCTCGTCGGTGACACCCCCCGCCGCCTCGGAATTGCGGAACACATCCACCATTTCAAAGGGTCCCGGAATGGCCTCGAGGGAGCCATACACGGTCTCCCCGAGAATCTGCTGGCCCACCAGGCCCGGATTGACGGGGATGACGCGATAGCCGTTGTCCTGCATGTATTTCATGACTCGATAGCTCGGCCGGTCCTCCTTGGGACTGGCCCCCACCAGGGCGATGGTCCGCACCTCCCCCAGAATGTCGCGGATGTAAGTGTCCGAATAGGTATCGTGCTGCATGGATCGTCTCCTCGCTCTCTGGTCGGCAATTCTCATTATAACCCGCCGATGGACTTCACAACGCTAGGACTAGACGGCGGCCAGGGACTCGACTGCCGCCGTCATGGGGACGGGTACGGTGATCTGGAACAGGTCGCAGAACCAGGCGACGAAGGGCTGGGCGGTGGGGGAGGCGGGGTCCAGGGCGTTCTTGGTCAGCGCCAACCCGAAACTCTGCCCCGGAGGGTCCTGCCAGGCCAGCCAGGTGTGGATGTCGGCCTTGACGGCGTGCTTGGGCAGGAAGGGTGCGCCATTCTCCTTGGCCTTGGCGGCGGCCTGCTGCGCCATTGGCCAGACGTTGTCATCGCCTGGAACCAGGTAGTGCAGAAAGGTCTCCAGCATGCCCTTATTGGCGTTGTCGGGCATGATCCAGATGCCCAGGCGCTGGCCTCGCTCGTTTTCGGTCACCAAACCTGCGGCAGGAAAGGACTCCGGAAGCTGAGGATGTCGCGTCAGGCATGCCCCGCGCAGCTTTCTCCAGCGCGATTCGAAGTCGCTGTCAGCGTCGACCACAAAACCAATTATTGCCGCCCCTGGTATTGCTAGCAGCGCCTCCATTTTATCTGGATCTAGAATATTTTCCACGCCCTTGGCATCGTGGAGCGTGACCGGCCACTCTGGTCTTTTCTCTCCCCACGTGATGCCCTGCGCCTTCATCAGGTGGATGATGGCATGCTTGTCGTCAGCGCCTTCCACCACGAGGTGTTTATTTCTGGGTTCAATCATGGCTACCGAACCTCGACGTGGAGTTCCGCCGCGGCATTGATCACGGACGCGGTGTAGGACACCGGCGTGTCGTGACCGGGCTCGATCCTCTGAACGGTCACCTCGTTGTTTTCATATCCATTCTCGGTGCAGACCGTGGCCAGGCTCTTGATGCAGTCGTAGCTGTGGGTCGTGGCGAAGACCTGGACGTTCAACTCCTTGGCCGTCTGGGCCACCAATGTCCACATCTTCTCCAGAACGGTGTAGTGCAGGCCGGTGTCGATCTCATCCACCAGCAGGATGCCATCCTTGGCTTTGACCAGCGCGATCGCCAGCGCCAGCATCCGCCACATCCCGTCCCCCAGGCTGCCTATGGGTAGGGGGCGCTTGGCGCCCTTGAGTCTGAGTATGAAACCGCCGCGACCATTGGAGCCGTTAGAGAATCGTGGAAGCATGAGGGCGGCAATTCTGTCTACGTCTGGCTCAATGGTACTAAGTGCCTCAATAATTGTCTTTTCTTCGTCACTGAGAGCAATATCACTCCACATATCTACAAGATTTGACGCCGAATACGAACCAGTCGGAACGTATTCCAACGCATTGACATAATAAAACTTCCTTTCATGATTCCTTCTGGCAATAGATTCAGTCAGACCACCACGATGCGTAAGAGGAAGCATATAGCCACAAGAATCAGTCCTAGTGCGAACGGTTATGCAGTATTTGCTATCTGAAAACTCGATTGATTCCCTTCGCCATGGTGGACGACGCTCTGATTTCATTTGTTGTTCTGTACTCACTCTTTCGCCAGAGTCTTTGATTGAAATAGCAACATCCCAGCAAATATTTTTTGCTAGAATAGAGAATTCCGTCCCAATATTCAGCTCGTGACCATGAAATAGGTGACAGACATCATACTCTGTTTCTTGAGGGCCATTATCATCATTGAATTGTTCCGCGCGACTAGCAAGGAGACGCCGAATGGAAAGGGGATCCCCCCCCGACGCCAACAGATAAATCGCCTCCAGGACCGAAGTCTTGCCGCTGTTGTTGGAGCCGACCAGGAGGTTGATGCGGCCGAGGCCGGTCATGGTCAGGTGCTCGAAGGCGCGGAAGCCTTTGATTTCAAGGGTTTCGATCATGGTCCGTGGTCCGGTGCCGTGGTTTGGGGGAG
>JAMOBE010000041.1:0-29160 GCA_039908285.1 Alphaproteobacteria bacterium
ATCTGGGAAGGCCACCAACCGGTTACAAACCGGCACGCCAAGAAGGAAATTCAACTAACAGGCGGTGGTTTGGCCGGCCGGCGAGATGAGCGATTCCATTCCCGGCGTCGAGGAGGCAAGGAAAAGCGATCCCGCCGTCAGCGGGACATGTCTCCGGTTCATCCGGATGCTGCGGCAATCGACATAGGAGCAACGATCCATGTGTTTCCGACATTTCGGGGGTCACCGGTATGCGCATCCTGCGCGCCATCGTCGATGGTGAGCGCGATCCTGCGGTGCTGGCTGGTTTCCGCGACCCGCGCTGTCACGCGCCGATCGAGACGATCCGCCAGGCCCTGATTGGCAACTTCCGCGAGGAGCACATTTTCGCCTTGGCCCAATCGGCATCGATTTGACCTATCGCGGCGGAGCCGCAACCAAAAAGAGCTGTATTACTGATCAACGGCTTGGGACCGTACCTGGCTCTCAAGTTGGTCAGCAACTGCTGGCGCGGGGCAATCAGGTGAACCGATCAGGTTGCCCCGCCTCCTCTCCCCGACCCTCTCCCCCTCGAGGGGGAGAGGGAGTGTACGAGCGCCGCCGCCACCGTCCACCAGTCCGGGCGAGCCGCGGTCAGCGTGGCCTCGGCGGCCCGCGCCGTGGTTTCGTCGGCGAACAGGCCAAAGCAGGTGGCGCCGCTGCCCGACATGCGGGCCAACAGGCAGCCGTCCAGGCGCTCCAGCCGGTCCAGCACCTCTCCCACCGCCGGCTCCAGGGCGCGGGCGGCGGCGGTGAGGTCGTTGCGCCGCTCATCCAGGGCCGCGGCCAGGGCTGCGGCATCGACGGGGGAGGTGGTCAGCGGCGCGGCGGCGGAGAAGGGGGCTCCGGAGGCGGCGCGGGCGCGGAAGACCGCCGGCGTCGCCAGCGGCCGCCCCGGATTGACCAGGACGAGCCAGGCCGGCGGCAGTGGTGGTACCGACGCCAGGTGCTCGCCGATGCCGGAGACGGCGGTGGGTTGGCCGCGGAGACAGACGGGAACGTCGGCGCCGAGCGCCAGACCAAGGGCGGCGAGGTCGGGCTCCGGCACCGCCAGCCCCCACAGCCGCACCAGTCCCCGCAGGGTGGCGGCGGCGTCGGCCGACCCACCGCCGACGCCGGCGGCCACCGGCAGGCGCTTGTCCAGGGTGATGGCGGCGCGGGGGGCGATGCCGGCGGCCTCGGCCAGTCTGCGAGCGGCCCGGAGCACGATGTTGTCGTCGGCAAGGCCGGGAACGGCCGCCCCCGGTCCGGTGATGTCGAGCGACAGGTCATCGGCCGGACGCAGGTCCAGCCGGTCTCCCGTTCCAGCGAACACGACGAGGCTGTCCAGCAGGTGATAGCCATCCTCGCGACGGCCCACCACGTGCAGGAACAGGTTGACCTTGGCCGGCGCCAATACGCTGACGGTAACCGGACCGGAGGTCACGCGATTATTTACCCGCAGCGGCCGCGTCCAGGCCGCGGTCGAGCTTGGCCCGGATGGGAGCGATGGTGTCGGCCTCGGGGTTGAGCGACAGGGCGCGATTCCACTGGAACCTGGCCTCGTTGCGCCGGCCGACGCGCCAGTAGGCGTCCCCCAGGTGGTCGTTGATCACCGAGTCATCCGGCTGCAGTTCCACCGCCCGCTCGATTTCCCGCACCGAGCCCTCGTAGTCGCCGGTCTGGTACAACGCCCAGCCCAGGCTGTCCACGATGTAGCCATCCTCGGGGCGCTGCTCCACCGCCCGGCGGATCATCGCCTTGGCCTTGTCGACGTTGACCTTCTGCTCCAGCCAGGAATAGCCGAGATAATTGAGGACATACGGCTGCTCGGGCTGCAACTCCAGGGCCCTCAGGAAATCCTTCTCCGCCTTCTGCCACTGTTGCGACCGCTCGAGGGCGATGCCCCGGCTGTAGAACAGCGCCCAGTGCCGGGGCTCCACCGACTTGACCCGGGTCATGGCCTTGTCATAGGCGGCGACCGCCTCGGTGAAGCGCTTCTCTCCCCGCAGGACGTCGCCGAGATCCACCAGGGCATCTGCGCGGTCCGGACGCTTTTCCGCCAGGGCTTCCAGCACGCGGATCGCCCCGCCGGATTCGCTCATGCGCTTCAGGTTGTCGGCGATGCGCAACTGTATGGAGTAATAGACCGGCGCGTTGGGGTCGATGTTCTGGAAGGCCTTGTTGGCCTCGCCATAGCGGCCCTGGGACTGGAGGATGTCGCCCACCAGCACCTGGGCCAGGGGAAAGTCGGGCTGCACCGCCAGGGCCAGGCGGGCGAACAGCAGGGATGAATCGATGGCGTTGCCCTCGCGCACCGTGGTGGCGGCGCCGAACAGGGTCTCCGCCAGGCCGTCGCGGGCGCTGGCCACCGGCCGCGGCGTCGGCTGTCCGCCGTCCAGGCCCTTGAGCAGTCCGTCCAGCAGCACCGTCTCCGGGTGCTCCCGCTGATAGCGGTCATAGAGCGCCCGCGCCTTCTCAGGGTTGCCATGGCGCAGGTGGAACGACCCCACCACCTGCACGGCCCGCAGGGACAGGCCGCCGTCCTCGTCCACGGTGGCCTGGTACTGCTCGGCGGCGGCCTCGCGCCGGTCGGCGAGGTCGTTGATGAGACCGGAGTGGAAATGGTAGAGCGCCGCCAGGTGGTCCGTCCTGGCCAGGGTGCCCACCGTCTGCAGCGCCGCGTCGATTCTGCCCTGACCCACCTGGGCCCACGCGGTCATCAGCGGGATGATGAAGCTGTTGAGGCCGTGGCGCGGCACCGCCTCCAGCAGCTTTTCCACCTTGGCGAAGTTGTCGGCCCGCGCCTCCTTGACCGACAGCACCACCGCCGCCACGGGGGAGTCCTCCTTCAGCGCCAGCAGCCGGTGGACCATGCCCACCGCCGTGTCGATGTCGCCCTCCGCCGCCAGCAGGGCATAGGACCGTCGCAGGAGTTCGACGTTGTTGGGATCCTCGGACAGCGCCCGGCCATAGAACTCGGCGGCGGATCCGAAATCCCGCTGCTGCTGGGCATGGCGGCCAGCCAGGTAGGCGCCGGGTCCAGTCTCGCGGGCCCTGGGCAGGGGCTGGCGCGGCGTCGCCGTCGCCGTCGCCTGCTCCGACGGGGGGGTGTCCTCGGACAGCGTCGGCCCGGAGCCGCCGCAGGCGACCGGCAGCGCAGCAACGACGATGGCGCCGATCGTGCGGCGGGTGGCCCGCGCGACCCAGTCTCTGGTCAATGGCATCGTTCGCTCCGAAGACTCATCATTTCAATGGAGGTCAACACGACGAAAGGCGGATGTGGATAGCAGCGGTTCCATGCGGCCGGCCCCATGTGGATAGTACCCGACCACGATCCGGCCCGCCATATCGGTGAAGCGCTGGTCCGTGAATTTTTGCGGCTACATGTTGGGGTAGTTGGGACCGCCGCCACCCTCGGGCGGCACCCAGACGATGTTCTGCGTCGGGTCCTTGATGTCGCAGGTCTTGCAGTGCACGCAGTTCTGGGCGTTGATCCGCAGCCGTGGATTGGTGCCGTCGGCATCGCGCAGGATTTCATAGACCCCAGCCGGACAGTATCGCTGCTCGGGAGCGTCGTAGAGGGCGAGGTTGACGGACACCGGCACCGCCTCGTCCCGCAGCCTCAGGTGGCAGGGCTGGTTCTCGACGTGATTGGTGGCCGAGAGGTACACCGACGAGAGCTTGTCGAAGCTGACACGGCCATCGGGCTTCGGATAGGGGATCGGCGGGCAGGCGGCGGCCGGGCGCAGCCGGGTGTGGTCGTGGTGCTGGCGCAGGGTCCACGGGGCGCGGCCGCGGAAGACGAAGGTCTCCAGCGCCGAATAGCCGATGCCGGCCCACAGCCCCCAGCGGAACGAGGGGCGGATGTTGCGCACCCGGCGGAGTTCCTCGAACACCCAGCTCGCCTTGAGGGCGTCGGCGTAGGTGGTCACCTCGACGGCCGGCACCTCGACGGCCGGTGTCGGCGTAGTAGGAACGGACAGGGCCGCGAACGCGGCCTCGGCCGCCAGGATGCCCGACATCATCGCGGTGTGGGTGCCCTTGATCTTGGCGACGTTGAGGAAGCCGGCGGCGTCGCCGATCAGCATGCCGCCGGGAAAGGTCAGCTTCGGGATCGACTGCAGGCCGCCCTCGGCCAGCGCCCGAGCGCCATAGGCCACGCGGCGACCGCCCTCGAGGGTGGGGCGGATGGCGGGGTGGGTCTTGAAGCGCTGGAACTCGTCGAACGGGCTCAGGTGGGGGTTTTCGTAGTCCAGCCCGACGACGAAGCCCACCGCCACCTGGCCATTCTCCAGATGATAGAGGAAGGACCCGCCATAGGTCCGGGTGTCGAGCGGCCAGCCCACGGTGTGGGTGACGGAGCCGGGGACGTGCCGGGCCGGGTCCACCTCCCACAGCTCCTTGATGCCGATGCCGTAGCACTGGGGGTCGCAGTCGGCGCGCAGGGCGAAGCGCTCCATCACCGCCGCACTCAGGCTGCCGCGACAGCCCTCGGCCAGCAGGGTCTGGCGGGCGAGGAGGTTGACTCCCGGCGTGAAACCCGCGGTGGGGCTCCCGTCGCGGCCGACGCCCATGTCGCCGGTCGCCACGCCGCGCACCCCTCCATCCTCGCCATAGAGCACCTCGGCGCCAGCGAAACCGGGGAAGATCTCGACGCCGATCGCCGCCGCCTGGTCGGCCAGCCAGCGGCACAGGCGCCCGAGGCTGATGACGTAGTTGCCGTGGTTGTTCATCTGCGGCGGCGTCGGCAGGCGGAACGCTCCGGCCTCGGTCAGGAACAGGAAGCGGTCTCCGGTGACCGGGGTCGCGAGCGGCGCGCCCTTCTCCTTCCAGTCGGGAATCAACTGGTCCAGGGAGCGGGTCTCGATCACCGCCCCGGACAGGATGTGAGCGCCGATCTCCGAGCCCTTGTCGATGACGCAGACGCCAAGCGGCCGTCCGGCCGCCACGGCGAGCTGGCGCAGGCGGATGGCCGCCGCCAGACCGGCCGGACCGCCGCCAACGATGACGACGTCGAACTCCATCGACTCCCGCGACACCGTCTCCCGAGACATGATCCCTCCGCCGCCAAATCTACCCCTCGCCGCCGCCGTCTCCATATCATAGAGTGGATCGCAGGGGCCACAATCGCAGCGGATGCCGCCATGAACGCTCGACCGACGCCACGGCAGGTGCTGCACTGGTACCTCGAGTCCGGGGTGGACGAGGCCATCGGCGAGGTGCCGGTGGACCGCTATGCCCTGTCGGCGGTGGCAGTCCCCTCCCGTCCGTCGCCGGAGCCGCGACGCCAGCCCCCTCCCCTGCCCTCTCCCCCACGCCCGGCCAGTCCCGCCCCCGCCCCTGCCGCCGACACCCCGGCCGCCAGTGGCGGAGCCGCCGCCCTGGCCGCCGCCGCCCGCACCCTCGACGAACTCAGGACCGCCCTCATGGGCTTCGAGGGCTGCTCCCTGAAGGCCGGCGCCCGCTCCACCGTGTTCGCCGACGGCAATCCGGAGGCTCCGGTCATGGTGATCGGCGAGGCTCCCGGTGCCGACGAGGACGCGCAGGGCCTTCCCTTCGTCGGCGCCAGCGGTCGGCTGCTGGATCGCATGCTGGGCTCCATCGGTCTCGATCGGCAGACCAGCGCCTACATCACCAACGTGGTGCCATGGCGCCCCCCCATCAACCGCAAACCATCGCCGGCCGAGGTCGCCGTCTGCCTGCCGTTCGTCGAGCGACACATCGCCCTGGTCGCGCCCCGGGTCCTGCTGCTGGTGGGCGGTCTGGCCGCCAGTCACCTGCTCGCCAGCAAGGACGGCATCATGCGCCTCCGGGGCCAGTGGTTCGACTATGCCACCGGCCTGCAACGACCGGTGCCGACCATCGCCACCTTCCATCCGGCCTATCTCCTGCGATCTCCGGCGGAAAAGCGCCTGGCGTGGCGGGATCTTTTGTCCTTGCGCCAGCGGCTCGACTCCCTCGGCTGAGACATGCTCTCGACCATCCGCAGATTGACGTAATCGGATGGGGTGACTAGGACATGGTGTCATGATTCGAATGCGGGACAGGTGACCATGGCAGACACGTCCTCGAAATCGTCGACCGCCCGCCGCTCCCGCCCGTGGGTCGTCGCCGTGGTCCTCCTCGGACTGCTGGCGGGGCTACCCCTTCCCGCCGCGGCTCAGCCGGCCGGTGGGCCGCCGCCGCCCGTCACCGTCAGCGCGCCGCTGCAAAAGCGGATCACCGACTACGCGGAGTTCACCGGGCGGTTCGTCGCCATGGACCATGTGGAGGTGCGTTCGCGAGTCGGCGGGTTCCTCAACGAGATCCGCTTCACCGACGGCCAGATGGTCAACAAGGGCGATCTTCTGTACGTGATCGACCCACGGCCGTATGAGATCGCCCTGGCCTCGGCGACGGCGCGGATGGAGGAGGCCAAGGCGGCGCTGGAACTCGCCAACCGCCAGCTCAAGCGCGCCGGCGAGCTGCGCCAGAAGGACTTCGTCGCCCAGAGCACCTACGACGAGCGCACCCAGCAGACGCGCGCCACATCGGCGGCGGTGGACACGGCCCGCGCGGCGGTGCGCGAGGCCGAACTCAACCTCCAGTTCACCCGGGTGGTGGCGCCCATCGGCGGACGGACCAGCGCCCATGTGCTGAGTGTCGGCAATCTGGTGAGCGGCGCACAGAATCCGACTCTGCTCTCCACCATCGTCTCCCTCGACCCCGTCAACTTCCTCTTCGACATGAGCGAGGCCGAGTACCTGGCCTATCGCCGCGCGTCCGGCTCGGGCCAGATGGCGTCGTCCAGCGACGGCCGCGACCCGGTCCGCCTGCGGCTCGCCGACGAGACCGGCTGGCCCCGCGAGGGGCGCATCGACTTCATCGACAATACCTTCGACCGCAGCTCGGGCACCATCCGGGTCCGGGCGGTGGTGCCCAACCCGGGGGCGATCATCACGCCAGGGCAGTTCGGCCGACTCCGCCTGCCGATCTCGGCGCCCTATGATGCGTTCCTGCTGCCCGACGCGGCGGTGGTCACCGATCAGTCCCGCCAGATGGTGATGACGGTAGCCGAGGACGGCACGGTCAAGCCGAGGCCCATCCGCACCGGCCCCCTGGTGGATGGCCTGCGGGTGGTGCGGGAGGGCCTCGCCGCCGGCGATCGGGTGGTGATCAGCGGTCTCCTGCGCGCCCGTCCGGGAGGCCAGGTGACGCCGCAGCCCGGCACCATCGAGTCTCGGGCGGATTGAGGCGATGCGGCTTTCTCATTTCTTCATCGACCGACCGATCTTCGCGACGGTGCTGTCGATCCTGATCACCCTGATCGGCGGCATCGCCTATGTCTCGCTGCCGGTGGCCCAGTACCCGGAGATCGCCCCGCCGACCATCATCGTCTCGGCGAGCTACCCCGGCGCCTCCGCCGAGGTGGTGAGCGGCACGGTCGCGACGCCGCTCGAGCAGCAGATCAACGGCGTCGAGAACATGCTGTACATGACCAGCCAGGCGACCGGCGACGGCAGCCTGCGGTTGACCATCACCTTCACCCTTGGCACCAACCTCGACACGGCGCAGGTGCTGGTGCAGAACCGGGTCGCCATCGCCGAGGCCAGGCTGCCCGAGGAGGTGCGCCGCATCGGCGTCACGGTGGCCAAGAACTCGCCCGACATGCTGATGGTGATCCACCTGAGTTCACCGGACGAGTCGCGGGACCAGCTTTACATCTCCAACTACGCGACACTCCAGGTCCGGGACGTGCTGGCGCGGCTCGAGGGTGTCGGCGAGGTGCGGGTATTCGGCTCCCGGGACTATGCCATGCGCATCTGGCTCGACCCCGACCGCATGGCGGCCCGCGACCTGACCGCCGGCGACGTGGTGCGGGCGCTGCGCCAGCAGAACGTCCAGGTGGCGTCCGGCGTCCTGGGTCAGCCGCCAGTGCCGAGGCCGGGGGCCTTCCAGCTCAACGTCCAGACGCTGGGTCGCCTGACCGATCCGGCCCAGTTCGGCAGCATCGTCGTCAAGAGCGACGCGGAGGGACGCGTCACTCACGTACACGACATCGGCCGGGTGGAGCTTGGAGCGCTGGATTACAGCACCAACGGCTATCTCGACCGGCGCGAGGCGGTGCCGCTGGTCGTATTCCAGCGCCCAGGATCCAATGCGCTCGCCACCGCCGATCGCCTGCTGGCGAAGATGAAGGAGCTTTCCCAGGGCTTCCCGTCCGGCGTCACCTACGACGTGGTCTACAATCCGACCGAGTTCATCGCCCAGTCGGTACGGGCGGTGACCACCACCATCTACGAGGCCGTGCTGCTGGTGGTGGCGGTCGTCGTCCTGTTCCTCCAGACCTGGCGGGCCTCCATCATTCCGGTGGTGGCCATCCCGGTGTCGCTGATCGGCACCTTCAGCGTCCTGGCGGCGGCGGGGTTCTCGCTCAACAACCTGTCGCTGTTCGGGCTGGTTCTCGCCGTCGGCATCGTCGTCGACGACGCCATCGTCGTGGTGGAGAACGTGGAGCGCAACATCCGCGCCGGCATGGCCCCGCGGGAGGCAGCTCACCGCACCATGGACGAGGTGGGCAACGCCCTGATCGCCATCGCCCTGGTTCTCTGTTCGGTGTTCATCCCCGCCGCCTTCATTCCCGGCATTTCGGGCCAGTTCTTCCGGCAGTTCGCCATCACCATCGCCTCATCGACGGTCATTTCCCTCGTGGTGTCGCTGACCCTCAGTCCGGCCCTGTGCGCCCTCCTGTTCAAGCCCCACGCCGCCGAGGGGACCCGCCGGCCGCTGCTGGTGCGGCCGGTGGTGGCGCTGTTCCGGGGCTTCAACGCCGGATTCGAGCGACTGTCGACGGGCTATGGCGGCCTGACCCGCCGGCTCGCCCGGTTCGCGGTGCTGATGGTGGTGGTGTACGGCGGACTCATCGCCCTCGCCGGCTGGCAGTTCGGCCGGGCGCCCACCGGCTTCATTCCGGCGCAGGATCAGGGGTATCTGATCACCGTGATCCAGCTCCCCGCCGGCGCCTCCCTCGCCCGGACGGACGCCGTGGTGCGGCGGGCGGCCGGCATCATGCTGGAGACCCCGGGCGTCGCCCACGCGGTGCCCTTCGCCGGCTTCGACGGGGCCACCTTCACCAATGCCCCCAATGCCGGAGCCATCTTCTCGCCGCTGCTGCCGTTCGCCGAGCGGGCGGCCAGGGGACTCTCGGCCGATGTGGTCATGGCCGACCTGCGTCGGCGCCTGGGAGCGATCCAGGAGGCCTTCGTCCTCACCATCGCCCCGCCGCCGGTACGCGGCATCGGCACCGCCGGCGGCTTCAAGATGATGATCGAAGACAAGCGCGGTCGCGGCCTGGCCGTCCTGGACGAGACGACGCGCGACATGGTGGCGGCGGCCAACCGCATCCCGGGACTGTCCGGCGTGTTCAGCGTCTTCAACATCCGCACGCCGAGCGTGTTCGCCGACATCGACCGGGTCAAGGCGCAGATGCTGGGGGTGGCGCCCGAGGCGGTGTTCGAGACCATGCAGATCTATCTCGGCTCGGCCTTCGTCAACGAGTTCAACTACCTCGGCCGCACCTTCCGGGTGACCGCCCAGGCCGACGGGCCGTTCCGTGACGAGGTCGAGGACATCGCGACCCTGCGCATGCGCAACGTCAAGGGAGAGATGGTGCCGCTGGGGGCGGTGGCCAGCTTCCGCAGCATCACCGGCCCCTATCGGGTGCCGCGCTACAACCTCTATCCGACGGCCGAGGTGCAGGGGGGGGTGGCGCCCGGCTTTTCCAGCAGCTACGCCCTGGCGGCCATGGAAAAGCTGGCAGCCGAGACGCTGCCGGATGGGTTCGGCTTTGAATGGACGGAAATCAGCCTTCAGGAGAAGCTGGCGGGCGGCAACGCGCTGGCGATCTTCGCGGCGTCGGTGCTGTTCGTGTTCCTGGTGCTGGCCGCCCAGTACGAGAGCTGGTCGCTGCCGCTCGCGGTGGTGCTGATCGTTCCCATGTGCCTGCTGGCGGCGGTCACCGGCCTGATGATGCGGGGGATGGACGTCAATATCCTGGCGCAGGTTGGATTCGTGGTGCTGGTGGGATTGGCGGCCAAGAACGCCATCCTGATCATCGAGTTCGCCCGTCAGGGGGAGGAGCAGGGCCGTGACCGCATCGAGGCCGCCGTGCACGCGGCCCGCACCCGTCTGCGGCCGATCCTGATGACGTCGCTGGCGTTCATCCTGGGGGTGCTGCCGCTCGTCATCGCCACTGGGGCCGGTGCCGAGATGCGCCAGTCGCTGGGTACCACGGTGTTCTTCGGCATGGCGGGGGTGACGGCGTTTGGGTTGATCTTCACGCCGGTGTTTTATGTGGTGGTGCGCTGGGCGACCGCAAGGAAGGAGATGAAAGATTAAGGGCGAGGGGCCGAGAGACCCCTCGCGCTCCCCATTAATTGGAGGGAATTGCTCTATCGAGCGGTAATGCTGTCAAGCATATCTGGCACAGAGCACGTCACAAACGACAGTAATGGGGAGCACGAGGGCCTGTCATGCCAAAGGCATGCATTCGCATGACCGGCCCTCGTTCTTATTCTTACTTGTGTTATTACCCCACAAGCACCGCCGGCAGCTTGAACGTTACCATCTCCCTCGCGACAACACTCTCATCAATGCTCACCTCGAACACCGTGCGAGCCGCCGCGATCACCTCCTCCACCAGCACCTCCGGCGCCGAGGCCCCCGCCGTCAGCCCCAGCGTCCGGATGGTCCCCAGAGCCGCCCAATCGATCTCCGACGCCCGCTGTACCAGCAGCGCCCGGGTGCAGCCAACCCGTCGCGCCACCTCCACCAGCCGCTTCGAGTTGGACGAGTTGGGCGCGCCAATCACCATCAGGGCGTCGCAGCGTCCGGCGATGCTCTTCACCGCGTCCTGGCGATTGGTGGTGGCGTAGCAGATGTCTTCCCGCCGCGGCCCGTGGATGCGGGGAAAGCGCTCGGTCAGAATCGCCACGATGTCACGGGTGTCGTCCACCGACAGGGTGGTCTGGGTGACATAGGCCAGCCGGTCCGGATCGGACGGCGCGACGGTGCGCGCCCCAGCCCCGTTCTCCACCAGCAGAATGGCCCCCGGAGGCACCTGGCCCATGGTGCCCACCACCTCGGGGTGACCGGCATGGCCGATGAGAATCACCTGGCGGCCCTCGCGGTGGTGGCCCTCGGCCTCGTGGTGAACCTTGGTCACCAGCGGGCAGGTGGCGTCCAGATAGTCGAGCCCCCGCGCCGCCGCCGCCGCCGGAACCGCCCTCGGCACGCCATGGGCCGAGAACACCACCGGCACCCCGTCCGGGACCTCGTCCAGCTCGTCCACGAACACCGCACCCTTGCCCTCCAGGGACTGGACGACGAATCGATTGTGAACGATCTCGTGACGCACATAGACCGGTGGACCGTACTTGCGCAGAGCCCCCTCGACGATCTGGATCGCCCGGTCGACACCGGCGCAGAAGCCCCGGGGGGCGGCGAGAAGGATGGTGAGGGGCGGTCTGGTCATGGCATGATCCCGGCCGGGGCGGCCTGATGTGGCGCGACGCTTGTGCCAGGGCGCACCGTCCTTTAATAATGGGCGCGGCCAGGCGGTTCCCGACAGCAATACCAGAATCACCTACTGCGCAACAGGAGACACCATGTCCGAAACCAAGGTTGCCCGCAACGCGCCCTTCAAGATGGATGTGGAGGCCGGCAAGGAATATTACTGGTGCGGCTGCGGCCGCACGGCTACGGCGCCCTTCTGCGACGGCAACCACGCCGGAACCGGCATCAACCCGACCCTGTTCGTGCCGGAGAAGGCCGAGTCCGTATACGTCTGCGGCTGCGGCCGCACGGCCAGGGCTCCGCTCTGCGACGGCACCCACAGCAAGCGCTGAGAGCCTGAAAATGTATCGGCACAATGACCATAAAAAGCCCTCTCCCCCCTCTTCCGGGGGGAGAGGGTTGGGTGAGGGGGGGGAGAGGCCCCAAGGACCTTGCCGGTTGCCCCACCCCCTCACCCCGGCCCTCTCCCCCTCGAGGGGGAGAGGGAGTACGGGTTCCGATTACATTTTCAGGCGCTGACATGACCCGATCCGCGCGGCGCCATATCCTTGGAGTTACCGGCACCGTCCTGTTGGCGGCGCTGACGGCCTGTTCGTCGTCGGGGGAGAAGAAGAGGACCGCGCCGCTGGTCTGTCCCCACGTCGCCATCGACCGCGCCACCGCCACACTGACCCGCTTCCGGGAGGGACCGGGGCGCGACATCACCGATGTGGAGCTTGAGGGCGAGATCATCGGCTTCGACGGCGACTGCGCGTTCTCGCCGACCGGGAGCGGAGTCGACGTGACCCTGATGGTGCGCATGTCGGCCACCCGCGGCCCGGCGGCCAGGGATCCCTATGCCGAGGTCGAATACTTCGTCGCCGTGACCACCGCCCCGCCGCCACCGAAGTCACCGGACGGCTCGCCACAGCCTCCGGACCAGACGCAGGATCGCCGGATCCTGAACAAGGAGGTGTTCAAGGTGGGGACCTCCTTCCCACCCGGAATCAACACGGTACGCTACCGTGACGAGGAGATCGAACTGAAGATCCCCATACCGCCGGAAACCTCCGCCGCCGCGTATGAGGTTTTCGTCGGCTATCAACTCACCCGCGACCAGCTTGACTACAACCGTAGCCATCCCAAGTGACCCCTGGGGGATCCTGGCCCTGGCGAGCTAGAGAGACGGCGATCTTGGAACGACCACCAAGGGGAAGCACTCCGGCCGAGCAGCAGGCGATTCTCGTTCTCGAGGCTGCCAACAAGGTGATGGCCAGCATCGAGGAGGAGCGTCGGCTGCTCAAGAACGCCGACATGCCGGAACCGGAACGGCATCGCATCCGGCAGAGCCTGATCGAGCGGACGGAACGCCTGGTCAACCTGCTGTTTCTCGCCTCGTCACACCTGTCCACCTGCGCCAAGACCGAGTTTTTCCAGGTGGTGCAGCAGGGACTTAGCGCCCTGCGCGCCCGGCTGTTCTCGACCGGAGCCGGTCTGGTGGCCGATCGGGCCAAAAGAATCAGGATCGTCGCGCAATCGGTCGTCAACGGCGAGGCCCCCTGCTCGCTGGGGCTGACCGAGCGCCTGTCGCAGAGACTCCATGAAATCATCACCATGATCGAGGTGCTGGGAGGGCTCGAGGCTCTTCCCAGGGACGCGCACGCCGAAATCGAGGAAACCCAGCGAGCCGTGGCCCGCCTGGCCGAGTTCGAGGGACGGGTGGGCGGGCGGCTCATGGATCTGTCGGAGGGCGAGACCAGGTTAGGGGCACTGCAAACAACCAGCTCCCTCTCCCCCTCGAGGGGGAGAGGGCTTTTAGTAAGTGCCTTTACCCCTCGGCATCCGGATCGGGGGACCGCCGTTCGGCGCGCAGCCGCACGCCGGTAACCCGGGCCGGAGGAGATGCCTCGACCTGTGAGCCGGGCTGCTGCCGGCGGTCATCGTTGGCCCACGACACCCTGGCCACCTTGCGGCGGCTCTGGGTGCTCAGCAGGCGTTCGGCGTGGGCCAGGTTCTTCTCGGTGACTCCGGCCATCTTGACGGCGCCGTGGATCTCATAGACCGACAGGGCGCCGCGAAAGGCCTCCACCGCCTGAAGCAGGTAGTCGGAGTCGCCGGCATGGCGAGCCAGGAGGAACAGGGCCGAGCCCATGTTGTTCTGGGACGCGGCCCACAGCAGCGGCGCCGCCTCCTGGGTCCGCACCTCGATGGCGGCGCGGCAGGCGTCCACCGCCCGCTCCAGCACCTCGACCGAGCGGACGTGGTCGCCATAGACCTGCAGCGCCTGAGCCAGGTTGTTCATGATTTCCGCCCAGCGGACCGGGTCTTCGTTGCGGGTGACGATCTGCAGCGCCCCCTGGAAAGCGGCCAGGGCCTCCTTGAGCGGGGCGGCCCGGCCGGTCTTGAGGTCGAGGCGGTAGAGCACCACCCCGAGGCGGCTTTGCAGGATGGCCCACTCGCGGGGGCTGTTCTCGCGGGTGATGGCCTGACAGGCGGAGCGGTAGGCGTCGCCGGCCCGTTCCAGGAGGTCCGGGTCATCCAGCCGCTCCCCCGCCGCCTGGAACGCGAGCCCGAGCAGCCGGTGCAGGAGCCCCCACGGCCGGTCGATCGGTCCGGACAGGAAGCGCACCGCCTTGCGATACAGGGTGATGGCGGCGTGATAGGCGTCGGCGGTCTGCTGATCGAGATTGCCGAGCGCCGCGGCGGCATTGCCGCAGGCGATCATCACCGAGGCCTGCTCGGTCGCCGTGAAGCCGGTCAGCCCCCCCTCCACCAGCGGCCGGGCCTGCTCCACCGCCTCGGCCAGACCGGCGCGTATCAATGCGCCCTGGGCCTCGTTGCGTGGGTCCAGCGCCGCCAGCACCGCCCCCCGCAGCACGAACACCCACCCCTCGTCGAACTCCACCGGCAGGTTCAGAACCAGTTCCGGGGAAGAGCCGCCGGGACGATCGTCATACACGGCCGATTGCAGTCGCAGTTCCACCAGGCGGCCGTCGGCCTCCACCTCGCCCCACAGCAGGAGGTCGCCGCCGGCCCGGGCCAGGAGCCGCCGCCCAAGGGCAGCAGCCGCCACCAGCCGCGAGTCGGGTCCATCGCCCTCGGCCACGGGGAGGTCCGCGCCACCCACCTGCTGGCCGAGGGAACGCACGACGGCACCGGGAAGCTGGTCCAGGGCCGCCTGCAACCGGCGTCCGACCATCCCCCCTTCGAGGTCTCCGGATATCCCCGCCAGCAGCACCAGCAGGGGACCGGTCTTTTCCGGCACGGCCGGCTTTTCGCCGTCCCGCCCCTTGCGACGGCCGAAGATGCGGGCGAACAGCCCCCCACCGCTCTTGCGGCGCGGGCGCACGGCGGGACCGGCGCTGATGGGCAGCGGTCCGCCCTCGTGGGCCTGCCACAGCAGGGCCTCGGTGGCCCGGCGGCGCGCCACCATCATTTCGATGATCTTGACCGCCATTCCCGGCCGGGTCTCAAGCTGATGCAGGAACTCGGCGCGGGAGAGGACCTCGACGGAGACATCGGTGTTCGCCCGCGCGTCGGCGTTGCGGGTACTTTTGTCGATGGCCCCCATCTCGCCGAACATCTCCCCCTTGCCGAGGATGGCGAGGGTGACGTGGCCGCGGGGGGTCTCCTTGCAGATCTCGACCTCCCCCGAGGCGACCACGTAGACGGACAGGCTGACCTCGCCTTCCCGGAAAATGACTTCACCCGCGTCGAAGTGACGCTTCATGGCCCCCACCCGCCGACTGTTGCCACGGTCGAACTCCGCCGCCGCCGGCACCATCATACGACGTTGCGGTGGAAATTTTCAGTGCGTTTGTTGCCAAAGACCCCAATCAGGGCACTCCGGATGGTTTCGCTCCCGCCCGAACCTGGGTTAAGGCGCACCCATGGCGTTGGGGTAGGCTCGCGCGTCAGGGAGGTCGCCCATGCTGACCTGTAAAGACTGCCTCGCGCTGATGACCCTCGACCGGGAGGAGGAGCTGGCACTCGCCGTCAGCCCCCCCCTGCCCGAGGAAGTCGTGCTCGATCTTGGCCGTTACGTGCTGTTGTCGGACGAGGGCGAACCGGCGCTCCGCCAGGCACTGCTGTTCGACCTGGAAGCCTGCCGCCGGGCGCGCGACATACGGCGGATGGCCGAACTGAAGGCGATGGTGCGCCAGTTCGTGGACCATCATCCGAGCCGACGGGCTGCCGTCCGGTAAATGGGCAGGGCGGGGGCCGTCCCTCCGTCGTGGCTGATTCCTCCGCTTCTCCCATCCATATACAGCCGGAGGCGGGTGCGCGGACAGCGGGGGTGTGGCCCCACGTCCGGCCCACCTCCGGAGGTTCCCGCATGCCCATGGTCCCATCGACGAATCCAGCGGTCGGCCGTGGGACTCCGCCGGGAGTACCGCGGGGCGATCGGGTGTCGGAGACACGCCGACAACCTGCGCCGGGTGGGGCGCCGGGGGGTGCGGTGCTGCGCCGGTTCAGTGGCTTCGGGCACCTGTCGGGGGCGGAGGTGGCCTTCCTCCAGCAGCTCGACTCCCGGCCCTGCCCGGCCCGCGCCGACATCCTCCGCGAGGGCGAGACCTACGTCCGGGCGCTCATCCTGGAGGCGGGCTGGGCGTTCCGCTACAAGCTTTTGTGCGACGGGCGCCGCCAGATCCTGAACCTGCTGATTCCCGGCGACATCATCGGTCCCCATTCGCCGGTGGCCGATCACTCGGTGGCGGCTCTGACCGACGCCGTCGCCGGTCACTTCTCGCCGCGAACCATCGAAGAGCACGCCGGAGACTATCCCCACATCGCCGCCACCCTGGCCCACGCCATCGCTCGCGAGTACGAGATGCTGGCCGGCCGCGCGGTCTGCCTCGGCCGCCGCACCGCCTACGAGCGGATGGCCTACCTGATGGCCGAGCTGCTGGTGAGGCTGCGGGCCGTCGGCCTGTCCGACGGCCACTCCTTCGATTTCCCCGTGACTCAGGAGATCCTGGCCGACTCGCTCGGCCTCAGCGTGGTGCACGTCAACCGCACCCTGCGGCGCCTGCGCCAGGACGGCCTATTGAGCTTCCAGGCCAGGCGGGCGGTGATCGGCGACCCGGAAGGCCTGGCGGACGCCGCCGCCCTCGACGGCGCCCTGTCGGAAACCATGGTCAGGGGGCGGTGAGGGATTTGAGCAGGCCACAGACGCGGTTGTAGAGATAACGGGCTGACGTTCAGAGGAGCGCTCCCACAGCGTTTGGCTATGCGTTTCAGCAGGGTCGGCACGGCGTCTTCCTCGCCCTGCCCCTCGACGATGGGCACGATGAAGGGGACGGTCATCGGCCGCTCATGTCGAACAACGTGATCTCAGGTGCGTTACCGTCGACATCATCCAGTTCAAGTTGATTGAGGCGAAGGAGTTCACCAGGCGTGAACAGACGCTCTCGCAGGGTCTCGCGGCTCGCCTGGTCGACCGGGCCGATGCGGCACACGCCGTCCTCGCTTTCGACCGCCAGCAGCGAGTCGACGTCGATGTCCGGGTTGTCCAGGAGGTCCGGACTGTGGCTGGTGACGATGATCTGACAGTGACGCGCCCCCTCGCGCAGGGCGGACAGAAGCACGGAGGCGGCGGCGGGATGCAGGCCCATCTCCGGTTCCTCGAGGCCGATCAACAGTGAGGGTGAACCGCCCACTCGCGTTGATGCCGTCTGAAAGACCGCCAGCAGATTGCCAAATGCGCGGAGAGTACCGTCGGACATTTCAAAGGCCGTAAAGGGCAAGGGGTTGTCCTCACCCTTGACCGCCTGGAGGAACTCGATGGTTTCATACTGACCAATAGTTGTTGGACGCACGCCAGTGATGAGCGGAACAATTCGTGAAAGAAAGGTTCGAAGTGTCTCCTGGACCTCGGGTCCAACCCGTCGCAGGACGCTTGCCGCGTTGCCGCCATTTTTGCGCAATATGTCGCCGGGATCAGGTTGCTGCATTTTGGCAATCTCACGCGGATTGGGGTTGTAGACCGCAATCCGTGACAGGGCATCGAAAACGGGCCGGAATTCTGGAATGCCGGATGCCGCCACAAGGAAAAGACGGTCGGGCAACGCCGCTGGCATGAGAGGCACGGAACAGGATATCACCTTGCCTGAGCGCACCCTGAAACGATCGTCGCCAATGACGCACTCCTCATCCTGCACTTCGCAGGCTCCGGAAGAATCAGCTTTTATCCGGAAAACATAGTGGCCCTCCTGACCGCTCAGTCGCGTGAAATCAAGGCGAATGGAAAAGTGAGTGCCGCCCCCCCTGGGGCGAAGACTGGTTGCAAGGAATATTCCATGATTACGCAAAACATGGTCTAGCGAATATCGAAGCGCATCGGAGACGAACTGCATCGCGTCGAGGAAATTGCTTTTCCCCGAACCGTTCGGACCCACCATGAACATCAGGGGGCCAAGGTCGACCCGGCAGGAGGCGATGTTCTTGTAGTTCTGGATCGTCACGGTGCGGATGAACGGCGGCATTGCCTGGTACCCGGACTCTGTCGGTTTCTCGCGTCAGTATAGGGCTGGGCGAGGAGGCCAGCAAGCGATCGGCCGGCCAAAAAAGTTGACATGGTCCCGGGTCCCATTTCACACTGCGGCCTTTCCGCCGGTCGTGATCGCCGGTCGTGATCGGTTTCAGGTTGGTTTGCACATGCGTTTTCTCATCGTCGGTCTTGGGTCCATGGGCAAGCGTCGGGTTCGCAACCTGAAACGACTTGGCGTCACCGACATCACGGGCTTCGACCCCAGGGCCGATCGCCGCGCCGAAGCGGCGGCGGCCTATGGCATCGAGACCGTCGGCGACTGGGCTGCGGCCGAGGCTCTGGCGGTGGATGCCTGGGTGATCTCGACGCCGCCCGACACCCACCTCGACTATGGGTTCAAGGCGCTGGACCGGGGCATCGCCTTCTTCGCCGAGGCGAGCGTCACCGACGAGCGGGCGCCGGAGATGATCCGCCGGCTGAAGGAGACGGGCGGGGTGGGCTGCCCGTCCTGCACCATGCGCTATTACGCCGGGCCGCGGAAGATCAAGGAGCTGGTGGCCTCCGGGGTCATCGGCCGGCCGCTGATGATGACCTATCACGTCGGCCAGTGGCTGCCGGACTGGCATCCGTGGGAGAGCTACAAGGATTTCTACGTGTCGAAGCGGGCCACCGGGGCCTGCCGTGAGATCGTGCCGTTCGAGCTGACCTGGCTGGTGGACATCCTCGGCGACGTCGACGCGGTGACCTGCATGCGGGGCAAGGTGTCGGACCTGGACTGCGACATCGACGACGTCTACCAGTTGCTGTTGAAGTTCCGCTCGGGCCTGTCCGGTCACCTGGCGGTGGACGTGGTGGCGCGGCCGGCGGTGCGCATGTTCCGCCTGAACGGCCGCGAGGGCACCATCGAGTGGGACCACGGACAGAACGTGGTCCGCCTGTGGACCGCCACCGGGGAGGCCAACAAATACGATCTCCAGGTGTTCGACCTGGCGGCGGGGACCGTCGAGGCCGGCTACATCCACGCCGAGGAGCCCTATGTCGATGAGATGCGCGACTTCGTCGCCGCGGTGCGTCGTGAGCGGCCCTGGCCCTATCCCTTCGAGTCCGACGAGCACGTGCTGAGCCTCCTCGTGCGCGCCGAGCGCAGCAGCGACGAGGGTGTCCGCGCATGACGGACGATCGCGGCGGCCTCACTCACCGACTGATCCCCGCCGGCAGCCACACCTATTCCAAGGGCGACGACCAGTTCCCGAGCAACGCGCCGCGCTACCTGGAGCGGGGCGAGGGGCCTTGGGTGTGGGACGGCCAGGGGCGGAAGTACCTGGACTGGACCGCCGGCCTGCGCAGCATGAGTCTCGGGTATGGCATCGAGCCGGTGATCCGCGCCGCGACGGAGCAGATGTGGAGGGGCTCCAACTTCGGCCGTCCCTCCTATATCGAGACCGCGTACGCCGAGCGGCTGGTGGAGACCATCCCCTGTGCCGAGATGGTCAAGTTCGCCAAGAACGGCTCCACCGTCACCAGCGCCGCGGTCAAGCTGGCCCGGGCCTACACCGGGCGCGACCTGGTGGCGTTCTGCAAGGACCATCCGTTCTTCAGCTATGACGACTGGTTCATCGGCACCACCCCGTGCAGCGCCGGCATCCCCTCGGCCTTCGGCGCCCTGTCCCTGCCGTTCCGCTACAACGATCTGGCGTCGCTCGCGTTCCAGTTCGACACCCACCCCGGCAAGATCGCCTGCGTGATCATGGAGGCCGCCACCACCGACGAGCCGAAGCCCGGCTTCCTCGAGGGCGTGCAGGCCCTGTGCCGCAAGCACGGCGCCGTGTTCATCCTCGACGAGATGATCACCGGCTTCCGCTGGCACCTGGGGGGTGCCCAGACTTATTTCGGCGTCACGCCCGACCTCGCCACCTTCGGCAAGGGCATGGCCAACGGCTTCGCCGTCGCCGCCCTGGTCGGACGGCGCGACATCATGGACCTCGGCGGGCTGTCCCACGACCGGCCGCGGGTGTTCCTGATCTCCACCACCCATGGCGCCGAGAACCACGCCCTGGCCGCCGGCCTCGCCACCCTCGACATGTTCCACCGCGAGCCGGTGGTGGAGAGGATGTGGTCCATCGGCCGCGCCCTGACCGAGGGCCTGAACGCCGCCGCCGCCGATGCCGGGGTTGCTCAGGCTTTCCAAGCCTATGGCTTTCCGTGCAGCCCCGCCTTTGCGACCCTGGACGCGCAGGGCCAGCCCAGCATGGCTCTCCGGACCCTGTTCCTGCAGGAAATGGTTCGCCGCGGCGTCATCATCAACTACATCGCCCCCGGCTGGTCCCACGACGCGGAGGCGGTGGCGGCCACCGTCGTCGCCGCCCGCGAGTCCCTCGCGGTCTATGCGCGGGCGCTGGCGGAGGGTGTGGACGGACTATTGGAGGGACCGGCCATCAAGCCGGTGTTCCGGCCGTATAATTGAGGGCAGTCGCGCAAGAAAGAAGCGGGCTCTGCCCGCACCCGCCAAAGGCCTGGAGGCCTTTGGAAACCCATTAATAAATACCAAGGGGGTTTGGGGCATCGCCCCAAGCGGGGTCCGGGGCGGCAGCCCCGCGATTCTCCCCATGACTCACAGGTCGAGCGATGGACGACAAGGCCGATATCCAGAAGTTCTGGGGGGCGCTGTACGCGTCGCTCTACACGGGCGTCGAGTCAGGCCTGACCCGTGAGCAACTGCTGCCGGCCATCGATGCCCTCGAGGACATGTTCCGCCTGCGCCGTCACGGCGCGGTGGTGGAGATGCCGGTGGACGAGCTGGCGGGCCGGTCGGTGCTGGAGATCGGCTGCGGCGCCGGGGGTCACTCGGTGCTGTTCGCCCGCCGGGGGGCGGTGATGACCAGCGTCGACATCACGCCGGAGCGGGTGGCCGCCACCGGCCGCAAGTTCGCGCTGCTGGAGGGGCTGATCGATCCCGGCTGCCGCGCCATGTCGGCGGACGCCGAGAACCTGCCGTTTCCCGACGGCAGTTTCGACATCGTCTATTCCAACGGCGTCCTGCACCACACCCATGACACCGGGCGCGCCATCGCCGAGGTGTACCGGGTGCTGAAGCCGGGTGGGCTCGCCGTCATCATGCTGTACTGCAAGGACTCGTGGCACTACTGGGTCAACATGCTGCTGTTCGTCGGCGTGCTGCAGGGGGGGCTTTTGCGCTCGCGGAACTGGCTCGGGCACGCCACCGAGTGGGGCGGCCGCGACCGCCAGACGGTGGACAATCCCATCACCCGCTGCTACACGCGGAGTGAGATGCGGGACCTGTTCTCGGCCTTCCGGCTTCAGTCCCTGCGCAAGGCCGAGTTCTATTTCTACCTGATCCCGAAACTCGGGAAACTGTACCGCCGCTGGCAGGTTCGCCGCTATGGTACCCACCCGGGGGGGCTGCTGGTCTATGGCGAGCCCTGGCCGATCCAGTCGCCGCTGGAGATGAAACTCGGCGAAATCATGGGCTGGGCGTGGTATGCCAGGGCATACAAGACTTAAGGGCACTTCCCAAAAGCCCTCTCCCCCCCCCCCTTCAGGGGGGAGAGGGGGTAGGTTGTTGGACGTGCCCCCAAGCCTGACAACGGGACGCCATGCTGTCACTGATCCGCCGCCTGTGGGACCTGTTCGATGCCAAGACCCGACGGCAGGCCGTGGTTCTGGCGGGGCTGATCGGCATCGGCGGGCTGCTGGAGGGCCTTGGCGTCGGGGCGCTGTTCCCGCTGCTCAAGGTGCTGAGCGACCCCGAGGGCATCGCCGGCATGCCGTGGCTCGGGCGCCTGTACCGGGCGGTGGGCGAGCCCGGGCACGTGGTCTTCGTCGGCGGGCTGTGCGTCGCGGCGATGATGGCCTTCCTGCTGAAGAACATCGGCGCCGCCGTCATCGCCCGCGCCCAGTTCCGGTTCGTCTGGAGCAATCGCAGCCGCGTCGCGAGTCGCCTTCTCCGCTATTACCTGTTCAGTCCCTACACCCTGCACATCCAGCGCAACTCTTCCGTGCTGGTCCGCAACATTTCCCTGTCGGTCCAGGAACTGTTCGCCGGCATGGTCCTGCCGGCGGTGCAACTGGCGACGGAGGCCGCGGTGGTGATCGTCCTGGTCGGCCTGCTGGTGTCGGTCGATCCCTTGTCGACCCTCCTCGCCGTGGTGCTGATCGGCGCGCCGGCGGCGGCGACCTACATGGTCATCCGCCGCCGCCTGGTGGGCTGGGGATCGGAGATCACCACGACCAACGCCCTGGTGCTCCGCGAGCTGGCCCATTCCCTGGGAGCGGTCCGCGAGATCAAGGTGGCCGGCGGCGAGGCCGTGTTCGCCCTGTCCTTCGCCCGCATCATCGCCCGCAACAGCGCCGTCCGTGAGCGCCACCAGACGGTGACGGCCTATCCCCGCCTGATCGTCGAGACCCTCGGCGTCACGGTGGTTCTCACATGGCTGCTCGGCCTCATCGCCAGCGGCAGGCCGCCGGCCGACATGGTGGCCACCATCGGGCTGTTCTGCATCGCCGCGGTGCGGCTGATGCCCTCGTTCAGCCGGATCGCCGGCTATGCGGGCAATCTGCGGCTCGGCACCGCGACCATCGACGCCATCGAGGCCGACGTCCGCGCCGCCGAGGCCCTGGCGGCGACGCCCGTCGTCGCGCCGTCCCGGCTGCCGTTCACCCGCGCCCTCCGCTTCGAGAATGTGAGATTCCGCTACCCCGGCCGGGAGGAGGACGTCCTGTGCGGAGTCGACCTGACGATTCCGGCGGGCTCCTCGGTCGCCGTGGTGGGGGCGTCGGGCGCCGGCAAGACCACCCTGGTGGACATGGTCCTGGGCTTGCTGGAGCCGGCGGCGGGGCGCATCCTGATCGACGACCAGCCCATGACCGGCGACACCGTCCGCGCCTGGCAGGAGCGGATCGGCTACATTCCCCAGGACGTGTTCCTGATGGACGACACCATGGCCGCCAACATCGCCTTCGGCAAGCCCCTGGACCCGGAGCGCCTGGCCCGCGCCGTCCGGCTGGCCCAGCTCGACCAGGTGGTGGCGGGACTGCCGCACGGCGTCGACACCGGCGTCGGCGAGCGCGGCGTCGCGCTGTCGGGCGGCCAGCGCCAGCGGGTCGGCATCGCCCGGGCGCTCTATCACGACGCCGACGTCCTCATCATGGACGAGGCCACCTCCGCCCTCGACGGCGAAACCGAGGCTCGCATCACCGGGGCCATCGAAACGTTGCGCGGCACGCGGACAATCATCATCATCACCCACCGGCTGAGTACGGTGAAGAACTGCGATACCATCTTTCTGATGGCCAGGGGACGAGTGGCGGGATCGGGGACGTTCGCGGACCTGGCCGCGCATGACAGGGAGTTTCAGGGGATGGTGGACAGGATGCGCCTGGCCTCCGCAGCGGGAGACGCGCCGTGACCGCGGCCCGCATTCTGGTCACCGGGGCCGATGGCTTCATCGGCTCCCACCTGACGGAGGAGCTGGTTGCCCGTGGCCATGCGGTACGCGCCATGGTGCAGTACAACTCGTTCAATTCCTGGGGGTGGCTCGACCAGTCGCCGGCCGAGGTCAAGGCGGCCATCGAGGTGTTCGCCGGCGACGTGCGTGATCCGGGCGGGGTGCGCAGCGCGATCCAGGGCTGCGACGTGGTGCTGCACCTGGCGGCGCTGATCGCCATTCCCTATTCCTACCACTCCCCCCAGTCCTACGTGGACACCAACATGACCGGCACTCTCAACGTCCTGCAGGCCTCGAGGGACCTTGGCGTGCGCCGCATCGTCCATACCTCCACCAGCGAGGTCTACGGCACCGCCCGATTCGTGCCCATCACCGAGGACCACCCGCTGCAGGGCCAGTCGCCCTACTCGGCAACCAAGATCGGCGCCGACCAGCTCGCCCTGTCGTTCCATCGCTCCTTCGGGACGCCGGTCGCGGTGATCCGGCCGTTCAACACCTATGGCCCCCGCCAGTCGGCGCGGGCGGTGCTGCCCACCATCATCACCCAGCTTCTGACCGGGCGGCGGCGCATCCGCCTCGGGGCGCTGAGCCCGACGCGCGATTTCAACTTCGTGCGGGATGTGGTCAGGGGGTTCATCCGCATGGCCGAGGTGGACGAGGCCGTCGGCCAGGTGGTCAACATCGGCAGCAACTTCGAGATCACCATCGGCGATGCCGCCCGCATCGTCGCCGAGGTGGTCGGAGTCGACCTCGACATCGAGACCGACGAGGCCCGCCTGCGCCCCGAGGCCAGCGAGGTGGACCGCCTGTGGGCCGACAACACCGGGGCGGCGACGCTCCTCGGCTGGAAGCCCGACTACGGCGGGCTGGACGGGTTCCGGCGGGGCATCGCCGAGACGGTGGAGTGGTTCCGCGTTCCCGACAACCTCGCCCGCTACAAGCCGGACCTGCACAACCTATGACCGCTTCAGACAGCAACGCCCACCTTCTGCGCGACATGATGGTGCCGCCCGACACCACGCTGATGGACGCCATCGCCGTGCTGACCCGGGCTGCCCACAAGATCATCCTGGTCACCGATCCCGACCGGCGGCTCCTCGGTGTCGTCACCGACTACGACATCCGGACGGCCATCCTCAATCACGTGGGCTTCGACCAGCCGATCCGCGACGTGATGATGACCCGCCCCACGGTGGGCCGGGCGGGGATGAGCCGGGCCGACGTCCTCGACATCATCCGCGACCGCCGCTGCTCGCAGATTCCCCTGCTGGACGAGGCCGGGCGGGTGGTCGACATCCACTTCATGGACGAGTACCTGGACGACATGGTGCGCCGCGAGCGGGTCGCCGTGGTGATGGCCGGGGGCCTGGGCAAGCGGCTGCGGCCGCTGACCGAGGACGTGCCGAAGCCGCTGTTGCCGGTGGCCGGGCGTCCCATCCTGTTCATCCTGCTGGACCAGCTCTTGTCCGAGGGGTTCACCCGCATCTGCATCACCGTCAACTACCGGCGGGAGATGATCAAGGCGGCGGTGTCCGACGTCGCCGCATACCGCCACCGGGTGGAGTTCATCGACGAGGACGAGCCACTGGGCACCGCCGGCTCCCTCGGCCTGCTGCCGGTGCGGCCGCGGGCGCCCTTCGCCGTCGTCAACGCCGACCTTCTGACCAACATTTCCCTCTCCGACATGATGGCGGTGCACACGGCCGACGGCAACATGGTGACCATGGCCACCAAGCGCGAGAAGCATGTCATTCCCTATGGCGTGGTGGAGCTGGAGGGTTCGGCGGTGACCGGGCTGCTGGAAAAGCCCGAGCGGGTCTATTTCCTCAACACCGGTGTCTACGTCGCCAGTCCCGAGGTGCTGGACCTGATCCCGCGGGATCGATTCCTCGACATGACGGACGTGGTGTCGCTGCTGCTGGAGCGGGGATCGCGGGTCGGCAGCTTCCCCGTCAGCGAGTACTGGCTGGACATCGGCAGCCGCGAGCACTACGAGCGTGCCCAGGTGGACTTCATCCGCCACTTCTCACCGAACGGGGTGGGAGCAAGTGTGGGGGGAGAGGACGACTGATGCCCGGACCAGCAGCCGCCTCCACCACCGCCGTCGATACCCTGGTCGAGCGCATGGGGACGTACTTCCGCCAGGCAATGGGGATCTCCGGAACCGTCGCCCTGCACGAGCCGTGGTTTCGCGGCAACGAGTGGGCCTACGTCAGGGACTGCCTGGACAGTGGCTGGGTGTCGTCGGTGGGCGCCTATGTGGACCGGTTCGAGGGCATGGTGGCCGCCGCCTGCGGCGCCCGCTTCGGCATCGCCGCCGTCAACGGCACCGCCGCCGCCCACATCGTCCTCCATGCCCTGGGCGTGGGCCAGGACGATCTGGTGGTCTGCCCGGCCCTGTCCTTCGTCGCCACGGCCAACGCCGTCGCCCATTGCGGCGCGACACCGGTGTTCATCGATATCGAGCGCTCCACCCTGGGTCTCGACCCGAACCGCCTGGCCGCCTTCCTGGCCGAGGACTGCGAGCGGCGGGAGGATGGGCTGGTCCATCGGCTCAGCGGACGGCGCATCGCCGCGGTGCTACCGGTGCACGTGTTCGGCCACCCGGTGGACATGGAGGCGATCCTCGTCGTCTCGACCGAGGCCGGCGTCCCGGTGATCGAGGATGCCGCGGAGTCCCTCGGCAGCCGGAGTCATGGACGACCCTGCGGCGGCCTGGCCCGCGCCGGGGTGCTCAGTTTCAACGGCAACAAGCTGGTGACCACCGGTGGTGGCGGCATGGTGGTGACCGACGACGAGGCGCTGGCCCGCCGGGTGCGGCACCTGACCACCACGGCGCGCACCGGCACCGGCTGGGTGTTCGACCACGACGAGGTGGGCTGGAACTACCGCCTGCCCAACCTCAACGCGGCCCTCGGCTGCGCCCAGATGGAGCGGCTCGACGAGCTGATCGTGTTCAAGCGCCGCCTGCACGAGGCCTATCGCCACATGTGCGAAGATCTTGAAGGCATCACCCTGTTCACCGAGCAGCCGTGGGCCGAGAGCAACTACTGGCTCAACGCCGTGATCACCGGTGACCAGGCGGCCCGGGACGCCCTGCTGGCGGCGGCCAACGGAGCCGGCCTGCAGTGCCGGCCCTGCTGGCGCCTTTTGCCCGAGCTTCCCATGTACCGCGCGGCCCCGGTCGGTCCGGGAGGCTTCCCCGTCGCCCACGACATCGCGGGGCGTCTCGTCAATCTCCCCAGCAGCCCCTTCCTGACCCGGGATGCCGGCCGGTGAGCGGGGTTCTCACAATCGCCGGAAGCGGCGTCCTCGTCATCGCCGAGGCGGGCGTCAACCACAACGGCGACGAGGTGCTGGCCCACCGCCTGATCGACTCGGCGGTTCTGGCCGGAGCCGACATCGTCAAGTTCCAGACCTTCCGCACCGAGAACCTGGCGGTCACCGACGCTCCCAAGGCCGAGTACCAGCTTGGCACCACCGATGGCGGCCAGTCCCAGTTCGCCATGCTGAAGGCCCTGGAGCTGCCGGCCGACGCCTATTCCCGGCTGATGAACCACTGCGGCCGGGCGGGGATCGAGTTCGCCTCGACGCCCTTCGACGAGGAGAGCGCCGACGCGCTGGCGGCTCTCGGCATGCGGCGGTTCAAGCTGTCGTCGGGCGAGGTGACCAACCTGCCACTTCTCGCGCACGTGGCCCGGTTCGGGCGACCGGTGATCCTGTCCACCGGCATGTCGGATCTGGAAGAGGTGGCGGCGGCCGTCGCCTGTCTGCGCGAGGCCGGATGCGCCGATCTCACCCTGCTGCACTGCCTGACCGACTACCCGGCTCCGTTGGCGGAGACCAACCTGCGGGCCATCGTCACCCTGCGCGAGGCCTTTGGCGTGCCGGTCGGCTACTCCGATCACACCGAGGGGCTGACGGTGTCGCTGGCGGCGGTGGCGCTCGGCGCCACGGTGATCGAGAAGCACTTCACCCTCGACCGCGCCCTGCCCGGCCCCGACCACAAGGCCTCCCTGGAGCCCGAGGAGCTTGCGGCCCTGGTGGCCGGCTGCCGCGACGTGGCGGCGGCCCTCGGTGACGGCCGCAAGGTCTGCGCCCCCAGCGAGGAGAAGAACCGCACCATCGTGCGCCGCAGCCTGACCACCGTCCGCGACATTCCCCTGGGCGCGGTCATCGAGCGGGACATGCTGATGGCCCGCCGCCCCGCCACCGGCCTGCCGCCCGGCAGCCTGGACCTGGTGGTGGGACGCCGCGCCGCCCGTCCCATTCCCGCCGGCACCGTCCTGACCGGAGACATGCTGGCATGAGTGGGCACGACCAACAAAAGCCCTCTCCCCCCCCTCACCCCGACCCTCTCCCCCCAGGGGGGGAGAGGGAGTCGCGCACCATCGCCGTGGTCACCGGGGCGCGTTCGGACTTTGGCATCTATCTGCCGGTGCTGAGGGCGATACGGGAGACGCCGGAACTCGACCTGCGGCTGATGGTGTGCGGCATGCATCTGGCGCCCGGGTTCGGCGACACGGTGGAGGACATCCGGGCGGCGGGTTTCGAGCCCTCCGACCGCATCGACACCCTGCTGGCGGCCGACACGCCGGCCGGCATCGCCGGGTCCATGGGGCTTGGCGTTCTCGGGTTCGGTCAGGCCTTCGCGGCTCGCCGGCCAGACCTGCTGCTGGTGCTGGGCGACCGCTACGAGATGTTCGCCGCCGCCGCCGCCGCCGTGCCCTTCGCCATTCCCCTGGCCCACATCCACGGCGGCGAGACCACCGAGGGCGCCTTTGACGAAGCCCTGCGCCACGCCCTGACCAAGATGAGTCACCTGCACTTCGTCGCCACCGAGCCCTATCGCCGCCGGGTGGTGCAGCTTGGCGAGGAGCCGTGGCGAGTGCACCTGGTGGGCGCGCCGGGTCTCGACAACCTTGGCCAGGTGCCCCTGCTGGACGATGCGGCGCTCATGGCGCGCGTCGGCATGGCGCTGGATCCGGCGCCGCTGCTGGTGACCTTCCATCCGGTGACCCTGGAGACGGAGGACACCGGTGATCACGCCACCGAGCTGATGGCGGCGCTGGAGGCCCTTGGGCGGCCGGTGGTGTTCACCTATCCCAATGCCGACACCGGCGGACGGCGGTTGATCGAGGCCATCGACGCCTACGTGGCGAGACATGCCGACGCCCGTGCCGTGCGCAGTCTGGGCACGCAGGCGTATTTCTCGCTGATGCGACGGGCGGCGGCCATGGTGGGCAACTCGTCGTCGGGCGTCATCGAGGCTGCCAGTTTCGGCCTGCCGGTGGTGGACATCGGCAACCGCCAGAAGGGGCGGGTGCGGGGGGAGAATGTGATTCACGCCGAGCCTGAGCGGATGGCGATCCAGGCGGCGATCGAGACGGCGACGGGGGCGTCGTTCCGGGAGGCCGTGGCTGGCATGGTCAACCCGTATGGGGATGGACGGGCGGCGGGACGGATTATCGAGGTGTTGCGTGACGTGGCGTTGGATCGGGGGTTGGTTGAGAAGAGGTTTTATGATCTGGCGGGGGGGCGTGATGATGGTGAATGAGAAGAAAGAAAGAAGAAGGACGAGGGGCCGAGGGGCCCCTCGTGCTCCCCATTTTTTTTATCGCCACGCGTCCAGTGATCGTGTGTGTTTGAATAGTAGTGGGGAGCACGAGGGGC
>JAMOBE010000184.1:0-3270 GCA_039908285.1 Alphaproteobacteria bacterium
CTATCTGTCGACCATGGCCTCACGCCCAAGGAATACCGGGCCAAATGGGGCCTTCCGCCCGATCACCCACTGGTCGCACCAGAATATGCCGAAACGCGCTCGACACTGGCGCACAAGTCAGGGCTGGGCACCAAGCGGAACAAGAGTGCGGCCGAAGCCGAGCCCACGACTCGGGGGCATCGCTATCCAGCGAACCGGTGGGCGACGCCATCGGGGGAATGACGATGGTGCTCGACAAACCGAAAAGACTTGGATCCTGGACCTTCCCGAAAGCCTACCTCATGCCGAGTCGGGGAACGATTGAGTCGCGGACAGGAGCCAGATGAAGGTCGACAAGGATTTCCGCGCCGTTATAAACCAACTCATGGCTGCCGCCATGGTGGCGAACTACCATCTGGAGATGGGCGGCAAACACCAACGTTTGGCATTCGAACGTGAAGGCCGCCGATCCAGCTAGCCTGCTCGACCGGCAGTGCCTGACAAGCAATTTTCAACACGGTGCGGGACATCCCCTCCCGCGTGTAACGGGAAGCCAGGGGAGCAGAAGATGAAGAAGATACCGTTCCGATCTGGCTGCGCTTGCCAAGGGTAAGGTGGGAATAACTGGCGACCAGCCCATCGATCCCGGGGCACTGTTCGGCCGCTAAGTTGAAAATGGGGAGATGCACGATGAGCAGGGCACTTATTGCGGCGCTGGCTGCGGCCGGACTGTTGGCGGCGCAGGCCAGAACGGCGGCCGCCGGGAACGACCTTCTGGAGATGGGCAAGGGGCTGCTGCAGAACCAGCTTGAACGCGTGGGCCAACCGCAGCCGTCCGGCGGCGACCGCGGAGCCGGCCTTGCCGTCGGCGACATCGGGGCCGGGCTCAAGGAGGCGCTCAGGATCGCAACCGGCCGTGTCACCAGCCGGCTCGGCAGCGCCAATGGTTTCAACGGTGATCCAGCCGTCCACATTCCGCTTCCCGACAGCCTGAAGATGATGCAGCAGGGACTCAAGCTGGCCGGACACGCCGGCCTGCTCGATGATCTCGAGCTGAATCTAAACCGGGCGGCTGAGGCGGCGACGCCCAAGGCCAAACAGATTTTCGTCGATGCGGTCGGCCGCATGACCATGAGCGATGCCAGGGGGATCCTGAACGGCCCGCAGGATGCTGCCACCCAGTACTTCCAGCGCACCATGACTCCCGATCTGAGGACGGCTATGCGCCCGGTCGTCGACCGCATGGTGGCCGATAGCGGCGCCGTGCGCACCTATCAGAGTGTGACCGGTGCGGCCGGGGCCTTGCCCATGCTGGGGCAGGCCGTGCAAGCCGGACCGGGCATGCTGACCGACCACGTCCTGGATTTCGCCCTGGCCGGCATCTTCAAGTACCTGGGCCAGGAGGAAGCCGCCATCCGCATTGATCCGGCCAAGCGCTCCACCGATCTACTGAAGAAAGTGTTCGGCGGATAGCGTGTCCAGGCCCTCGTTATACGGTTTCCGGAAAGACTCCGTTTTTTCTGGAAACCGAATGACATCCCACTATCCCCCCCATCCCGTCAGCCCTGCTGCCTGCGCGCAGCACCCCGGGAGCCCGGATTCGCGTCGAGTCGGGCCTGGTAAAGCGGTGGGGATACGAAACGCCGCTGCACACCTTGATTGATCAT
The DNA here is from genome assembly GCA_039908285.1 of Alphaproteobacteria bacterium. Taxonomy (GTDB): domain Bacteria; phylum Pseudomonadota; class Alphaproteobacteria; order Rhodospirillales; family Rhodospirillaceae; genus JAMOBE01. The sequence goes on from JAMOBE010000184.1 coordinate 1,647, forward strand.
GGACCGAAATGTGAGGGTTTCTGCGGCCTACGGAGAATTAAGGAGGGACAGGTGTTGGCGACCAGCTTCATGTCGCCGCCCTCAAGCGCGGTCTTGAGGCCAGCAAGGATCTTCGCCCGTGTTTCCGCGTCTTTCCTGGCTTCCTCCTCGTTCCGGCACACCACGTAGCGGCGGCCTTCGATGGTGACGTCCCGGACCTCGAGCCGGGTCTCGCCCTTCTGGCGTGGGATGACGAGCGGCACCGGCACGCCGTCATCGGTGATGACCTGCTCGTAAATCTCGCGCACCGACCGCTCGCGGGCGCCAAGAACGTAATCGACGCCGGCGGCCTCCAGCGCCTTGATGGTCGCGGCCGAGATCATGCCGCGATCGGCGACCACACAGGCCCTTTTGATGCCGAACCGTTCCTGAAGCCGATGCACCACCGGCACCAGCGTGGTGACGGTCGCGCGAATGCGCGCCTCTGGCGCGGCCGTGTTGCCGGGCAGGAGAAACGAGGCGATCGGCCGGTCCCGGCCGTCGAGCACGATGCCCAGCACCACCTGCTTCAGGTGGGGGCGGTAGTCCTTGGAGTGGCCGCGTCGCCCGAGCGTCGCACCACCCTTGCCCTCGAAGGTGAGGCTGGTGGTGTCGAAGAAGGCGACCGAGACGTCGTGCCGAAGGCACGCCTCCGCATTATCGTGCCGAAGGCACGCCTCCGGCGTGACACCGAACAGGTCCTTGCGATAACGATAGAGCGACTCCTCGATGACGTCGGTCATCGTCCGCGGCCCCAGCGGGCCGGCCGGCCCAGGCATCTCCTCGCCCAGCCAGGCCATGGCCCGGTACGCCTGGTCCAGCATCACCGGCTCGGCGCCGGGGATGCGCATCTTGTCTTTCCAATCGCTCGCATGCAGGTCGGAACCCGAGATCATCAGCCGGTGCAAGACCGTCATGTAGATCGCCCGCTCGACATCGAACCCGAACCGGCGATCGGCCAAGAGGCTGGTCAGGACATCGCGAATTCCGGTCGTCTCCCACAGCCGGCCGAACACCAGGTCGGCGCCGATGCTCTGGCGCTTCAGCTCCGGCAACTCGCCCTTGTAGTAGCGCGACAGCACGATCGAGCGCGGGGAATGCCGCGCCGCCGAGGCGATCAGCGAATCCAGCATGCCCGACGCCTCGACCTCGTCCTTGCGGCCCAGCGATTTGATGACCCGCTGGACGTGGCGGCCACCCTCGCGGGCGTTCTCGACCAGGTAGAGGTACTCGTAGCCATTGATCTTCTTGACGCGGATGAACATGGCGCGGCATCCTGGGCTTTCTCCCCATATGACACCACACATAAATCCATTCCGTCAAGCCAATACGCCGGACGGATCGGGTTCAACCAGCCAGGATTTAGCACCACATTTCGCCGGCGTCAGGACAAACCCAAGCATTTCCGCCATTTTTCCGGCGCACCGGAGAGCAAACCTTCGAAGTTGGGTCAATGGCTTGCGCGCGTCGATAATAAAAAGTTCCGTCTAGAGCATTTTCATGCCGAGCGTCCATAACCGGCATGGCGGAAATAGTTTGAGCACTCGTTTGGCGAGAATTTGTCGAGGCATTCGCCGATGGTTGACCAGAGCGCCTCGACGGTCCG
>JAMOBE010000185.1:0-3265 GCA_039908285.1 Alphaproteobacteria bacterium
ATTTTGCCCTTGTCTCCGGTGTCCACACCATCCGCCTCTCCATAAACTACAAGGCAACTAGATGTAGCGCCGGAATCGCGATGTCAATACATAATCGACGTTTCCTTACGGACTCTAAGGGCGTCGACACGGTCGAAATCGGCGGCCATAAAGTTCCGGCCACGTCAGCGACGCGGGAAGCCTTGAACGACCTGCTGGGCTTCGTCCGGCCTGACGCCGACCCTGATGCAGCCGAAGCTGCGGCCGGAGGAGACGAACCGGAGGAGAGGCAAAAGCATTTTCTGATCGTTGACCAGAATTTTGAAGCGACGCAGTTCACACGCGATCTTCGGCCCCGGTTGGCATTCCGGTACAGCGTTCCATCCGGTTTGTCCACCTTCCTCAAGCCTCACCAGGAAGAAGGACTTTCGTGGCTCGAAGAGTGCTGGTGCGCTGGTTTTCCGGGCTGCCTCCTTGCTGACGACATGGGTCTCGGCAAGAGCCTGCAGGCGCTGACATTCTTGCTCTGGCTCGCCGACACCCGCCGTTCCCTGCGGCTTGAACGCCTTCCCGTCCTGATCGTCGCTCCGACCGGTCTATTGAAGAACTGGCAGGATGAGCATGACCTTCATCTGGAATCGCCTGGGCTCGGACGCCCCCTCAAGGTGTATGCGGCCGAGACGAAAAAACTGCGAGCCGGACAGGCCAACGGGAATGACACGCGTTTGGGTGAGCCCACATTGCAGACATCCAGGATCACGGAAGCCGACTGGGTACTGACGACCTACGACACTCTACGTGACTATCATCTCAGTTTCGCAAAATTGAAATTTGCGGCCGTCGTCTTTGACGAGGTCCAGAAACTGAAAAATCCAGCATCTCAATGGGCAATTGCCGCGAAGACTCTCAATTCAGAGTTCACGATTGCGATGACGGGAACCCCGATCGAGAACCGGTCCGAGGACCTCTGGGCGATCATGGACGTCGCTTATCCGGGTTATCTGCCAGACCTCAAGGCCTATTCCCAGACCTATACGACCGACAGCCGGGAGACTCTTGGCCAGCTCAGGGCGAAGATGCTGGACAGGCTCGATGGCCGGTCAGCCGTCATGCTGCGGCGGATGAAGGTGGACAGGCTCGAGGGACTTCCCGAGAAGAAGGTATTCCCGATCGAAAAAGCCATGCCGACCAAACAAGCCAGAACTTACTCTGATGCGGTCGATGAAGGACGGAAGGTATCCGCCGCTGGAGACATGCTCAAAACTCTGCACAAGCTGCGGGGCATCTCCCTTCATCCCGTCGATCCGCAGCAGGCTCGTCAGTGCGGTCACGACGAATATATCGCCTGGTCCGCCCGGCTGGCCGTGACCTTCGATATTCTCCGAGATATCGCCCGGAAAAAGGAAAAGGCCCTTATCTTCCTGGAAAGCCTTGACATGCAGGATATCCTCGCCACGATGCTCAAGCGGGAATTCAGTCTTGCGAGGCAGCCGATGCTCATCCACGGCGGCATCCCCGGTGACCGGCGCAAGGCCTGGGTGGACGAGTTCCAGCGAAACCGTGACGAATTCGATGTCATGATACTGTCTCCGAAAGCGGGCGGCGTCGGTCTGACCCTCACCGCCGCGAACCACGTCATTCATTTGTCCCGGTGGTGGAATCCGGCCGTCGAGGATCAGTGTACGGACCGCGTCTATCGGATTGGTCAGGATAAAACCGTTTACGTCTACTATCCCATGGCGGTTCACCCCGACCCGAACATCAGGGAATTCAGCTTCGACATCAAGCTTCACGCCCTCCTGGACCGCAAACGAAGACTAAGCCGCGAGGTACTGGTTCCTCCGGTCTCACCGGGTGATGACGAGTCGAGTCTGTACCATGACATCATGGGAGTGCGGTCCCGTGGAGACGGCGAACCAGACACGCTTGCCGAAATCGATCGCATGACCGCCAGGCAATTTGAAGAGTGGGTACTCCGACGGCTTTGCGCGAAGGGCTGGCGCGTCAACCGAACCCCAGTGACCGGGGACGGTGGCGCGGACGGCATCCTTTACGACCCAGCGGGAAATCTTGTGATAGTCCAGTCGAAACATCGCGAAAGCATCAGTAGGTGCAACGACGAGCCGATAAACGACCTGCTTCGGGCAAGGAAAGCATATGGGGTGCCGACGGCCGCATTGGTCGCGGTGACGAACGCCAAAGGCTATTCCGCGAAAGCAACGGAACGTGCGGAGCGGCACGGAGTGACTTTGATACTCCGTGCCAACATCCTGAGTTGGACGGAAAGCTGAAAGAGGTGATTTGATTTGCGGACCCTTCCGTTCTCCGCACGGAATGCGGCCCCTCTCCGTTTATTACGCAAGCGTAAAGTGAATCGCATGGGGGTGCGTCCCTTTCCATCTGCTAAGAGAGAGTAAATTCCATTTGTTTTTCAATCGCTTAGCGAAACGGCCCGGGGATCAACCCACAAGCCAACCCACAAACGAAAGATCGCTTGGGGTGGATGGTGGTAGACGGTGATGGACTGTCCGTCTTCCCGGCGTGCCTCATGAGGGGATGCGGCGGGGTGTTCGACTCGCCCTTGAGCCACCTTTCAACGAGTCGCGGATGACCCGACAGGGAGCCCCTCCCGGCATCGTGGGGCACTTGAGAGGGCGAGCCTATCGCGGCGTGGCGTCTGCTTCCGCAAGGATTCTCAAGGTCGGGGGACCGGTCGGGTGGTAGGGGATAACCCGCTTCGCGAGTTGCCCACAGCCGGTGCTTATCTCCCGCGCTTGCTGACAGCCACCGCTTGGGGGGCTTTGCCCCCGCATACCGCCCACAGGATGCCCCGTGCTGCCCCTGGGAGACTCGCTGGTGCGTTTCTCACGTTTGCCGGGAGGGTGTGGCGGCACACAGCAAAAGCCCCCACGGGCCATCCCCGAGTCAGCGCGTGGCGTGTCCGCGTCGTGCGACCAGAGACTTGAAACGCTCAAGCCGCTGCTCGGCGGTCATTGCTTCAAATCCGGGGGATCGCGGAAGAGCCATCGCCAATCCCAGATGGTGCTGGTCCAGATCGTCAAGCGGCTGGCCGGTCGCTCGTTTTGCCAGGGCTGCCCAGCAGCGGGCACGTTCCTCGCTGGTCAACTCGCGCCGTCTTGCCCCGACAAGGTCCTCGATCTTGCCAACGCGGCGTTCGATGTTCGTGGTCATTTGCGGTACCTCTGTTCAAGCGCGGCAATGCGCCGCTCCAGTTCCTCGGTCTCAAGTGCCTTGCGGCGGGTTTCCAGGACAGCCGCCACGGTAC
>JAMOBE010000186.1:0-3258 GCA_039908285.1 Alphaproteobacteria bacterium
CGCCCGAGCGCGCGCCAGGGGATACCGCAACACAACAACCTTTGCGACAATCATCTACCTCATCGCCGCGCCCCTGGGCGACATCCTCGTTTCCACCTGAAACGTCGAAGAACCAAAAACGCGTCGGGCTGGTCCCGCGCCCATGCGATGACAGCGGCCATCAGCGCGGCCGGCAGAGGGTGGCGCGGCAGTTTGTCGTTGGCATCGCTATCTTTACTGCGATCGAAAAAATATGCTCACCACTGGTATGTATATAGCGAATAAGCAATCCAGTGTTCTCCTCGATCAGAAAATCGAAGATATTTTCGAACAATGGCCAGATGTGTTTGATGAATTCCGCCGGCGCCTTTTCCGCAATCTTGGACAATCCATGCCAATCGAAGTTATTGACGATCTTCCTCACTGGCTTGACAGCCTCGTGCACCTTCATCGACAAAACGTCATTTTCCGTAATCGAAGCATCGCCCGGTAGTTTCGGAACGATCGCGGCCCTGCTTTTTCCCTGCGCCTCCTCAATATCATGCCGTAGCTTGGCCGCGACCAGACGCACCGCAGAGACCGGATCGTGATGGGCGCACTCATTGACCAGAGAGGATGCGTAAAACGTCGAGATCGAACCCGATCGCAACGCATGTTCCCCGAGCCGGACCAGCGGCTCTGTCCAGTGCTTTACGTCGCTCAACGTTATGATCACATTGCTGTGTCGGTCCGACCAATGACTCTCAATCAAATTGATGACGGCATCGGGATCGTGCGTCAATGCTCCTCTCAGGACAATGCCGACACTCCACGCCGTCTGGTCATCGGCCTGCATGAGAGACGGAAGGCGGGATTTGATCTTGGCGAACCACCCGGGACTGTTTCTCATGATGGGGAAGAGCCGGTTTCGCCACGCGGCGTTATCGATCAATGGCAGCAGCCGGCTCGTTTCTTCCGTTGTCGGGTTCGTCTGCTGGGCCATGAACTCGGCAAGGAGCTGGCGCAGGTGGGGACGGAGGTCATCCCGTTGCCACAGGGCGTCCATTTGGCAGTGGTAGGCTTTGCCATCGGTGGGGCGCAGATAGGTGAGGATGCTCCAGACGACGGGCCGCACGAATAGCCCGTTCTGCCGGGGCAATACGAAGTCTTTCAGGGTGTCCGTGTTGTCGGTGATGAAGGCCCGCGCTCGCACGAAGTCGAAAACGGTCTGATGCCGGAATCCAATTTTCCGAACGTCGCCGCCGTCGGTCAGGAGTCCAGCACCAATCAGCCGGTCGATCGCATCCTTGTCGCGATCAAAGCGAGCGCGAGGAAGCCACAACATTTCTTGTTCCGCGATGGCCCTTGCTACCGCATAGGCTGCGTTTGCTGTCGTTGTTCCGTGGGCCTTGATGACCCGCTGTTCAAACACCTGTTCCAGCATCTGCTGATAGGTGTCGAACTGGGGGTTACCGTTTTCGACGGCCAGGAAATCGATGAAGACCTTCAGGTGCTGCGGTGTACACAGGATGTCCCGAATGGCCTGTGGCCAGTTCTCGCAGGCGCAACCACGAGCTTTCAGAACCGGGACCACCTTGTCCCAGGGCGGATTGCTCAGTCGGACTTCCTGAGCGCCGATCCTCGCCAGGCGGACATCATGCTGATATTCGAAGTCCCGGCAGGAGACGATGGTCACCAGGCGAGGCGTATTCCGCACTTCGGAGATCAGCCGAAGCAACACCGAGAGCTGGCTTGACTTCAAGTCCATCAAGTCGCCAAGGGCATCAAGTTGATCGATCAGCAACACGACCGGCTGTTCGGCAGCCAGGCGTCGCAGGCAGTCCGCCGCCGACGCGGGCATGCCGAGGTGGGTATCCAGATCCTGGAGAGTGCGAATCTCCGTCGGCAGGGTGTCGGCCTTGAGGGCCAGCAGGGCACGCCCCTCGGCGGCAAGCTCCTTGCCCAGTCGCGCAAGAAGGGCGGACTTGCCGCTTCCCGGTCCGCCGAGGAGGGCGACCGTGACGCTGTCGCCCCCCATGGCGTGTTCCCGCAGTTGGGCCAGCTCATCCCGCTCGATCCAGAGCCCGCCCGTCTCCTGCGGCCAGGAGAGCAGTTCCCGCGAGGCCGGGCCGAGGACGGCAATGATTTCGGCGGCAATGAGCGCCGGTTCCGCCTGCCGGCTCGTCTGGGACGGGGATTCCTCGTAGCACATGTTTGCGGTGAAGTTGATGTTGTCTCCGGTGAACTGGAAACTCTTTGAGCAATCACCGTTGACATTGATGCCGCGCTCAGCGCCGCTCATCCGCCGCTCTCGACCATGTCCGACAGCTTTACCCACCCCTCTCCAAGCCAGGTGACGGCAGCGGCGACCTGCGGGACGATCTTCCCGGCCATTTCGACGAACGCCACACCGGTGCGGGCATATTTGAGGGCGCGTTCCAGTGCGGAGCCCACCTCGTCCGGCGAGGGGTCTGACTTCGACATCTCGTGTTCGGCGTCCCTGAGGGCGCTGTCGATCTTCGCATCATCGGTCGACCGTACACTGGTCAGCAACGGTCGCAACGCAGCCAGAGCCTCCAGGATCTCGGCATTCGGTGTCGGTGCGCCCGAGGATGCGGCTCCAGTTCCCTTGGCCACGGACGCGTTGTCGCCCGTGACGATGACGCTGTCTGTGACATAGCCACCGATGGATACGCTGCGATCGCTTGCCATCAATCTCTCCTTGGCTGTTCGAAGTACGTTTTGCTATCCTACGACACGCGGTGATCAGTCCGGAAGCTCTATCTCTACCATGACTCATGATGATCGAGGGATACAAATCAGCCAGGATGTGAACGATGCCGTCATCGTCACGGGATACAACGACACGGTCATTGTCCAGGCGTTAGACCCGGCGACGCCGGGAAACGGTCCGGCACGAGCCGTTTCCTCTCATCCCGACGAGCGTGCCGGCAGAGTGAGCTGCGCCGTCTACACCCGGAAGTCCTCCGAGGAAGGGTTGGAGATGGAGTTCAACTCCCTGGACGCCCAGCGGGAAGCCTGCGAGGCCTTCGTCGCCAGCCAGAAGGCCGAAGGCTGGCTTCTGGTCCCTGACCGCTACGACGACGGCGGCATCTCCGGCGGCACCCTGGAGCGCCCGGCCCTGAAAAGACTGATGGCCGACATCGAGGCCGGCAAGGTGGACTGCGTGGTGGTCTACAAAATCGACCGCCTGACCCGGTCGCTGACAGACTTCGCAAAGCTGGTGGACGTATTCGATCGCCGCCATGCCTCGTTCGTCTCCATCACCCAGCAGTTCAA